>JACMPW010000004.1 GCA_014377305.1 Candidatus Altimarinota bacterium | reverse complement strand
TACCATTCCATCACCCGGGCAAAAAATCTATGGTGCACCCAGTAGGGTTCGAACCTACAACCAACGGTTTCGAAGACCGCTACTCTTCCAATTGAGCTATGGATGCATGTTCCTTACTTTGGATAAGTAGGCGGATTATAGGGATAAAGGATAAGAAATCAAATAAAAATATGAAAAAAGTGAATGATGTTCTTCCAGACAGGTTTTCTAGCACGATAGTGATAGACTTGAAAGGCAAATTTTTTATATATTTTCACGGTCTTTCTTTTGCCAAATCCCTACTTTTCCCTATACTGACAGCTATGCAAACAATCAATGTGAAGGTCTGTACGGGGAGATCCTGTACCGAGAGACAAAGCGGATACATCGTCACCAGACTCAATGCAGATAGGGAATTCTACGGGTACTGAGATGATGAAGTAGCGATCGAAACCTGTATGTGCCAAGGCCGATGCAAAGAGGGGCCAACGGTCGTATTCGGAGCTGATGTGCAAATCTGGCAAAATCCCGTGAAGGCATCAGAACTCCTGAGAAAAAAGGTCATAGAAGCAAGAAAAAGAATCAATAACAAAAAATAACATGCCAAAAGTCTGATATGTCGCCATCGTCGGTCGCCCAAATGCTGGGAAATCCACCCTCATCAACGCCCTCATCGGAGAGCGAGTGAGTGCGATATCCTATCGCCCGCAGACGACTCAGCGGACCATCCCTGGGATCTATACTGATGTAGAGAAGTGAATCCAGATCATATTCCTCGATACACCAGGGATACATCACGATGCGAACGAACAATTTGGTAGTCAGAAGTCTCATGAGATCCATACCCTTATCAATGCTCAGGCATTTGCTGGATTGCGTGACGCAGATATCATCCTCCGACTCATCGATCCGACTCGTGTGCAGGGTGCAGAGGACGAGCGTATCGATACCGCACTCTCACATATGACCAAGCCGATACTCAGGATCGAGACCAAGCAAGATCTGGAGAAGTGATATCTCGGTAAGGATATCGACTACAAGATCGACAGTACGAGTGGTACAGGATTTTCAGAACTCATCGATGCTATCGCAGCAGAGCTCCCAGAGGGGCCATATCTCTACGAGGAGGATCAGTATACCGATCAGACCATGGATCTCCGGATATCTGAAGTGATCCGTGAGCAGCTCTTCGCAGCACTCGGCGAAGAGATCCCCTATGCGTGCTATGTCGAGATCGGCAGTATCGAGAACGGTGCTGACGAGCTCATCATCCCAGATATGAGCGACCTGACTCCTGAGTGATTTGTACCGCGGAATAAGAAGGGAAAACTCCCAATGCTCTCTATCCAGGCCTACATCAACACCGAGACTGACTCTCAGAAGACGATCATCATCGGAAAATGAGGAAAGAAGATCCAAGATATCGGAACCGCCTCTCGACTTGTGCTTGAGGAGATATTCGGGAAAAAGGTGTTCCTTGCACTCCGAGTCAAGGTGGATAAAAACTGGAGAAAAAATCAAAAAACACTCGAGCGGTTGTTTCCTAAGAAATAAGAGATGTCCTACGACGCATTCGCTATAACATTCTCGAATAGTCGTAAAAATCTCTACTGGCCAGAGCTGAAGTATATCATCAGAGATATCATGCAATATACCTCTGGTAGTATACTCGATATCGGCTGTGGCAATTGACGATTTCTCGAACAAGCAGAGATATCACAACTCCAGTTCTGAGAATATCTCGGTATCGATAGCTCAGAGGGGATGATAGGAGAAGCTCGCGGGCTTCATCCAGAGAATCAATTTGAGGTCATAGGAATGCAGGATATAAGGACGATAGATTGATCATTTGATTCTCTCCTTTTCCTTGCATCCTTTCATCATCTTGAGACCCAAGCAGAGAGGATACAAATTCTCCAAGATAGCAAAAATCTCCTGAGCTCAGTTGGTCGTATCTATATGACTAACTGGAACCTCCGAGATCAAGTGAAGTATAATAAAAGTCACCGATGAAATGGTGACTACGATATCAAGATCGGGGTATACTCCCGGTACTATCATGGATTCACACTGGATGAACTCTCAGAGTTATTCACAGAGACAGGATATCAGATCATAGAAAATAGAGTATTTGATGGTGGGAGGAATTTCCTCTCAGTCCTCGAAACACTGAAATAAAAAATCTCTTCGGATATCCGAAGAGATTTTTTTAAGATTTCTCTCTATTATTTCGCTCGCTCGAGATACTCTCCTGTCTCCGTATTGATCACGATAGACTCATCCTGATTGACGAATCCTGGGACTCGGAGCTCGAGACCGGTCTCAAGTTTCACGAGCTTGTCGATCTTGCCGTCGGCCGTATTACCGGCAACTGATGGCTCAGCCTCAGTGACGAGGAGAGTGACACGGAGTGGGAGCATGATACCGATGAACTTACCTTCGAATGTCTGGAGATCGACTATAGTACCCTCCTTGAGATAGAGAGATGAGTCACCGACATCATCCTCATGGAGTTCTACAGTCTCGTAGGTATCCTGGTTCATGAATGCAAATGTATCTCCAGACTTGTAGAGGAATTCAGCCTTGGCTCGTTCGAGTGTGACATCTTCGAATTTTTCTTCAGAGTCCATAACTCGATCGGAGTTGTTCCCTTGGATGAGGTTCTTGAGACGCATAGCGACGTTTGTCGCTCCTCGTCCACCTCGCTTCATCTCGTGCTTGACGACGAGGAGGAGTTCTCCGTTGATTCTGAGTACGGTACCGGGACGAGCTTGCATAGCAGTCTTCATAGATTGGAAAATTGATGAAAGTAAAAACAAAAAATTGTGCCCTGAGTATAGACACAATATGAGAAAAAGCAAAAGAAAAGCTATGAGTGGAATGCTGCCTTCAGGATCGCTTGCTCTATTTCTTTTTCGAGTTCTGTCTGGATATCTTTCATGAGGATGAGATCTCCGAGTGTCTTTTTCTTGTGAGCGAGTGCCCGATCAGTGTGATAGGAGATACTATATATCGCGGAATATTGCATAATAATATATGCAATCCACATCACTATAGTAGCCATGACAATAACACTGACTGCTGTAACCCAATCAGCATTGAACTGATAGAGGGAGATATTAGTATATATGTACTGAAACTGATTAAAGGTATTCATAAGTAGTTTTATTATTCAACGAGTTCTGCGAAGATGATATATCGTTCGAGAGCTGTACCCACTGGCCAACAGGTCATGAGTGAGAGTTCTTTTTTATTCGGGTCACGAGCAGAGAGTACCTGTGTATCACCAGGCTCAACCGTGGCTCTATCAGTGATACGATAGGTATACTTGTGTTGGTTATAGTAGACGATGATCTCATCTCCATCGACAAGGGTATCAACGAGAGCAAACACATCATTGTACTCACTCTGGATCCATGGATAGTTTGATGAGTGCCCGAATATGAATGCGTTCCCAACTTCGCCAGGACGAGCTGTTCCTGGATATCTCACGACTCATTTTTTGAGTTCTTCCATGAATACATCTTGCATCTCACCGAACTTCGCATGAGCATCATGTTCGACATCAACGAGGGGAATATTTTTGCCAAGGCGAGGTATGATGAGGCGATTCTCATACGGAGTCACTGAGAATGTTGCATCAGATGAGGTGGGGGTGATACCAGAGAGGAGACGATCTGCGTCATATGAGCGGGCATAGACGATATCTGGATCACTCAGGGCTACCTTGGCAGTGATGGTCTCAAGAGAGTCCTGAGACTCAATCATATCTGCAACATGCACTGCTACATTCGCGTTAGTGAGAGCAGATTCGATATCCCCCTGACGACTCATCATGAGATCTGGATTGGCCCAATTGGTTACCATAGCACTATACGCTGAGAAGTTGAGGACTCCCATCAGTATGGCGAATATAGTACCCGTGAGAACGAGATAGAGAGAAACGAATTTGAATATTCGATAGAATATATGAGGTTTTTTGGATGTAGATTTCTGAGCGAGGTGCTCATACTGTAGGAGCGGATCGTGGAGCATTAGTATAGATATTTATGTATGTATGTTGGTATTACCTGATTACTCTAGCATATATTTTCACCTGATGCAACATTAGACAGCATTTTCCTACACAAAAAAGTTTGACAAATACATATATATCTATAATATTCCGAGGAAATTTTTATTCTTATTCCAACCGTACTCATGATCTGTTACTCTATCAAAAAAGAAGGTGAAACCAACGAGAAGCTCATTCTCCGCTACAAGAAAGCGTTTTTCCAGACTCGTACTGCGAACCAACTCCGCAATTCAAAGACTCATACTCGTAAACTCTCATATCGCAAGATCCGCGAGAAAGCAATCATCCGTGAGTATTACCGAGCTGTTGCAAAATAATATCACTCTCAAAAATATAAAATCCCATCAGTAATGATGGGATTTTATAATGAATCAAAGCGTACTAATTCGCACATCCAGAAAGTGTGCCGGTACCGAGAATAATTACGGCTGTATAGGTATAGACAATATCGCTCATCCCATCGCTACAGCTCCCAGGAGTCAGAGTTGCCGAGAGTGCTGAACCAGTGGCCACAGGCGTCCCGACGATAGAGATCGTAGCTCCTACAATAGTCTCGATGCTCGTATACCAGGTCTCTGTAGTGGTTGTCATACTCGGTTGTGAGAACCGAGCTCCGGTAGCCGTCTGTTCGAGTGCCCAGAACGGCTCAGTCCCACGAGCGACAAATGGCGTCAATACCGTGACAACAGGTGCAGGCGGAGTGACTATGCCAGTCGCTATAGTCATAGGAGGAACTACAGGTGTCACAGGAATAGTTGATTGGAACGGATTCGTACAACTCGCGAGGAATCAGAGTGAGAGTATAGTTATGCTACTGAGAGATTTGTACATAGTAGTAGGATGAAATAATACTCTAACATGAGAATTATATACAATATTGCATCCGATGCAAGTACCTCACTATACTGCGTCGAATGATTTTTTCTCAAATATCCAAGCAGCGAGACAGAGAATGATAAGTGTATATATAACTGACAGGATGAACGCAATGAGATACGTCTCTATATTGATATGTGCTGTCGTGGCAACGAGATTCTTGAGATTGAGTGATTCTAGATTGGGGAATAGTATGAGTACTCATCGAGCAAAGTACATATATACCGTACTCCCCGATCTGATCGCATACTCGAGGATCTGATAGCCGCCGTGACCGATGATCGCACTCGCAATAGTCATGAACATAGCGAGTCCTGGAGAGACTATAGTAGAAAAAAATAGGCTCAGGGCCAGGAGTGATATGAGCTTGAGAAAAATCCCAACAACTGCTAATCAAAAAATCATATCGAGTACTACTCCCTGAGAAAAGAAGATAGCGATGAGGATAGCAAGTTCGATGAGGATAACCAGTGAGAGGACTACTGCAAATCATGTGAATTTTCCAAATATGATGGATCACCGTCTGATCGGCTTCGAGAGGATGAGATAGATCGTACGACCCTCGATCTCTCGAGCGATGAGTCATCCAGCCAAGAGGAGTATGACCGCTAGCCCAGAGAGTTCGAGGAATGAGAATCAAAAGTCTATTATCACTCTCTTATTCTCACCCAATGCGAGCGAGTCGAGTCCGAGCGAGAGTCCCACGAGGATCACCGAGAGAAATATGATGAGTGAGAAGAATCGGTTGCGAACCATTTCACGGAATGTATTGAGAGCAATATTGAACATATTTTTTATTATAAGAATCAGAGTATTTTTTCCTGCATTTTCGCCAGATCAGCAGGTTCTGCTTTGCTCGCATTCGCATGATCGAGATCAGTCATAGAGTCAGTGGGTACGAGATGGTAGTGACAATGTGGAACCTCATATCAGATGAACATCGTACAGACTCGATTGCATCCTGTTGCTTGTTGTATCGCTGGGCTGAGTTTCTTCGCAGTTTGCAATATTGCTGAGTAATACGGCTCCGGTACGTCTGAGAAGTGATCTACCTCGATCTTCGGCACTATGAGTGTATGTCCGATTCGTTGTGGAGCTATGTCGAGGAACGCATAGATATACTCATCCTCATATATCCGATATGATGGGATCTCTTGGTTGATGATGCGAGTGAAGAGAGTAGGCATATTTTATCTGAGTATATTTCAAACACTTTGTATGACTGCTTGAGCTTTCGGATTTGTAGAAAGCCAAGTGATGAGTCATTCAGAATCTGATTTATGTATATGGTATAATATAGGTCAAACTACTGTCCCTGCTCACATATAAAATTCCGTAAGAGCAAATGGTGCATCAGTGAAAGCACCAAGAGTGATTCATCAGAAAGCTCATGCTCAGATAGCAAGTGCATAATTATCAAAATCTGCTTTTTCTGTAGATTGCATACTTTTATAAAATTACTCAAATAAACTTCTGATTCCCATTCACAAAATCTTTGATGCTTTGTGATTTTTTTCATTCTAGCTTCACTTGTGACAAAGTCAATATTCAATCACTACAAACCACTCCGATCTGATTGTCTGGTAATCTGATAACAGCACCAATTTCATCGTCACTCGCGAGCGTAGAGTCAACCATATCATCGTTACGGAAAAAATAAATCTCCTCCATTTTCAATCTCTTTCCTTCATATTTTGTGTAGATCCCTGGCCAAGGTGTATATGCCTGCCACATTTGATATATTTCTTTTGCACTCTTGGACCAGTCGATGAGTCCGTCTTCTTTGTCGATTTTTTTGCAATATGTCGCCACAGCAGGATCCTGTGGGAGTGGAGTGATCCCACCCGTCTCGAGCTCACGGAGCGTCTGGATGAGTGTCGGTCAGGATACGAGGGCGAACTTCGCAAAAAGTGACTCTGAGGTCTCAGTAGGATCGATCTCGATTGTACGCACTTTCAGCATATCACCCTCGTCCATTCACTCTGACATCTCCATTATAGTGACCCCTGTTTCTTTTTCTCAATTCAGGAGTGCCGATTGTATCGGCGATGCACCACGATACGCTGGCAGCAACGATCCATGCACATTGATACACATCTTGGAGGGAATATGGAGGAGTTCGAGTGGGAGGATACGTCCATAGGCAACCACGATGAAATAGTCACAATCATATTCCCTGAGCTGATCGAAGAATTCTGTATTATCTCGAATCTTTGTTGGCTGTAGTACTGGGATACTGTTCATTATGGCGAGTTCCTTGACAGGACTCGCTCGCATCATCTGATCACGACCAAATGGCTTGTCGGGATTGGTCACAACGAATATGACATCAATATCAGGAGCTCAGGTCAGATTTGCGAGGACTGTAGCGGCGAGAGATGGAGTACCAAAAAATCAAATACGCATAGAAAACGATTATAAAAAAACATCGAGGATAAGCAAATGGAATTGCATTTTTGTGAGCGTTTGTATATACTACTACAAATCCTATTTTTTCTCTATGTTTATTCGTATTTTTCTCAGTCTCATAACACTCATACTCACATCAGGTATGGTTTCTGCAGCTTCTATAGTTACAGTCAATTCTGCGTCCAACGATATCAACGTACGAGAATCAAATATAGGATCTACAGGAAATTCAAATGATCTTCTTGAAAGCTTTGCGAGTCCGATTCGTTGATTTTTTTTCTCAGCAGGTACATATGGTTCAGACTGAGTTCTTGGGGCATTCACGACGATTGCATTCCAGATCAAAAATTTTTTTATCGCGATTGCTGTCATATTTCTCATTATCGGTGTTATTCGTCTTCTTTTCTCATCTAACGATGAAGAAGAAACAAAAAAATGGAGAAAGAGCATCATATGGATATCAGTTGGTATATTCGTGATGCAGATAGCATTCTCAGTATGGAATACTCTCATCCTAAAAAATGCAGCTGCAACTATCGGAAGCTCTCTCGGGTGGGAATTTTGGGTGAATATTTTCTCACCAATTGTCAATTTATTACAGATGCTCGCCGCCTTTGGATTTCTCCTTATGGCAGTATGGGCATTTTTCACGAGAGTGTCAGCTGGAGGTGATGAGGAAAAAATCAAACAATCAAACAATACCATCATATATGCCATCATAGGACTCTTACTTATCAAGATACCATATGCCATTGTACGATCATTCTATGGACGCCCTGGATGCGAGAATAGTATGTGAGGATTCATATCGATTGGAACTTGTGATATAAAAGAAGTGGATCTTGCTGGTGGCATAGGAATAGTAGGTAAACTATTCACATTTTTCAACACATTTCTCTCTGTGATCTGTGTTATCCTGATCATATACGCATGATGGCTGGTACTAATTTCGGGTGGTGATGAGGAAAAACTCAAAAAAGCAAAGAATACTGTTCTCTATATTATACTTGGATTTGTCGTTTTGATTGCAAGTCATGCAATATTCAGATTTTTTATATTGAAGGGATAACTTTGGTCTTTGCCTTATTTTTTAGCCTTTGTGTTCTGTGTCCCAAATCCTCTTTATCCTCATCACAACACTCACCGTCCTTGCTATATTGTATTGGCATATGCGTGGCCGTACCGCTATGGAGAGATCTCTCGGGATGGTATTTCTCAGGGTGATCATAGCTCGCAAGGATAGTGATAGTGATGAGAAGCGTGAAACAGTAAAAGACTTCCGTGAGCAGATATCTATCATGGAACAGCTTCTCGCGAGCTTGAAGTCACTCCATTCGAGTGCATTTAAGAGTTGGTTTTTTGGGCAAGAGTATATCTCACTCGAATATGTTGCCCATCAGGATGAGCTCTATTTCTATGTCGTAGTACCAAAAAAATCAAAACTCCTCGTTGAAAAACAGATTATCGGATTCTATCCCGATTGTCTCATCGAGGAAACACCTGAGATCAACATATTCGAGAATAGGACAACTGTACGAGGTGATATCATGCGGATGAAAAAATGAAACGAATTCCCCATCCGTACCTATACCAAGCTCGAATCTGATAGTATGAACGGTCTCCTATCAGCTCTGGGGTCGCTCGACCACGACGAATCAGCCTGTATACAGATACTATTGCGTCCTGTGGATGACGATTGGCAAGATACTATCAAAAAAATGATCCGAAAAGTAGAAAAACACAAGTCTGGATCATTTCATTTTAGCTTCAACCCATTCGTCTGGTTGGGAAATCTCCTCGATATCGTAGTGAGTAGTCCAGAGGACTCCATGAAACATACCGAAGATGGAAATAATGAAGATGAAGAACCTGTTGATGAAGAGGGACTCATGAAAGAAAAAATCAAAAAAACTGGATATGCCACCACTGTACGAATAGTAGTCACTGGTAATAATGAATCCAGCGTTGCGGCTGAATTGGTATGAATTATATCAGCTTTTTCTCAATTTGCTTCTCCGACCTATAATAGATTCAAGCCCATGAAACGCAAGAGTCTCTCACTCCTCATCGAACACTACATATTTCGTCAGTTTGCCTGGTGGCAACGAGCTCCAATCCTCAATAGTGAAGAACTCGCAACTCTCTATCATTTTCCCCATAGCAAATACAACAAACAACCCGAGATACGTTGGCAGCGGTTCAAAGTAGTGAAGGCTCCTGTCAATACTCCCAAGGAAGGACTCTATATCGGGGAAAATGTGTTTCGTGGAGAGTCCAAACCAATTTTTATCAAAAATGAAGACCGCTTTCGTCACTTCTACGTGATCGGTCAGACTGGTACTGGTAAGTCATCAATCCTCCAGATAATGGCGAGGCAAGATCTCAAAAACAAACGTGGTATTGCAGTACTCGATCCCCATGGTGACCTCGCAAAGGATCTCCTACCATTCATCCCAAAAGAACGAGCGGATGATCTCGTTTACTTTGATCCGGGAGATCTCTCTCGACCAATGGGGTTGAATCTACTCGAAGCAGGTAGTGAAGATGAGAAACAGATGGTTGTAGCTGATGCGACCAATATTATGATCAAGCTTTTTGGTGGAGAGATATTTGGGCCTCGTATCCAGGATTATTTCCGCAATGGATGCCTAACACTCATGGATTGTCCAACCGGTGGTGCTATCACAGATCTCATCAGACTCTTCACGGATGACAACTTCCAGAGAGAGCGTAGGAATACTCTCAAAAATCCGATCGTACGAACCTGGTGGGATCATACATATGCAAAGATGGGGGAGAGAGAAAAGTGAGAAATCATCCCATATTTTGCTGCGAAGTTCGGACAGTTCATCACGAATACACTCATGCGTAACATCGTCGGTCAGACGAAGAGTGCATTCGACATCGCTGATATCATGAACAATGAAAAAATTCTCTTTGCGAGTCTATCAAAAGGAGTCCTCGGAGACCTAAACTCCAATCTGCTTGGTCTCATCCTCGTGTCAAAAATACAAATAGCTGCTATGAAACGGCAACAGATGGCAGCAGCAGATCGTCGAGATTTTTTCCTCTATATCGATGAGTTCCAGAACTATGTCACCGACTCGATCGAGTCTATCCTCTCAGAGGCCCGCAAGTACCGACTGGGTCTCGTGATCGCTCACCAGTATCTCGGACAATTGCAAAAGTCTGATGCTCTGACAAAGTCAAGCCTCAATCTCAAGGATGCCATATTCGGTAATGTGGGGACGATGATGACCTACAAGATCGGGCCTGAGGATGCTGAGTTGATGGGTAAGCAATTTGCCCCAGTATACTCCGATCAGGACTTCGTCAATATGGACAAATTCAAGGCAGCAATCAAGCTCTCTGTCGACGGTCAGCCAACTCCAGGATTCTCGCTCAATGTGCCACTCCCATGGATCCAAAAATGAGACCCAGTAACAGGCAATGCCCTACGAGAACTCTCACGACTCAAATACGGTCGAGAACGCGAATTCGTAGAGAAGGAGATCATATATCGTATCGGTTCTCAAGGATAAAAAATACTATGCACATCCGTCCCATTACATTCCTGTTTATTTTTAGCTCACTCATGATCAGTATGGAGCCAATGGTATTTGCAATACCGCAGACCTACGAAGAGTATACAACAGAGACAGAAAAATACTGTGATAGTACCGAGAGAACATGGAGTGAAGCAAAATCACTCGTTCCAAAAATCGACTATAGTGAGTTCACTACTCTTGCAGTCAATAGTACACTCAGTCGTTGGCGATCTGGATGATTCTCAGTCAGAGAAGATGAGAAAATGAGACTGAAAAGGGATCTCGATCCAGTGAGAATAGGTGAGTATAGTGGATTCAAGACACTAGAAATTGCTCGTATCGGGTATCGCACTCGCCTCAATACGCTGTTCTCGTGTGCTGTAGTTGGATCACGTATTGATACCCTCGTGGGTCTCGAGAAGCTCATATCTACAAAACTCAAAACCAAGGACTCAGAAATACAACAAAAACTCAAAAAAGATGCAAATAAGCTCCAAGTAGTACTCAATACTCTCAAGTGTAATCCTCCAAAATCAAGCGAGTTTCAAGCAAAGGGAGAGATGATCATCTCGCTAACAAATAGCGCAACATACCAATATTGCGGTTATCGCCACTATCTCAGCTACCTTGAGTCTAATATAGAGGATATATCAGAGGTACAAAAGATAGAATCAAGAATCTGACAGTGAGATGGAACTCAGATAGCCACTACAACAGCTCAGTGGAATAATGCATCAAATAGATATCAGGGAGATATCTCGCGTGAGATCATCCGAGCTGATACAACACTTCCCAAGGCTATCCGAGCATTTATCGAAATGGATCAGACGTATGGGGCACATATACTCCTCGTACTCATATATGACGACTATATCAGACTGCGAAAAGCCATGTCTGGATATATGAACCTCTCTTCACAACTCTATCAGAAAGCAAACAATGCACAAAGTACAAATAAATAAAAAAACTCCTCTGAATCATTCAGAGGAGTTTTTTTATGATACTTATTTTGCGATAACTTCAGTTTTCTTCGCACGAGCATAGAATTTGTCCATAGAACTTGTCTTGAGGAGAGTCTTCTTACCCGTGTAGAATGGATGACACTTTGAGCAGGTTTCTACACGGATCTCTTGTTCTTTGGTAGCACTACCGACGGTGTATGTGTTTCCACATGAGCAGGTTACTGGAACTTGTTTATAGTTTGGATGGATTGCTGATTTCATAGATATGAATGGTTAAGAGTTGGTTGCGATCGCTCGTCCGCTACGAGCGGAAGGTACGAATGCCTCTTTGTATTTTTTTCGGGCAAAATACGAAACCAATAATGGTGGGCCGGGTAGGGATCGAACCTACGAAGGCGAAGCCAAAGGATTTACAGTCCTCCCCATTTGACCACTCTGGAACCGACCCAGAATCTGGAGCCACCTATCAGACTTGAACTGATGACCGCCGGTTTACAAAACCGATGCTCTACCAACTGAGCTAAGGTGGCGTGTGCGGTATTGTATAAAAAATGTTTGTCTTGTCAAAATTTTTTCATACAATCGTATCTATGATTCATATAATCCACATCTCAGACGGCGAGAAACACTTCTCTGAAGCGGTTAGTGAGTATGTGAAGCGTATGGCAAAAAATATAGAAATCCATACCATCCGACCTATAAAACATACAGAAATCGCCTATATCAAACGAGAAGAAACAAAGAAGTTGATCGAGAAAATCACAAAACTCAAATGAACCGTCATCCTCTGTGATGAGCGAGGTGAGACGATGGACACTATTGCCTTCGCAGAGATACTCAGAAAGGGGAGAAATGAGAGTGAGAACCTCATATTCATCATCGGAGGGAGCTATGGTGTGGATATCGATATATTGAGAGCTACGGGCCCAATACGGCTCCTTCAGCTCTCGGGTCTCGTCATGCCACATGGACTCGCCTATCTCGTGCTCATAGAGCAGATATACAGGGGCCTCGAGATCATCAAATGAAGCGGATATCATCACAATTAAAAGATCTCCGATTCTTGGTAGAACGGAGATCTAAATGGGGAGATGATCATGTGGCATCTCGAGGGCAGCTAGGGCACACTCATATGAGAGCAACAACATGATTCATGTAGTTGGTGAGTTCTCACACTCGCACCTACCGGAGTAGATGACCTTAGCTGCCCTTGTGGTGGTTTGATTAGACAAGACACCCAGTCTTGTTATTTTGGAGGGGACCAATACTCTCTCACTGAAGTATTCAGGAAGATAGTATTGGTCCTCATCCGTGTTTTTGTTTTTGTATATATACCGGTACTATTTGTTCTTTTTGTATTAGTATAGTTTTGGAAAACTGTATTTTTGGATTTGCAAACAGGAGGATTCTCTGAGTGAGAACTCCTATGATCGGGAAGCCAGGATTTTTTTAAGGTTCATTCCCTTTCGAGAAGACATAAGCAGTATATCAGTTTCGTTGAAAAGTTGCGAGAATATATATATTGCTTATCTGATAAAATAATTCTTTATATATAAATATTCCCCTGTTTTCCTTTTGCCTATACTGTTTTTCTTATTGTTATATAATCGTACATTTATAGAACCATTTCTGTATACATATTGTATCTTTGTACATCTATTGTGCACATCGTATCCGCATCTGGATCTACATATTCTGTATATCCTGTGACCAAATTATATCACTTGTATCATACCAGCACCAAAAATATAAAAACACCACTATATATAGTGGTGTTGGTGATATTTGCTGTATGGTATTATCTATATGACCTATTAATACCTCATCTATGCGTTCAGGAAGCTGAAACCGATGACAATACCGGCTGTTTCTGTCCTGAGGACTCTCTCACCAAAACGAGCAAATATAGAACCATTATCAGACATTTTCATCCTCTCGGTATCTGACCATCCACCCTCAGGGCCGACCCAGAGAGATATATCCTGGAGATTATCATACTGCGATATCCGTATACTCTCTCAGATGGTATCGAGCACTATATGTGTGGTTTGTGTGGTGACATCTACCACAGTATCAGGAAATCTATCGATACAAGCTATCTCAGGCATCACAACACCCCCACATTGCTCGAGTGCCTCACGAGCAATAGTAATGAATCTGTCAATCTTGCTCGGAGAGAGTAGCAACTTCTGTGATCGATCTGAGCGGAAGAATACAAATCTCGCAATCCCGATCTCTACTCACTTTTGGATGATATATTCGATTTTCTCATATTTGTTCGGAAGGGCCTGATAGAGTGTGACTCGTTTGCGTGGTTCTGTATTTGGTACTCGACTCGCCACTCATCGGAGTCAGATTGATTTTTTGTCGATAGTGGTGATCTCGTACTCTATCTCTGTCCCATCACCCGAGAAGAGCACTATACGCTCTCATGGGGCTACTCTGAGCACCCTCGTGAGCTGATGTAGTATACCAGTGTCAGTGATCGTCATGTCGATCGACAACGGGAATGTGATGAAAAATCGTTGCATAAGATAGAGCTGATAATTTAGACCTGAGAATTGAGAGCCTTGATTTCTCTATAGATATCCCGAGGGAGAAATAAGATATCTGTGAGTATCTTCCAGACGATGATGATAAGTATAGCACTCCCCTGAACGATGAGTCCATAGAGGAATCCAGCCATATCCACTCCTATATTCTCACCGAGGGGTTGATTTTCGAGATATTTAGCGAACCTATTTTGAGAAAATGGGAGTTGATCGAGATCGATTGTACCTGTCTCTTCCATAGGCTGTCTATCCAGAGAGGCAATCACACTATCATAGGTATCTCGCGAGATCACCCCCTCGCTGAGAGCCGCCCTGATATCTGATTTGAGACTATCGAGTGATTGTCCTGTCTCGATCTTTTGACGCAGTCCATGGACATCGAGTCATTTTTTCTTTCGCATCTTCTCTTTTATTTTCTCGAATTCCTCAGTTTTTGCTTCTCGTACTATCATTTCTCGTTCTTTTTTCTCACGGATGCGATCGCGAGCTTCACTATAGGCTCATGGGTTTTCATTTGGCATAGGCAAAAATTACATTCATTCCATCTCCATACCTATGAGCACATTCATCTCCGCTGCATACTCGAGTGGGAGTTCTTTGAGAAGTGGTGATACAAATCCTCTGACGATCATCGTCTTGGCCTCTGTCTCTACTATACCACGAGACATCAGGTAGAATAGTGTATCCTCATTGATCTTGCCGACACTCGCCTCATGGGCGACAACCGCATCATCGGTCGCGATACGGATATCGGGGATGGTATTAGAGATTGATCGAGAGTCGAGGATGAGTCCATCGCAGTCGATCTTTGAGGTGGCATTTTTAGCTGATTTTTTGATATCGACGAGTCCGCGATATGTCGATATACCGCCATTCTTCGACAGTGACTTCGACACGATCTCACTCGCCGTGTTTTGCCCGATATGGATGACCTTGGCTCCTGTATCGGTCTCTTGCCCCTCATTGGCAAATGCAATACCAAAATGCATTGCCCGAGAATCATCACCCTTGAGGATAGAGCATGGATAGAGCATCGTCACACCTGACCCGAGATTGCCACCGACCCACTCGATAGATCCTCACTTCTCGACTATAGCTCTCTTGGTATTGAGGTTGTAGGTATCGACCGACCAGTTCTCGACTGATGAGTACCGCATCCGAGCTCATTCGCCGACATATATCTCAACACAACCTGCATGGAGCGATGCAGTTCCATACTTCGGAGCACTACACCCCTCGATATAGTGTGCGGATGCACCCTCCTCGAGTACGATCAGCGTATGCTCGAACTGTCATCCTGACTGCATATTCATCCGGAAATACGCCTGCAGTGGTGCGTCGATCTGGACTCCAGCAGGTATATAGAGAAATGTCCCTCCCGACCATACCGCTCCATGGAGAGCTGCAAATCTGTGATCTGATGGTGGTACCGCTCGCATGAAATGGGATCTCACGATATCCTCGTGTATACGGATAGCGACAGACATATCCTCGAATATCACTCACTGATCCTGGAGCTCTTGACGCAGACTGTGATATACTACCTCACTATCGTACTGAGCTCCGACTCCTGCGAGCATCGCACGCTCTGCCTCAGGGATACCGAGTCGGTCAAATGTAGACTTGATCGCATCAGGCACATCGTCCCAAGACTTATTGTCTCCAGAGCCCTCAGGCTTGCCAAAATAATAGATCGAATCCAGATCCAAATTCGCCAATGATGGTCACCAAGTCGGTGTCTTCATCTCTTGGAATAACTTGAGTGACTTGAGCCTGACATCAAGCATCCACTCTGGCTCATCGTTAGACTCCCAGATCTGTCTGACCACCCGCTCAGATATCCCAGCCTCCAGTATATTGGAGTAGGCCACTGTATCACTCCGATCGAGTGTCTCACGAGATATATCGCCAAATGGTTGTGTTGTCATAATTTTTGATTTCTAGTCTCTATTTTATTTGAATCCCTCTGTCCTGATAGTTGCCACGAGTGAACGATCTCCGTGTCTCTCTATGTGTCCATCTCTCATCACGATGATACGATCGACGTCGATACTGTCGAGGAGGTGAAAGTTGTGAGTGATGAGTATGATCGTCTTGCCTGTTGTTCGCCATGTGTCGATCTGTTGGCGAAGTATGTCGATAGCGTCGATATCGAGACCAGAGTCGATCTCATCGAGGATGATGACAGATGGCTCCAGGAGTGCTATCTGGAGGAGTTCGATCCTACGTTTCTCACCTCCAGAGAATCCGACGAAGAGATCACGATCGAGGATCGATGGATCGAGTCCGAGACCAGGGAGCATCTTCTCGACCATACGACGAAATACGAACGGAGATGGCGACTTGGTATCTGCTACGTGTTTTCGAGCAAAGTGAGTATTGTAGATAGTACGGAGATACTCAGAGACCCGTATACCTGGGATCTCTGGGATATTTTGTAGTGAGAGGAACAATCCTGCAATATGACGATCTGTAGGAGACGCTACTGATATATCACTCCCATCGAGGAGGATACTCCCTACCATATCATACCTCGGATGTCCCATGATCGAGAGTGCGAGAGATGACTTGCCAGAGCCGTTGTGACCGAGGATCGCTATCGTCTCACCTGAGGCAAATGCATAGCTGAAGTCGTGAACGATCTGCTTGTCATGTATGGATACGGATACTTGTCTGAGTGTGAGCATGAGGGCAGTATAGAGAAAAAGTACAAAAAATCAATATCAAAAATCCCCCCGAATAAACGGAGGGATCAATGGAGCGGGGATAATCTATCTTCCGAAGAAGAATGGATTATTTAGTGTATGTAGCACTAGCACCTGCAGTACCGACGTATGTTTCAAGGTCAGCAGTGAGGGCAACACCTACACCGTAGTTAAGCTGAGTGAGAGCAACCTGGAGCTGTCCACCTGTAGGAAGGAGGTTAGCTGAAGTCACATAGATCTCGAACTCAACATATCCACCGTTCTTATCAGCTGTCATGTTAGTCGTAAGACCAGTCATATAGAGAGTCTGAGCAAGAGCAGGAATAGCAGAAGTAGAGGTAGAAGTACCAGAACCACCACAAGAGTTAGTGTTTCCGAGGTCACGAAGACATCCACTTGCAGAGTATGATGTATTTCCTGGAAGAGCCGACTTAAAGTCAAACTTAGCAGAAGAAACAGTAATACCTGTGTTTGTATCAGGATTAGTGACACGAACCTTGAATGTACTCTCATTAACAGCAGTTACAGTAACCGTAGGAGCAACAGTACCGACAGTATATGTCTTAGTAGTAGCCGTTCCAGTTGGAGTAATAGCGTTAGAGTTAGAGTCACGTACGATAGTAAATGCTCCAGCAGTAACTGTACCAAGAGTTACAGTCATACCGTAGAATGCATCAACTGATGACACTCCGAGCATAACCTTGTAGTTCTTAGTTATATCCTTAGCAATAGTATCGTTCATACTAGAGAATGTGATAACATTTCCAGCAATAGTGACAGTAGCAGAGATCTCAGTCATAGTAGCAACATCTACGAGCTTGACGCTTGATGTAGAGTTAGCAATACCCTGGATAGAAGAACCAATTACAGAACCAGTAGTTGCTGTAAGAGTAACTGACTGAACTCGAGCGATCTCATTACGAGCAGTCACTGCGAATCGTCCGATCTCTTGCTCAGCAGAAGAATAGAGACGAACCGTAGAAGGAGCAGCAACAGTTGCTGTCTTGATTTCTACAGTTGCTGTATTCACAGTTGTCTTGTCACCAGTGAGTGATGATCCAGCTCCAAGACTAGTGATAGCATTGTTAGAAGAATCTCGAACCTCAGTGAGGGCAACAGTGAATTGAGTTGAAGAAGGAGCAATGTTAACATTGTTCTTTGTAGAACCCTCAATAGTGAGGACTGCAGGGTTTGCAGCATCAACTACGAATGAAACAGGGAGAGCCTGAGCTCCAACAAGAGATGTAAGAGTAGCGATCTCAGAACCGTTGAGTTTAACTGAGAGTTGATCGTTTACAAATGCTGTAATACCAGTACCAGTATAAGCAGGAGTTATAGTAATCTTTCGTACAGAAACTGGAGTCGAAGACTGAAGTTTACCAGCGAAGAGCTTAACATTGTTTGTACCTGGAGCGATAGTCACATTACCAGTACTAGTCTTGGCAAATGTAAACTCAACTGCACCAAATGTAACAGCGATGGCAGATGTACCAAGAGTTACCTGAGTAGCGTATCCAGTAGCAACCTCGACTACATTGACATCAGTAGTAGCATCGATCTTGAGACCGAGTACAGTACTATTTGCATCAACGAGGATATCACCACGGATTTCGTATGTCTGAGTATTTCCAGAAGCGAGGAAATCAGCAAGACCACTTACAGAAAGCTTTTCAGCAGTCATGGTGACTGTACCAACTGCAACACCATTCTTATATACCTTAACATTCTGAAGACGTTTTACGAAATCTGTAGAACCAGATCGAGTAATAGTGAATCCAGTTACTTTTGACTCACGTCCACCAGAAGAGATATCAATCTTAGCAAAGAGTTGATTTGCCTTACCAGTAGTTACTGTACCTCCAGCAGTCAAGAGACTAGCGGTAGTTGTAGCAGTTACGTAAGAAGTAGTATTGAGAAGACCAAGAGTCACAGGTGCTCCAGTAACAGTAGTATTGCTAGCGTTGACTGAATCAAGAGTGAACTGGTGTTGGCTATTCTCAGCTCCAGAGAGGTTGACGAGGACATCTACAGATGCAGATGTCCCAGCCTTGACCACGAGGGCAGGAGAGAAGTAGACAGTAGCCTTCTGAGAAGTAGGATTGTAGTAATCAGCAGTGCTAGATATTACAACACCGTTCTGAGCTGCACGAACACCGTTTGAGGAGGTGATGTCGTTAGCATTTCCGAGTCCTGATCGAGATACGACCATAGACTGAACAGTAACATCAGATGTACCAGCAGTGAGCTTGACAGCTCCTACCTTGATTGATGATCCATTCTTAGGTACGTATTGTGCAGTAGCAACACCGTCGAGAGCGACAGTAAGAGCTCCAGCAACTACGACACCAGTACCTGTAGTACCAGTACCTGTTGGAGGAACAATTACCACTGTCTTAAGACCAGCAATACATGCTGCGAGTTTGAATGACTCACCACGAGTAGCAGTAGAGTTTGGGCGGAAGAATGTAGCGTCAGCTGCACATCCCATCTCGTTTGCACGATTGATATACATAGCGAGATCACCCAGGTTAGCGATGTCTGTATATCCAGCATCAGTCGAGCTACCAGCCTCACCAACTGCTCCGATGAGCATCTTAGTAGCCTCAGCACGAGTGACAGGAGCAGATGGACGGAAGTTGGCATTGGCAGTAGAAACTACTCCAGCCTCAGCAAGAGCCTCGATAGCACCACAGAGATCACCGAGGATAGCACCTACGTCACCGTAAGTAGTGCCCATACATGATGTAGGGGTATATCCGCCGAGATTTGCAGTGACCTTAGCCATTTCTGCACGAGTGACATTGGCACCAAGACGGTACCCTGACTCGTTAGTTTGTGTACCGATAACTGAGTTATCAGCAAGGAGCTCTGCGTAAGGGAGAAACTCTGAAGCAGCAGATACGAGTGATGCACTCATAGCTGTAGCGACGAGAGCTACTATACTTACTGTAGAAGCAATCTTCGTAGAGAAGTTACTCATAATAATATATGGGTAAAAAAATAAAGGAAACCAGCGGGAACTATTTTTTGATACTCATGGTCAGTGAATATCGGATTTTGCTCTCTATGGTCAGTAGAGAGACAACCATCCATCGTTGACCGATGGGGAGGTTAAAGCTTTAACCTCAAGTTATTTGCATAACGAGAGGACTTGATCGAGTATATAATATACCAAAACAAATCCTCTCCTTATGTAGTGAATACAAGAGGATTGAACCAAGCTATTTGAGAAAGAGATGTTAATGAGCTCTTCCAGGGATCATGTAGTGACCAAGATCCGAAGATTACACGCAAATATTATGAAATAGCAGCCCAATGTCAAATAAAAGTAGAGCCTCTTCACACTCTATTCACACCAAAAAAATATAAAAACATAAAAAATACTATATTCAATATACTATATTTAGCTTGTAGAAGAGAATAGGAGCTAAAAAATACAAAAAAACTCGCAATTTTTATTTTTTGTCATATAGTAAGTGAGAATTCGGTAGTTAGAGTCCGGAAACTGGACTCTTGGCACTAAAAATGAATCTCAAAACTATAAAAAACTTCGTTCTCATTTCTCGTTTATCTCTAGAGAGTATCTAGAATTCACGTTCTACTTTTTTAGCCATCAATTCTCTATGAATATTTTTGTAGTCCTCTCACTCCTCGTTGGGGTGATTTGAGGTGGTATCGGCTCATTTTTGTTCTTGCAAGAAAAACAACGCAAATCAGGGAATAAAATCCTCTCAGATGCAGAGGATAAGTCTCGTGATGTCATATCTCGTGCCGAGGCCATCGCTGTCAGTCTGAGAAAAGAGATCGATGATGCTAGAACTGACATACGGGAACGTAAACAAGGAGCCATAGAAGTCGAAAATCGTCTCACCGAAAAAGAACAAAAAATCGATCTCAAGTATGAAGAACTCGAGGGGAAACAGGCAGGGCTCCGAGACAAAGAGGCTCTCATCGACGAGCGTATATCCTCACTCGATCGCAAGAACTCAGAGCTCTCGGGCAAACTCGAGTCTATAGCTCGTCTATCCCAAGAAGAAGCCAAAACCCTCCTCATGCAATCAACAGAGGAGATCTACGAGCGAGATATCGTATCTCTGATCGATAAAAAGAAAAAGGAACTCAAAAATCGTGAATCTGATATGGCTCGTGAGATCCTCATCAAGAGTATCCAACAATATGCGGGTGAGGTCACCGGTGAGAGTACTCAGACGATGGTACAACTCGAGAGTGATGACCTCAAGTGAAAAATCATCGGAAAGGAGTGACGCAATATCATCGCATTCGAGAAGGCAACTGGTGTTTCTCTCATCATCGATGATGCTCCTGATACGGTGTTTCTCTCGAGTTTTGACCTGTTTCGGCGATATATCGCGAAGAAGTCACTCGAAGATCTGATAGCAGATAAGCGGATACAACCCGCTCGTATCGAGGAGATCGTCGAGAAAAATCAAGCTGATGCTGACAAGCTCATATATGATCTCGGTCGCAAGACAATCGATGAAATGGGCGTCATCGGGATACCTGAGGAGATCATCCCGCTCATTGGGAAATTCCGATTTCGTACCAGCTACGGGCAGAATATCCTCATGCATAGCAAGGAAGTCGCCTATATCGCTGAGGCAATAGCGAAACTCATCGGAGCTGATCCAGTACTCGCACTCAAGGGATGACTCCTCCATGACCTTGGCAAAGCCATGGATCACGATATCGAGGGAACGCATCCAGAGATAGGAGGTCGTATCGCGAGGAAATACGGACTCGACGAGAAAACCGTCAATATCATCGAAGGACACCATGATGATGTACCGCAGATCTGTATCGAGACCAAGATTGTCCAGATCGCGGATGCGATATCGGCAGTCAGACCAGGAGCAAGACGGATGAATGTAGAGGACTTCGTCAAGCGAAATCAAGAGATGGAGAGTATCGCTATGAGTTTTCCGGGGATCAATAAGGCATATGCTCTCTCTGCTGGTCGTGAGATCCGAGTATTCGTCGATGCTGATACGATATCAGATCTCGATGCAGAGAAGCGAGCAAGAGCGATCGCCGAGCAGATAGAGGCCAACTGTAGCTATCCAGGTGAGGTCAAGATCAATCTGATCCGTGAGAAGCGAGTTGTCGAGTATGCGAAATAATTAGTAATTACTAATTATTTTTACTAATTATTTTTTATGTATCCTATTATCTCTCTCTGAAACTGGATAACAATATATACATTCTGACTATTGATGATTATTGCTTGGGCTGTATTTTTTATGTTGTTGCACTACTTCTCACTCAGACGAGGTCTCCCAAAACATATATTTGATTCTATCATTGATTTTACACTCGCGATTTTCTTTTTTGGTCGGATATTTTATATCTTCTCCGCATGGCGAACTGAAAAATTTCTCTTCGTAGATCTTTTTTCTACAGGAGATATTTTCACATTTTTAAAACAGTTTTTCATAACAGATAACTATAGCCTCTCATTTGCTGGTGGTGTAGTAGGATTTCTCACTATATTTCTCTACAAGACATGGAACAAAGAACGAGAGAGGCCAAAATACTGGGATAGCATCATTCCTGCTTTTCTCATAGCAGCAAGTATATGATATATCGGGGCACTTCTCGGTGGGCAGATTTATGGGATTGTTCTCGATAGTTGGTTCTCGATATACTATACGAGTTCAGACAGTATTGTGCCATTTCAGAATCCCACATTCCCACTTCCAGTACTATATTCAATCTTTGCTCTTTTGACAGCATATTTTCTCTACCGGATTGAGAACAAAGTAGCTCTACCAGAGGGACTCATATGATATATGGGGATGGGGATATTCGCAACTGTGCTCTTTCTCTGAGAGTTTCTCAATGGTGCGAGTGATCTCTTTAGTTCACGAATATATCTAGGACTCACCCAGATTATTGCTCTCTGTATCATATCATATGCCCTTGTATGAATACTGCGAATCATGCGACCCTAGAGCATCCTCGGATTCTCTTCTTTCTGTGTTTTATAATCTATACGATCGGTATCGGTTGTGGCGTTATATCATCATATCAACTCAGCATCGAGCTCACGATACTATTCCCACTCTTACTCATACTTCTTGGTGGATGGCAAAAATGATATATTATCATCCTACTTATCTCTATTTCTCTCAGTGGCTGGTATCTTAGCCAGAGAGACTACCATGGGAGAATAGTAGCATGGGAACAATTACAAAAAGAAACAAATAATTTCTCAGGATCATACATTGTCACGGGCCGAGTCAATCAAATCATGTACACAAGTGATCTCTCTACGATATATCGACTACAGATCGCCAATATAGACAATAGATCGACATCAAAAATAAGATCTCTTGAGGAGCAAAATATAGGCATATTTCTAGAAATCCCGAGTAATCTCCATATCGGGATTGACGATCGGATCGAATATAGCGGTAAGATACTACAAGTGATCGATCATCCACTCAAGGGATTTGCTGGGTATGCATGGTATCATAGGATATATGGCAAAAGCACTGTTCCTATATTTCATCGAATCTCTATGGGTGAACTAACACCCTTGGGATCTGTGCAAAAATGGGCAAAATCTGTCATATTCAAGTGATTTCCCGAAAATATAGCAGGAATCATACTCGGTATGACCATCGGTAATATCGAGCTCCTATCGAGTGAGATGAAAAAATCATTCACGAGTGCTGGTATCACCCACATACTCGTCGTTAGCGGGTCGAATATAGCATTCGTAATAGTCATACTCACCGGTATACTCAAGTATATTCCGATACTCAGGTGACTACGGATATCCATAGTGATTATATTTGTCCTCATATATGGGAGTCTCGTTGGTTGGGATATGCCTGTCGTGAGAGCAGTTGCGATGTGACTCATCACCTATATCGCGATGGAATGAGGCAATCGGGTATCATCACTCGCAGTATTATTTCTTGCTGGTTGGGGTATACTCCTCTATTCTCCCCTTGCCTTAGTTTTTGATGCAGGATTTGGCCTCTCTTTTGCTGGAACACTTGGCATCCTCCTCTGGCATCCACCACTGCAAAAAATTCTTAAGAATAGATATATTCCAAATTTCGCCGTAGATATCCTGAGTGTCACTCTTGCCGCAAGTGCCGGGAGCATCATTGCGATCATCTATCACTTCAATACTATCCCACTCTGGACGCTCGCATCCAACATACTCATCAGTGGTTTTCTGGGTTGGATACTATTCGCGAGTATGCTCTATCTCTGATTTGCTCTCGTGTGAGGATGGATACTCTACCTCTGGGGTTGGACAATCTATCTCCCAACAGCGTATATCATGTGGGTAGGACAATTCTTTGGGAATAGTTCTACCTATACTATCGATGAAAAAATAGCAGAGTCGATTGCCATGTTCCTCGCTGGACTCATGATTGTGGTAGTACTCTATATAGAAAGGAGAAATCTCCTAAAATCAAAATAATGTTGTATCAGCAATTACCTCTCCTTGGGTGATGTCTTTATCTGGGTGACCCTGCAATGATTTTTGGAGTGTAGTTCGGATATTTTTCAGGATAAACCGAGAATATGAGTCGATTGTAGAGAGAGAGATAACAATATTGCGTGACTGGAAAAAAAATCCAACAAATGCACTAATCGCTACGAGTATTGGCTTCTCTGAAGCATCTATCATAGTGAGAAATTTTTGCTGCATGACGATAGATGACTCTCAAATAACAATATACCTGTCGAAACTATCAATCCAGGTACTCATCCATTGTCGTATAGTCGTATGGAGGTCTCTCTCCTGAAATATCCAAAGATCGTCATAGCGGTAAAGTGATTGCATCTGGTATATCCTCTCAGGTGCTCAGATTGCATAGATAACATGATGTGCTGCCTCAGGATATATGAGTGCGAGCATCCCGATAATAGGACGAGATGGGAGTGCAATCGAAAGGATATCAGTTACCTGAGGAATGAGTACCTCATAATAAGGATTTTGGATAAACCGAGTCAGTATCTGAAAGAGTTCATCATTGTCTCACTTAGCTTTTTTCTCATCTTTCTGAGCTCTCTGGATTTGAGCTTGGACTTTTTTATAAGACTCTTTTTGTTTTTCACTCTTTTCACGCACTGCCTCTGGAGAGGGTATGCCTCATTCGCTAGATTCTATGGGTGATGTGATATCAATATCTTCCATAGTTGATTAGTGTATTCACGGTATAGGATATATGATACAGAGCTCACGAATCTCTGATTTGAGACCCTGGAGGAGCGTCTCATCCGTCGGATTCTGGAGGGCTCGTACCATGATGTGTGCCAGTTGCCCAGATGCACTCTCATCGAATCCTCGTGTCGTGACGGCTGGAGTACCGATACGTATACCTGATGGATCGAGTGGCTTGCGAGGATCATAGGGGATCATATTCTTGTTGGTCGACACACCGATGGACTCGAGGAGATGCTCTGCCTCCTTTCCAGTCAGTCCGATAGATCCATAGATATCGAGGAGTACTATATGATTGTCAGTACCGCCAGATATAACACGGATACCAGCATCAGAGAATACCTTCGCCATTTGGCGAGCATTGGCGATAACTTGGCGAGCATATGTCGAGAATGATGGATCGAGAGCCTCTCAGAAAGCAACAGCCTTGGCGAAGATAGAGTGCTCATGAGGACCTCATTGAATACCTGGAAATACTGATCTCGCGATATCGGGACCATATCGTTCTTTCGCCATTATCATCGCACCACGAGGTCATCTGAGGGTCTTGTGTGTGGTTGTCGTGACGATATCACAGTATGGAACAGGATTCTCGAGGGCACCTCAGGCAATGAGTCCGGCGATATGTGCTATATCTGCCATGAGTATGGCTCCAGTCTCGTCAGCAATACGGCGGAATCTCGCCCAATCGATCGACCGAGAATATGCAGAGAATCCTGCTATGATGAGTTTTGGTTTGTGCTCTTTCGCCAATTGCTCGACAATATCCATGTCGATCAGCTCTGTCGATCTATCGACACCATAAGGGATTATATGGAACATCTTCCCAGAATAGTTGAGTGGATGTCCATGTGAGAGATGTCCTCAGTGATCGAGATTCATACCGAGGATCGTATCACCTGGAGAGAGGAGTGCAAAAAATACTGCCAGATTTGCAGGAGAACCAGAGTGTGGTTGGACATTTACATACTCTGCACCAAAAATTTGTTTAGCTCTATTGATAGCTAGATTCTCGATCTTATCAACCCATTCTTGTCCAGCATAGTATCTTTTTCCTGGATATCCCTCACTATATTTATTGGTAAAAATAGAACCATTAGCTTCGAGAACTGCTTCGGAAACATAGTTTTCACTCGCAATGAGTTCGAGCTCGTATCGTTGACGATCTTGCTCACCAAGGAGATAACTATGAGCCTCTGGGTCTCTACTGAGTATATGTGGTGCTGTTTGAGTCATGATAAAAATAGTAATAAAATAGAATACTCTATTATGATTTCTATGTAAGTTGGCAATTTGGATTAGATTTGAGATACATATAGTATTATTTTGTTATGGTTGATCCCGTGAGTGATATAAAATTATTATTTTTATATATTTCCTTAAGCTCATCGACTGATTTTTTATTTTTTATTTGATCAATTATAATCACCTCAGCAGCCCTGAGTTGTCTATCAAATAGACTATCATAGTCTTTATTTGTCAACATAACTCCAATATCTGGTGTTATACCTTTTTCATCAATACTAATATCGTTTGGTGTATACCAACGAGCCGTAGTTATTTTAATAATACTTCCATCTCAGAGATCAAATGGCTCTTGAACCGATCATTTACCATATGATTTTTCACCTATGAGGAGTCATCTCTTATGATCCTGCATAGCCCCAGCAAATATTTCACTTGCTGATGCAGAAAAATCATTAATAAGAATAATAATTGGTATATTTATATTATTTTTTATTCCAACCTTTGTCATCAAGGTTTCATTTTTACTTGTATTATTTTGTTTGATGATAACTACTGGAACTGATTCAGGAAGTACTATAGAAGCAAGATCAACTGCGGTATCAAGATATCATCCACCATTATTACGAAAATCTAGAATAATGCCACGTACACCCGATTGAGTCAAAGTATTCCATGACCTAATAAACTCATCAGATGTATGTTCACCAAACGTAGATACTTCAATATAACCTATACCATTATCAAGCATTTTCTCACCTACTGATGGTACATTAACCTTATCTCGGATAACACTGGTATGAAGATCTATATTTTCTTCTCATCGTTTATAAGTGATTTCTGCTTTGGTTCATTTTGGTCCACGAATTACTTTCACAGCCTCTTCTGTTGATTTTCCAACTATATTTATATCACCAACTCGTGTCATGATATCGCCTACTTTAAGTCCAGATTTTTCTGCTGGCGATCATACAATGATTTTCATTATCTTTATACCCCTTATATTTTCATTAATAACTGCACCAATTCATTCAAAATCTCCACGAAGTGCTTCTTCGAACTCACTCGTTTCTTTTTGAGTAAAATAAGTACTATGCTTATCACCAAGTCCACTAACAATTGACTTCATCACAGCATTTTCTATATCTACTTTTGTTTTTTTATCGAATCCATATGAATATCTTCTGATAATATCCATAGTTTTTTGGATTTTTGGTGTAGCAAATATATCCAAAGAAGATATGCTTGTATCTATTTTTTGATTCACGCTCGTACTCGTATGGTATATTGGGAAATATTGAGCAAGCCTAGATCAAATAATCAATCAGAATATTGTGCAAAATATTGGTATGATTATAGTTTTTTGTAAGAAAGTCATGCGTATTGTTTTTTGGTTTTTTATATGATAGTATCATAGAGCTTTTTATACAAAAAACAAATTAATTTTAATAATAATTAAACATTTTTATATATGTAAATAAATACTATTATTTATTTATGAGTAATGTTTTTTAAGATATTTTTATTTTTAAAATGTAAAATTCTTTTATAATAAAATTATATACAATAATGGATTATTAAATTACTACTTATTATTAATAATAGATGTTAAGTTAATAAATTAAAATTTCTTTTCTAAAAGAAGCTATTGTAAAATTCTTAATTTACATATACTTTTCATATGCAATTTTTTTGAATAAAACTCGAAACTCGCAGCGAAAAAGCCGAAATACTCAAACGAGTAATTGCGTCACTTAAAGTATGACCAGAAGAAAAAGATCTCTATATTCTATCTATCGATATTTTAAATAATACTGACTTCTCTATTTTTTTTGATAGAATTATGTCACAAATCAATAATCATTCAAATGATACAAGAGAATATAGTATAGAACCACTCACTTCTCAAATTATTATCTAGATATATTATGCAATTCCAGTCAATTTGTTCTAAATGAAGTAAAAGACTCACACTCACACTGAGTGCAAATGATATAGAAGCAGCTCGTAATATACTACATGGGCAGGGATATTCTATTATTGAACTTCATGAAGCAGTTATCGATTCTGTATCTTCAGAATGAAATTTTTTCTATTTTGATGCTCGCGTCAATGGTATACTCCAATCTGGAAAAATACAGTCGACAGATATATTTAAATCATATAAAAAACTCACCGAAGATCTAAAATATAATATAATATATATCTATACGAATGAGTGAATGCCAGAGGAATCAAAAAAAATAATAACAGCAAAAGTAAAAGATTGATATAGACTCTATAAAGAGTCTCTCGGAGAAGATATGGATGAACAAGATATACTCAGATCAAAGACTGAGGATCAGCAAGAGATGCAAGAAATATCAGGAGAAGTACTCAAAGAGATAGAAAAGTATAGTAAAGTAATTGATTCTAGTATAGAAAAAATACAAAATATATTTCTCAGATATCATGATAAAATAACACCTGAACATAAAGTCAATCTCGAAAATCTCGAAAATAGTCTCATACAATCAAAGTGAACTAAAAATCTTTGAAAAATATCTACTACTGTAGAAAATGGATTAAAAATGATCTGAGAAACAGAACTTGCACTCATGAAAACCGGAATGACCGACGAGAAACAAAAATTTATTGATGAAACAAATGCACTTCTCAAGAAAGTTTGATCACATGATCGTATAGAGGTAGAAAGCGAAAAAAAAGATACTATTGAATATAAACTCAATCATCTATTTGATAAAACAAAAAAAATAGACCCCATAAAAGTACCTTGAGATGTGAATATTTCTACGAATCCCGTCAAAAAAGATACAAACTCATTCATTTATTTTAAAAATAAACGAGAACTTGATATCTATAAAAAGAAACTTAATACAACAGAAATAGATATTATTAAAAAATTTTTAACTTTTCAATTTTCTCAGTGAAAAAAACTCCTTCTCAAGAAGAAACTCATATCCCAAAATATAGAAATAATTGATAACCGTATCAATAACCGAGTTATATCATACACAAAGATTCTCCATGGAATCGAATACTATATTGATGGAATCTTTAATTTTATAAGAAGCACCACTAGTGTGTTGATATATACAATATTTCTCTATACAATAACCTATATAGTATTATATACCCTTGATATTCTCAATATTTTAGATGTCCAATTTCAATGAAAATCAATATTGTTTATAACATTATTTACAATAACTACACTTTTATTTTCTTATATGAGATGAATTAAGAGTACCGCTATTGTTCTTCCAATACTCATTTTCACACTCTATTTTCTCTCAATTAATTTTTAAATATGTATCTACTCCTTATTTGAGTACATATTGTATTTTTCTATATTGCTTATTTGCTCTGATCTCTTCTTATGCAATGAGCATTTGGAATTTTGCTATTATTTTTTCTCCTCTATTTTTCTCCTCTATTTTTCTCACAGCAAGAATCTAGAGGTAGTGTTCTCAAGATACCAGATTTTGGGATATCACCGCAAAAATCTATACTCATACCGCTTTTACTCACGTATCTTGGTATATATGTACTTGCATTTACAGTAACGCGAGATATGGGTACAAACTTTAATCTCCATCTCTACATTCTCCTGTTAATTTTCCTAATATTTGCTTGATATATTGTGGCATTTGAGTGGGATACGGTATTTTTTCGTGATGCACTCAGATTTCACCTTATATGTAGTTATATTACTATACTCGCTCAGCTTATATACTTTTTTATATTCTCGGGAGATATTACATTGATACATATTTTTTTCTCCTCTGTTACTATTGGATTCTCGTATCTTTTTTTTACCTACCTCTGAGAGGAGAATACGAGCATATTTCTGATATTCCTTGTATCACTGATAGTATCTTTCGATACTGTAGTTCTCTACATATTGCCAAGTATGAACATATGGACACTTCTGAGTATAACGGGCATTATCAGTATTATTCTCTTTGAATATATTCCTCGCATTCCTTTATTTCATAGTTTTATCGAATCTAGCCGAATATTTCTCTTATCATTAATACTAGGCCTCACAGCTATGCTTATAGTTTCTCCAGTATTCTCCTATTTTCACTTTGTCTATGTCCTACCGATATTTGCTATATTTCTATTCTCTATTCATATGAGATACTCTAACTATATAGCCTACTCTACTGCTATAATTGTTGTCTTTTTCCTCTATGGCTACTTATTTTATTCACTTATTTTTTTACCAGATCTTATCTCTGTATTATTGTTTATATTTTTCTTCCCACTCTGCATTATTGGTAATACATATTTTTGGGAAGAACGGTATTCATACGACTTTTCGTTGCTCCATTACTCGAGTATAGGATTTAGTATTATTACAGGTCTATATTCATTATTCTTTGTTTCTTGGGGAGTCTGATTGACTCTATTTCTAGCCTGTTTCCTCTTCTCCCTTGCTATACTATTTCTCTTATCGTATTTTCGTTTTCAGACTCAATAACCCATATCACCATGCGAATCATCCCTATCAATATCATCACTACACTCCAGAGTATCCAAGACACCAAAAATCTGATTATTGAAATCCGTTCGCAATCTCGTATAGAGAGCCTTTATCAGTATGGATTTTCCCAACTACAGATTGTCAAGATACGAGAAAATATTGTTATAACAAAAGAAAACCAAAAGAAAACCATGATATTTTCTCATATTTCTCCTGAATACGATATTGTAACCTGTTTTTTTCCAACAATATCCTTGATGGATGATCGAGCTGAGTTATTTGTAGGTCTCAAAAAAAACTCTATATTTGCTCCAGAGGGTTATGAGGCAGACGCACTCGAATCCATGGCACTCGCTACCTACTCATACGAATCCTATCTCTCAAAACCAGAAAATAAGAAATATACTCTCTTGATATCACCTGAAAATATAGAGACTATCTGAGAAAAAATGAAGCTTCTTGAGGCTATTGTATGGGCTCGTGATATGATCAATATGCCACCAAAAGATGCCAATCCTGCCGGTATCGTAGCAGCTATAAAAGACTATAAATGGAAACAATTTGATGTAGAAGTCTACGATAAAAAAGAACTCGAAAGACTCGGGTGTAACCTCCTCCTCGCTGTCAGTGCTGGGAGTGATATGCCACCGTATATGGTTGTATTGAAGCCAAAAAATCCTCCAAAATGAGAAAAATATTGACTTATCGGTAAATGAGTAACATTTGATGCTGGAGGACTCCAGATAAAGCCAGATACTGCTATGCTCGATATGAAGTGTGATATGTCATGAGCGGCTGGGATGATCGGTGTGGCGATGTATCTCGATACACTCGACGTCTTACCGGTCAACTTGATTGTAGGAGTTGGGCTCACTGAGAATATGACGGGTGGATCAGCATTTCGACCACTCGATATCTACCGGGCGTACAATGGTACTACCGTAGAAATACATCATACTGACGCAGAGTGACGCCTTGTGCTCGCTGATGTCATGTCGTATATCGAGATGACACATCATGTCGATCATATTATTACTATGGCTACCCTCACAGGTGCCTGTATCCATGCTCTCTGACATGATATCGCAGGGATCATGGGTGATGATGAGATGGTTATATTGACACTCATCGCCAATAGATCGCCATATGAGTCAGTATGGAGACTCCCACTCAATGACAAGATGAAAAAAGCACTCAAAGCAGATATCGCTGACCTCAAAAATATTGCTCGTTCTGAAAAAGCCGGATCATCCGAAGGTGGGGCATTTCTCACATATTTCCAATGAGCTGCGAAACTGACTCATCTCGATATCGCAGGTCCTGCCTATCGTGAAACAACCTATGGATATATGCCAAAATGAGGAACAGGATGGGGAGTAAAAATTCTCTCAGAATTCTTAATTGGACAATGAAGTAAATAACATACATGATCCAAAAAATCTCGCATGTAATCATGAATATATTCTTCGAGATGTCGACATATGGCGAAAGAGCCAAGAATATATACAATCCTCAAGATCTCACTGAACACTATAGGGGTGAACTTGTGTACTCAACACTCGATGGAGTCTATATAGCAGCGAACTACTCTGATATATCCTATACGATCGAGGCATACAAATATCGATCAGATCGCCAACATGTGTGAGAATATGTCGATCTATTGGCGAGGATTGTCGAAAAATATGATCTCTTGTCCCATGATGATATCGCACTCGTGAGTGTCCCGATGCACTGGAGTCGCTATATGATACGAGGATTCAACCATATTGATCTCCTCACTTCATGACTCTCTTACAGACTCTGAATACACAAAATAAAACCAATACGAGCATACTGGACCCATAGACAATCGAAGTTGTCGAAGATGAAACGAATGAAAAACAGAGAACATGCTTTTGTACTGAGATCAGGAATACTACCCCCAAAAACAGTAATACTTATCGATGACATTATATCGACAGGATCGACGGCGAATTCCTGTGCCAAAATACTGAAATCGGCAGGTGTAGAAAAGGTGTATGGAGTATTCATTGCTTCGAATCAGTAATTTTCTCAGAAAAATAATTGTATTCTCATCTCTATTGAGTAGAATAGGAGGATTGCATCCTCACCCCTATTCCCCATGTCAGAAACTATCGAGATCATCGGAGCTGAAACCCACAATCTCAAAAATATCTCCGTCTCTATCCCCAAAAATACTCTCACTGTCATCACGGGAGTGTCGGGTTCTGGGAAGTCATCACTCGCATTCGATACACTCTATGCTGAGGGGCAGCGACGCTATCTCGAGTCACTCTCGACCTATGCTCGCACGATCATATCAGATATCTCTGAGGCGACTCATGTCCGTGAGATCAGGGGGCTCTCACCTACGATCGCCATCCATCAAAAGACGGTGTCGAACAATCCACGATCCACCGTAGGAACGATCACTGAGATATATGACTTCTATCGGCTCCTCTACACGAGTATCGGTACGCCATATTGTATCAATCATCAAGAGATACCACTCAAAAAAGATAGCCTCAAAAATATTGTCGAACATGTGTCGAAGTTTGGCGAAGGAGATCGGTTCCATATCCTCATGCCTCTTACCCTCGACGGAGAAGATATGACTGGCGAACAACTGGCGAAGCGAGTCACAGATATAGGATTTGTCAGATTCCAGATTGGCGAGACGACCTACTCCGTAGCAGATCCACTGGATATATCAGTAGATGAAGACGATACAGTATATGTCGTTGTCGATCGTCTCATCAAAAAAATAGATGAGAACTTCGACACGCGTCTCGTTGACTCCATCCGTATCGCACTTGAGAAGTGAAGTGGACGAGTATCTATATCCAACTGAGATATCTATCACCACTTCTCTCTCCATGCGAGTTGTCCTATCTGTAACTATCAGATCGACAATCTCTCTATTTCGAATTTTTCATTCAACTCCCATCGTGGTGCCTGTACGAGCTGTCATGGACTCGGCTCATCGACGACATTCCTCGAGGCTGATATTGTCAAAAGCGAACTCACGATCGCAGAGTGAGCTCTCCTCCCATGGCAAGAGCACCCATTCTATACACTCCTCCTCGAGGCTGTCTGTACCAAAGAAGATATCCCGAGGAATACCTCATGGTCACTGATGAAGCCCAAAGATCGCCAAAAAATCCTCTATGGCGTAGCTGGATCTTTTGAACTCGCCTATCTTAGCAAGCATCAAGATGGCAAAATACACAAGTCAAGATACGAGGGACTCATTCCCAATCTGGAGCGTCGACATAGTGAGGCAGATAGCCAGCATGATGCCTACTTCAAACGAATAGCCAATTTCGCCACGGAGCAGATTTGTCGATCTTGTGAGGGATATAGACTCCAGAAGCCCTATCTCAGTATCAGGATCTCTGACAAGAATATTGGCGAACTATCAATGAAGAGTGTCGAAGATTCGCTTGGGTTTTTCTCCTCACTCTCACTGACCAAGTCAGAAGAACATATCGCCAAGCCGATACTCAAGAATATCGTCGAGCGACTTGAGTTCCTCTCGGGTGTTGGTCTCGAGTATATGACCCTTGCTCGTCGGGCCGGTACTCTGTCAGGTGGTGAGTCTCAGCGAATACGACTGGCTACACAGATTGGTACACGACTTGAGGGGATCATCTATGTCCTCGATGAGCCCTCGATCGGTCTCCATCCCCGTGACAATGATATGCTCATCGCCAATCTGAAACGACTGGCGAACATCGGTAATACCGTCGTCGTCGTCGAGCATGATGAGGATATCATGAGAGAGAGTGATCATATCATCGACATCGGGCCGGGTGCTGGAGTTCATGGTGGCGAGGTACTCTTCTCTGGGAAATATGAAGACCTCCTCAAATCAGATACACAGACCGCAGACTACCTCTCGCTCCGCAAAAATGTCACGAGACGCAATCCAGTGATAAAATCACCAAAAAAATTCATCGAGATATATGGAGCAGTCGAGAATAATCTCAAAAATATCAATGTCCGAATCCCACTCGAATGTATGACGGTCGTCACTGGTGTCTCGGGATCAGGCAAGTCATCACTCATCATCGATATCCTATCGAACTACCTGATGAACCACTTCTATCCGAGTAGTCGCCAGATTGGTCGCCATGACCGTGTTGAAGGTGTAGCGAACATCGATAAGACGATCATCATCGATCAGTCCCCTATTGGCAAAACCCCACATTCTAATATTGCCACCTATACGGGACTCTTCACTCATGTGCGTGAAGTATTCGCCGCATCTCTCGATGCTCAGAAGCGAGGATTTGGCCCTGGACGTTTCTCGTTCAACACCAAGGGTGGTCGCTGTGAGATCTGTGAGGGGAGCGGAACGAAGAAAATCGAGATGCACTTCCTCCCGGATGTCTATGTCGAGTGTGAGTCGTGCGGTGGATCGAGATACAACAATGAGACTCTCCAGGTACAGTTCAAGTGAAAAAATATCTCCGAAGTGCTCGATATGACGATCGAAGATGCGAGTAGTTTTTTTGTCAGCTTCCCACGGATCAAGCGTGTTCTCGATGTCCTCATCGATGTCGGTCTCGGCTATATCACTCTCGGGCAATCCGCACCGACGCTCTCAGGTGGAGAGTCTCAGCGTATCAAGCTCGCGTTCGACCTCGCCAAGAGATCGACAGGTCGTACTCTCTATATCCTCGATGAGCCAACCACGGGACTCCACTTCTCTGATGTGCAGAAGCTCCTCGATATCCTCGACAGACTTGTAGAGAAAGGGAATTCGGTACTTGTCATTGAGCACAATCTCGACATTATCGCCAATGCTGACGCCATCATCGACATTGGCCCAGAGGGTGGCGACAAGTGAGGGAATCTGGTATTCGCAGGTCCTCGTGACAAGATCCTCACCGTCGAGAATAGCTATACCGCGAAGGCACTCAGGAAATATATGGAGAAAAGAGGGAAGTAGAGAGTTGGCTCAAAATAGACTTAAGACCATTTTGTTGACGTCAACAAAATGGTCTTTTTTAAGACTTTTTACGAGCGAGCGTAAAAAGTCATCAATGAGTCCGAGAGTTCCTCGTGAAGAGCGGTATCATTCCTGAGAATCTCCCACCATCGACTGATATCGCCAAGCTCAAGAGACAACAAGAGGCGGATGCGAAGAAATTGGCAGGAGAGAAATAAAAAAAGACTACAGTAAATCTAGGGTCTTTTTGATATAGTAAAATCTACTCCCCCATCCTCAATATATCCTCATGAACTGAGTTGGCAGCGAGACACCCCTCTGCTGCTGACATGATCGTCTGTCGGAACTTATTCGAGTTCGTCGTGACATCCCCTGCTGCATAGAGTCATTTCACACTCGTCTCTTGTCGCTTGTCGACGACGAGGCATCCCTCTGAGTCTTTCTCAGGGGAGAGGTGATCTACTAGGCCAGTATATGGCTCGTTACCTACAGCGATGAATATCCCATCGAGTGCGAGTATTGATCCATCCTTGCAGAGGATCCCAGTCATTCCCATCATTCCTCATTGGATCTCGGCCACCTCGGTGAAGTAGTGGAATATTATATTTGAGTGTTTTTTTGCCTTGTCGACCCAGATGTCCTCAGCCCTGATCCGATCTGTGCGGATCAGTATGTGTACCTCACTACAGATCTCGGCGAGATAGAGCGCCTCGGTGATTGCTGTATTACCACCACCCACGACTGCTACTTTTAGATTCTGGAAAAAGTTGCCATCACAAGTCGCACAATATGATACCCCCTGTCCGATGAGTTCTGCTTCGCCAGGGACTCAGAGTTTTTTGTACTTATTCCCTGTTGCGAGTATCACTGTTCTAGATTGGTACACCTTACCCATACTCGTCGTGACTATGTAGCTATATTCGCCATCTTTCGCTACTATTTCGACACGCTCCTGGAGTACTGTCGATCCAGCTGCCTCTGCATGTTTGCGGAAATCGTCCATGATCTCGCCCCCTGTAGCAGATAGTACTCCTGGCCAGTTCTCGACACAGTGACTGGTGGCGAGTGCTCCACCAGGCATCTCACCGATGATGATGTTCGAGAGCTTGTACCGACTCGCATACATCCCAGCGGGGAGTCATGCAGATCAGGCACCGATGATGATCGTATCGAATATTTGGGACATGGGAATTGATTTTAAAAAATAATGAGAATAAATCTCATTATATGAAAAGATGTAAAAATACAAGTTTTTTTTATATGATTGGTGCTCTGTTGGCTGGATGATGAGCTCGGTATTCACTGATGATAGAGTTGATCCTATTTCCATTTTCTACTGGATTGGGAGCATATCCGACGATCATATCGGAGTGCTCACTCGCGGTATGTATATGAACATGGCCATAGCCGAGAACAGTCTGGAGGATGCCGGTGATCTCAGCATTGACCTCTTGCACCCTATCGAGTCCACACTCGGTGACACGACGAGAGAGAGATGATACCTGATCTATCCCGATGATCCGCTGATCCGTGATGATAAAGAGATCGAGCTCATCATTGATCCATGAGAGCAGGATGAATGTGAGAAACAGCATCCAATAAATACTCAGGCCACCCCAGAATATCGCAGTTCCGAAGATGAATATGAGCTTGGACTTCATAAACCATATCACTAGAGTTGTGATAATGAGCCCGAGGATATATCCAATCTTGAATGCAAATACGATCCAATGACGATGGAGCATCATGATGACATGCTCTCCTGGACGGATCTGAGATGTCATATTTATGATTTTGGGCATGTGATATGAGGTGGTTTGAAGTAGATGGGTGAGATACGAGTTTCAGGATTTTTATTTTCAAATACTTGAGTGATATGTTCCTGATTGTCCATATATTGTATTGATTTTTCTCCTACTGTCGAGCCGATACCCGCGAATATACCTTCATATACTCCCCATGGGAGATCTCACTTCGTCGTACTCACCACTTCGCCACCTTGTCTGATGAGATACTCTCGTGGATTGGCCTCGATGATTGGCTGATTGCCACTCATGATGAGATCAAAAAAATGACACGACCGCACCGTGATATCTCGTGTATAGGCAATTGCATTGATCGCCAATGTCACGACACGCATGAGTGTAAATGGTCCAGGCCCAGTAACACAATAGATATCTGTGATCTTATATTCATCGACAATAGCGACGAGCATCTTCGGGAATGTCGACGCTGTGTCGAGATCTTTCACGAGAGTTCTCATGATCGTCTGTTTTCACTGGAAAATCAGGAAATGGATATCAGGAGTGAGGGGATTGATGTAGAGAGTAGTATTCATATTAGCTACCACGATAAGAAAGTGCTTCGAGAATATGGCGAACCTCGACAAATGGCGAGCTATCAATGTCTGCTATAGTCCGAGCAACACGGAGTATTCTATAGTAGACACGAGTTGAGAGTTTTAGTTTTTCTGTCGATGATATGGCGATACGGTTCGCATCTTCACTGATACCCGCGAGTGCCTCGATCTCGACATTCGACATCTCGGCATTGGAGTGTATTTTTTTGCCTGCGAATCTGGTATGTTGCATTTCTTTGGCTCGCATGACGGTATCCTTGAGTTCTCGACTGGTCTGTCCAGATCGTTTTTCCCCGAGTTCTCCGGTCTTGACCCGAGGTACCTGTATGAATATATCGACACGATCGAGGATCGGCCCTGAGAGACGAGATCGGTACTTGTCGATCGCTATTGGCGAACAGATACAAGGCTTCTCAGGATCTCCCATATAGCCACAGGGACAGGGATTCATAGCTCCAACGAGTGCAAATCGGGCAGGATATCGACACGATTGGTTGACACGATTGATCGTGATCTCACCATCTTCGAGAGGTTGTCTCAGCGTTTCGAGGATTGATTTCGAGAACTCAAGGAACTCATCCAAGAATAATACCCCCTTGTGTGCGAGTGATATCTCGCCCGGTCTCGCATCTCGTCCACCACCAATGATCGATGCCTCACTCGCTGTATGGTGTATCACTCGGAACGGACGATCTATAATGAGCGGGAGGTCTCGAGTTAGGAGTCCAGCTACAGAGTATATCTTGGATAGTTCGATTTGCTCTTCGAGTTCCATTTCGGGGAGGATGCCTGCCATAGCCTTGGCGAGCATCGTCTTGCCTGATCCTGGTGGTCACTGCATGAGGATATTGTGTCCTCATGCGGCGGCGATGAGGAGGGCTCGCTTCGCATGTTCCTGGCCGATGATATCGGAGAAGTCAGGAGAGTAGACTCGCAGCTCACTCGCTATGGGCTCTGGTCTGATAGCTCCAGCTGGGATAGGACTATCTCCTGTGAGGATATCTACTACATCCGAGAGGCTCGCGATCCTGATCACATCGATATCTGGGATGACGGATGCTTCGAGGGCGTTCTCTACGGGGATGAATATCCGTTTCATTCCGAGTTCTCTCGCGAGGATCGTAGCAGGGAGGGCTCACTGGATCGGTCTCACGAGTCCATCGAGGGCGAGTTCTCATAGAAAGAGCGATGATGATACTATATCTGTCCGAAAATCTATATCCTTCCCAAGAATTCATAGGGCAATTGGGAGGTCGTAGACGGGTCACTTTTTCCTGAGATCAGCTGGTGCGAGGTTCACCGTGATGCGAGCTCCGCCTGGGAATGCATAACCAGAGTTCTTCACAGCACTCCGTACTCGCTCTCGACTCTCCTGTATCGCTGCATCTCCGAGTCCGACAACCGTGAACTGTCCCATGCCCGTGATGACATCCACCTCGACCTCTACGAGATGACCAGATATACCATAGATCGATGAGGAGAAGAGTTTTTGCATAGTATTGTATTATAGCTTTGAGGGTATTGTAGACAAGGGTATTGTAGATATCCGACATCGAAATGCAAGTATCACATATCCGAAAAAATAGACTTTTATATTTGATATACTTTTATATCATCTTTTTTGCACGATTTCGCTCTATTGTAAAGCAAAAAGTTCTGTTTTATTTTGTGAAAAAGCTTGTATATGGTATTATGAAAGAATGAATCGACTCCTGCCTGCTATCTTCGTGATATTGCTCACATCATATAACTCTGTTCTTGCTATTAGTGTCAGGACAGCTACGCACTCGGAACAAGTCACGGTGAGTACCTGGTCTGGGATTTGGGATGGTATTGTTTGGTTCACTGATAATATGATCAATATCATAGTTGCTATCATCATATTTTGGATCTGTATTCGTCTCATGCGACTCACCTATGAGGTCATAATGACACCAAGGATGCGATATATGAAGGTGACTCTCCCACGAGCTGATTCCAAGCTCGATAAGGAACAAGATACCAAAAAAGACTTCAAAGAAAAGATTGGTATAATGACTCTCTTCTACAAGAGTGTACACAAGATCTCTACTATCAGTGCCTGGAATACTATCCTCAACTTCATATTCTGCCATGCGAAGATATCACTCGAGATGATATACTCAAGTGGTCAGGTACATTTTTACTTGGCAGCCTATCAGGAGCATATGACTCTGATCACGCAGCAGGTCACCTCCAACTATCCAGATGCCGAGGTAAAGCTGGTAGCACGAGAGGATCTTCCAGAAATCAAACCATTTGGATATGCACTCGAGGCAGCGTCTATCAGTAAACGAAATGATGATATCTATCCACTCAAGACCTATAAATACTTCGAGGATGATCCACTTTCGTCTTTTACCAACAACTTCGGCTCACTCAAAAAAACTGATGTTGCAGCTATACAGATAGTAATGAAACCACTCTGACATAGTTGGAATCGCAAAGCCAAGAAGGCTGCAGGAATGGTGGCTAAATGAGAATACAAAAAATGACTTAAATGAGGACTTCTTATATCAGGACTCAATTTTATATTGCTACCAATATCTTGGTTTTTTTCGCGTTTTATATCAAATGAGGAGACAGCATCCAATGCTCCAGGCGCCAGCAGTGGAGACTCATACAAGATATTTAACCAGGCAGAAACAGAATCACAGAAGATGGTGGGAGAATCTGCAGGACAACCAGGATTCGAGGCGTCGATCCGTATCCTCGTATCCTCTGATACTCGTGAATCAGCTCACCAGGGCCTCCAGTCTCTCGTGGCTGCGACTTCGATATTCACTGATGAGTACAATAATCAACTCGACAATCCACAAATGATCGAGGATATGTTACGTATTCTGTTTACGCCACTTCGGTATTTTGCATTTTCATATCGACTAATCGGTATTTTTCAGAAGGTATCTCGGTTCTCATCGGATGAGATGTCTACTATATTCCATTTTCCTGATATCAAGTACAACAAGTCACCGATCATCGCCTGGCTTGACTACAAGATGCTCTCTATCCCTCAGAATCTGAAGTTCCCAAAGATTCCCCTTATCCTCAAAGACTATAAGCGGGATGCGTCGGGCTCTATTTTTACAACTGATGGCTCACTACTCAAGGTAGATAAGAATAAAAATCTATGGCGTGACTCGAGCAAAAATCTCCAACTCGTCGGTGGTATGCCAGTTTCCGTGTTTTCAGAAGGAGCTGATACGGGTAAGCCGATAGATGCAGGTAAGACTCCTGTACAGATTGATTCTCAGCGAACTCTCGGAGGATTTCCCCTCTACAAGGAGGCGGTGCTGATGGGCTGGAACGAATACCGTAATATGAAGACACCGATATATTTTGATCGCAAGGATCGAGGCAGACATCACTATATCATCGGTAAATCAGGAGGGTGAAAATCAGTCCTCATCGGATATCTGGCTCGTCAGGATCTCTGGAATGGCAATGGACTCTGTGTGATCGATCCGCATGGAGATCTCGTGGAGGATGTTCTCGCATTTACACCAAAAGAGCGAGCTCAAGATATGATCATATTTGATCCGTCAGACTATGAGCGACCACTCGGACTCAATATGCTCGATCTGATTGCTACAGAACCTGCTCTCCAGGCGATAGAGAAAGATCGAGCTGCACTTGATGCTACCTCTATATTCATCAAGATGTATGGAGATGAGATATTTGGCCCTCGTATTCAGCATTATTTTCGTAATGGGTGTCTCACTCTCATGGATGACGCTGAGGATGGTGGTACTCTTATTGATGTGCCACGACTCTTTGTGGATGAAGCATTTATGAAATACAAAGTATCGAAAATCAAAAATGTTATGGTAAAGGCTTTCTGGGAACATGAATATGCCCAAACAGGAGATCGTGAGAAACAAGAGATGATACCGTTTTTTTCAGCAAAATTTGGTCCGTTTATCACGAATACGACTATGCGAAACATCATCGGTCAGACGAAATCAGCATTCAATCTCCGTAAGGTCATGGACGATCAAAAGGTGCTCATGGTGAATCTTTCAAAAGGAAAAATAGGAGATCTCAATGCGCAGCTCCTTGGTCTCATAATGGTCTCCAAGATCAATATGGCAGCGATGAGTCGAGCAGATATGCCGGAAGAACTCCGCAAGGACTTCTATCTCTATGTAGATGAGTTCCAGAATTTTGCAACCGATACATTTGGTGAGATCCTTTCGGAGGCTCGCAAGTATCGACTCGCCCTCATCATGGCCCACCAGTTCATCGCTCAGATCGGTGGTAATGGGGCTAAAAAAGGAGATAAACCATCTATCAAGGATGCGGTGTTCGGAAATGTGGGAACAATTATGTCGTTCAAGGTGGGAGCTGATGATGCAGAATACCTGGAAAAGGAATATGCCCCACTCCTCTCACAACAGGATATCATCGGTATTGCGAACTTCACTACCTACTGCAAGCTCAATATCGACAATGCAACCACTCGACCCTTTGATATGAAAACGCTCTGGGACAATACCTATAAGAACGCTGAAGTATCCAAGATCATCAAAGAGTATTCCCGAAAAATGTATGGCCGTAAGAAAGAATATGTGGATATGGAACTGGAGGCCCGTATGGGTATCGTTCGCGAAGAAGAATCAGTTGCTAATCAGACTCAACCAGATCCCTCAATAGTTCTATAAAATATATATATGTTACACCGAATCATATTCATCGTCGTTATACTTCTGGTCGTTCTGGATGGTTTTATACTATTCGGACTTGGTGGGCGAGGACCACTTATCTGAATCACCCACTGGAATACTATACTCACGGCCTGATTCGTCGTTATACAGTTTCCTCTCCTATATTTTGTACTCTATAAGGCGTATATAGGGCCGATTCAGGTATTGACTCAGGATATCGCCAGGTTTATGACTGGTATAGCAGAAGAACCTGAGATTCAACCGAACTCTTGGAGTGATGGGATGAATAGTACTATTACTTTCTTTATTAAGTCCCTCCAGATTCTGAAAGTATTCAAACAAGAACTCAGAGATGGTCGTAAACTCAGATCAGAAGTCGATATCGCCAGTGAAATACAGGCCCAGACATTGAGTCTGGATCATAGCATTGTTCCAGGTCTTACTATTGCTATGGCGACGACTCCAGCAACAGAAGTAGGAGGTGACTCTCTCGATATCATAGCCGGTCGTGATAATAATCACTATATCTATGTTGGTGATGTTACTGGTCATGGTGTGCCATCAGGATTCGTGATGATGATGGTTAATGCTCTGATATCAGCATTCTCTATCTCTGAATCTAACGGTGCGAATATCCTCGTTAAGACGAATGCTATCCTCAAGCCACGTATCAAGCAAAATATGATGATGACGGCCGTGATGCTCCGGTGGGACGCTACTTCTCAGAAGATGTACTATACTGGTGCAGGACATGAGTTTATCCTTGTCTATAAGCTCAAAGAAAATAAGATATATAAGCTCAAAAGTGGTGGTGTTGCCATCGGTATGGTGAAGGACTCATCAAAAATCCTCAAAGAGCAGAGAATAGCATTCGATCCAGGAGATCTCATCATTCTTTATACTGATGGTATCACAGAAGCGAGATATAGATCTGAGCAGAATGGACTCCTGTTTTCCGTCGATCGTATTATTGAGTCCATCATACGACTCGATGATAAATCTGCTGAAAATATATTTCGTAAGATCACAATCGATCTCTCTGCTTGGATGGGGTATAAATATAAACAATATGATGATATCTCTCTGATTGTTGTTGAATATAACACTCTCAATAAGTCTCCACAAACTCTTTTTGACATCCAAGATCGTATTGACTATAGTAATATAACAGAATGGAACTGGTGAATCGGAAAAAATAAAAAATAATATACTCTCTATTTCATTCAGCCTCATATATATCTCCTATGCCTGTTGCTACCCTCGCAGAACTCATCACCAAAAACTATACCTGAGATGTCGAATGACTTGAGACTATTAATTTAGTCTCATCTTTGCCAAGCCAGATCGCCCGTGTATCGCCAACTGCGACACTTTCGCTAAATGAGACTAGTACTACTGCCCTAGTTCCTGGTTATATTTCAGATACTGACCGCAAGCTCACACGAGAAGAGGCTATGGAACTCAAAGAGAGTGAAAAAGAATATAATGAGTCACTTGCATTTATCAAGGATGCAATCGCACCCGCTATGATTCGTATTGATGCAACCAAGCTCCAAATTGGTGATACCTATGTTCGGACAATATTCACCTATGCGTATCCAGATGTGCTCGAAGGAAATTGGCTCTCACCTCTCATCAATTGGGATGTAAAATTTGATATATCGATGTATGTCTACCCAGTAGATTCAGCTCGTGTGATGAAGTTTCTCCGTAAACGTCTCACTCAACTCGGCTCACAACGAGCTATGAATAATGGAAAATGACTCATTGGTGATCCACATCTTGATGCTCAGATCCAAGATGTGGAAGAGCTCCAACAATATCTCACGCGTGGTCAGGAGAAGTATTTCCACTTTTCACTCTATATCACGACATATGCTGAGAGCGAAGATGAGATGAAAAAACTCACCAATATGCTCGATATGATGCTTGCAGGCCGTAATATCTTAACCAAACAGACGTTCCTTAGGGCTGAACAAGGATTTATTGCAACGGGGCCATTTGCTCGTGATGAGGTCAATGTGTTTCGCAATATCTCGACGAAGGGGCTCTCAACAACATTTCCATTTTCCTCAAACTCTCTTTCTCAGGATGATGGCATATTCTACGGTATCAATACACACAATAAGTCACTTATTATTTTTGATCGTTTCCGATCTGAAAATGCAAATATGTGCGTATTTGCGAAGTCAGGATGATGAAAATCATTTGCTGTGAAACTTGAGATTCTCAGAGCACTCATGATGGGAATCGATGTCATTGTTCTCGATCCTGAGAATGAGTACAAGGCACTCGTAGATACGGTCGGGTGAACCTACCTCAATATATCTCTCAACTCTAATGAGAAAATCAATCCGTTCGACCTCCCACGATCTCTCAAAGATTCAGAGACCCATGTTGGTGATCTTTTGCGAGGCGCTATAGTCAATATGATATGACTCCTGCGTCTGATGCTAGGTGTCATCACTCCCAATGAAGAGGCACTCCTGGAGAAAGCGATCATCACCACTTACTCACTCAAGGGTATAACAATGGATGATGACTCGATTGATGGTAAAGAGATACCACTTCTCAAAGATCTCTCATCAGTACTCGATACCATGGACGGTGCATCTGGTCTTGTCAATCGCCTCGAGAAATACGTCACCGGAGTATTTGCCTGAGTATTCTCACGACCGACCAATGTCGATCTCAAGTGATGACTCGTCGTCTTCTCAGTACGAGATCTGGATGATATTCTCCGTCCTATCGCCATGTATATCCTCCTTACCTATGTATGGAATGTAGCGAGATCGAGCGAAAAGAAACGATTTCTCGTAGTAGATGAAGCATGGAATATCATGCAGTATGAGGATTCTGCGAAGTTCCTCTTTGGACTCGTGAAACGAGCCCGCAAGTATGGGCTCGGTGTCACTACGATCACTCAGGATGTTGAGGACTTCATGGGGTCGTCATATGGTAAGGCTATCGTGACGAATTCATCGATCCAACTCCTCCTTAAACAATCTCCTGCCTCTATCGATGTTCTCCAGAACGTATTCAAGCTCACAGAACAAGAGAAATATATTTTACTCAATGCTTCAGTTGGTACCGGTCTGTTTTTTGCTGGATGAGAACATGTCGGTATCGAGATATTATCATCTTATTTTGAAGAGAAAATCATCACCACCAAGCCAAATGTATAATTCTACTCAATCACATAGAGGATCAGCTCTCCTTGTTGGACTCATTATCGTAGTGCTACTTACTATACTTACAACGAGTTTTCTAGAAAAAATACTCGGTCTCTGAAGGACCAGTGGTGCCATCGGTAACTCAGCTCAGGCATATACACTTGCAACAGGACTCGTCGAGGAACAGCTCATGCAATCGAATATGACACGACAGGCACCCTGGAATATCCAAACTCGCGTTGATACTGGAGTATTTACTGGACGGACCCTCTCGGCATATACTGGTGGTAATCTCATACCAGAGCAATGAGTTGGATGACTCGTATGAAAATGAAATAGTGAATTCGATAAAAATTGGAATACTATTGCCCTTGGTGAACCAGTACAGATTGTTATACCTGAGAATGTTTCCTGGTGAAGTGTGAGTTTTCGCTTCAGAGTAGCTAATATACCTGGAAGTAGTAATACTGGCAGTGCGAGTAATTCTGGTATTATTCTTTGGACTTTTGGTTCCTCGTGAGCATCACTCTATGCAAGTGGTGAAATGGAGGTTTTCAGGGGAAGTGATATCACCGGATCGAATAGATCGATCGCATGATTCAATGGTATTACCAGTACTGGATCTAGTTTTACGTTTAACTGATTTTATGCTGATCTCGTAAGTTGATTATGAACCAGTTGAGCAAAGTGTAATGGATTCCAATGTACTCTCAAGCTTTCTATGATTCGTCCATTTTTGACTCTCGGTTGACAGTCATTCTCCTTCCTTGAATATCAAATCGAATTTCCTCTCGGTACAAGAGTACCAAGTCAGTATATGGTAGTAGATTCCACCTCATCTATATACGGATATATCAGATCCCGCCAGGTACGTATTCCACAGATTACTAGCAACACTGCTACTGACTTCGCCGTACTACAATAATGATTTCTGTTCCTATTTCTCATCCTGCTGATGCCGGACAACGACTCGACCGCTTTGTTCGAAAATACCTCCCTGGTGCTCCACTTGGGGGTATATTTAAGATGCTCCGAATTGGCAAGATCAAGGTAAATACAAAAAAGAAAGACGGGACCTATAAATTGGAACTCTGAGATGAGGTATCATTCTGGTTGACAGATAGGGAGATGGAGGGATTTGTGCAAGATTCAAAATGAAAAATCCAGAATGAAAAAATAGATACATGATATATAGAAGATGAGACATCAAGGCTCGCCATCCTCTATGAGGATGAATACCTCATGGTAGTGAATAAGCCACCCGGGATCAATGTCCACGCAGGGGATCATAAGACGACAGAGTCTAATATCATCGATCAGGTACAGGATTATCTGCAGGGGCGATATGATAGTCTCACATTCCGACCTTCGCTCGTGCATCGTATCGATCGAGATACCAGTGGATGTCTTCTCATTGCCAAGAATAAGTGAGTACTCGAGACTCTCCTCACTGAGCTCCAGGCCCATGATATGGAGAAGATATATCACACTATTGTGGTCGGTATTCCGGCCAAGAGCCAAGATACTATCAGGGCTAGACTGCTCAGAATCCCTGATGCCAAAAATGAAGCCAAAGTCCGAGTCGATGAGGCAGGGCAGAGTGCGATCACTCATTATACGGTTTTACAGACATTCGCCATCAATCAATCTTTCTCACTCCTTGAATGTCGTATTGAGACTGGACGTACTCATCAGATCCGAGTTCATATGGCTCATATTGGACACCCAGTACTCGCTGATCGAGCCTATGGTGATCGGAGTATTAACTCCTATGTCCGCCGTGATCTCGGTATCACTCGCCAAATCCTCCATGCTCAGTCTCTGACCTTTGTACATCCAAAAACCTGAAATAAGCTCACAATCCAGGCACCATATCCTGCTGATTTTCTTCATATTTTCGAATATAATAAAAAAGATTTGCAACAAACACGCTCTCCTGATATAATAAAAATATAATCACTCAATCTTATGGACTGGAAAAATATCACTGATTCTCTCAGTCCCTATATCGCCAAGATAGATCCTTATTTGGATATGGCAAAGTGATATGGAAAAAAAGCTGCGGAATTCGCAGAGGAACAAGTCCAAGCGACACCTCTTTTTATACGTTCTCAGGCGGAGTATGATCTACTTATCACGGATAAACGAGTTATTATCATAGCCTATGATGAGACTGACCCAATAACTGACGATATCAGACTCCTTTCGCCTATATGGCTCATACGAGCATTCATGGATACGGCTCGTCTCAGGTATATCTCACTTATCGAGTCTCGAGATCTCATAGGGTCCCTGGGACTCACGAGTCCGATTGATATGCGAGTCAGGTTTGCCTGAGAGGAGACAGCCCACTTTACAGATATCTCAGATATCAAGGCCTGGTGGCAAAATCCAACATATACAAAAACCGAACCAAAAGAACAACTAATAAGTGATCCCCTTGCTGGAAAATAATATATAATACTCTCTCCTATGTTCAACGCTCTCGATATCCTGTATATGGTCCTCGCGATCATCCTCCTTCCTATTGGAACTCTCCTCGCTATGATTCTCTATAGAACCTACAAGATGATGGATCGTGTTGAGAGGATTCTCGGTTTTGCTGATCGTATCATCTGATATACTTCTGAACTTGAAAAGATTCCCATGATGATCATCGAAAAGTTTCTCGGGAAATAATTAGAGTGATATGATAATATCTGTATATCCTATATGAGGCAATTTTCCTGAAACACAAGCTATCGCAAGAGATCAAATTAGCAAGATAGAACAGTTTTCTTCTATGGAGTTAGTTGATTTTTTTAAAAATTTTCTTAATAATACTGTTATTTGTTGAGTTCAACACGAATATCGAGTTAGATTTAATACACCTATTTTACCCACAGAGCTGTGTCCACGTAATAAATTTAACATTGTATGTACTCATCCTTCCTATACATGACTTTCAGTTGCCATATCTAAGGCAAGTAGAATATTGTTAGATACGAATAATATACAAAATAAATGGTATGACTTCATAGATCGTTTAGGGGCTATTGACATCGCTACTCGTATCAATATCGCTCAAGAAACCCGCGAATTGCAAGTAAATATTCGCAGAGATATATCCCAATTTTTAGCAGGAATTGTAGTAAAACTTGAACAAAGTATATAGCATATGTACTCACTTCGTATCCTTTTTTTTTCACTTCCACTCTACTTTTCTCATGTACTCTCACCAGTTGGTGTGATAATATGAGAGAGTTATTCGTTTGAGCGGTACAAAGTATACTTATTTCTGATTTTACTTATAGTTGCATATATCGAAGTACTGATTCGTTTTCCAGAGCGTATTTTGGACACTTTGTGTAGATATTTCTCTATGGTTGCGACGGTACTTCTTTTACCAGTTGTGTCGGCTCTCTATTTTACTACCCCTCTCGATAATGATTGGTTATTTGGTAGTTATGAGAAACATCACTGATACATTCTCTATTTTGGTGTGATTTCGCTTATTCTCCTACTGATGGTAACATCGAGAGAGTATACCAGATCATATCTGAGATGGAGTATATATGCTGCAGTGATCGTTGCTCTAGTGGCCATATGAGAATATATAGGAGGCATATGAGATATCTATAGTAGGCATGAATCACTATCAGCATATCCTGGAAGATCTGTGAGTACCCTTGGCAATCCAAATTATGTAGCTTGATATTTGTTGATATTTTTGCCACTCTGTACTAGATTGCGTCTGTCTGAACGATGGATCATCCTATGACTCTTGATAATTGCTATCCTGACAACAGGGAGTTATATCGGGATTGCTCTTTTGGGAGGGTATTTCCTCTACTCTCTCGTTCGTTATCTGGGGGTGTCTGCTGTATATTCATTTTTGGTAGTATGTATATGAACCATCGGGAGTATATATATTGGGAGCTTCTCTCTCGATCCTGATAAAATGTTATCACTTATGAGTCGATTCATCTTGATGCGAGAGAGTCTATCGATTATGCTTCGAGAGCCGATCTCATTATTGATATGATTTGGCCCTGATTCATTGCTCACATATTTCTCTACGGCTCGATCGAGTGCTATAGATGCCTATTTTCCTCCTACGAGCCTCATAGACTCATCCCATAATATCTTCATTGATATACTTTTTCAGTATGGAGTATTACCACTCTTTTTGATTGGATGATCCGTCTATCGTTATTGGAATAATCAACCTGAAGAACTCTATATTGCAGCCATCCTTGGTTTATTATTCCTTGCACTCAATGTTTTTGTGATAACACATATTATAGTTCTTAGTCTCTTGATCGTATTGACCTGCAAATCAGTAAAACACTAAGGATTTTTTGAAAAAACTCTCCATATTTGGAGAGTTTTTATATTATTTTGCGGTGTAGAGATTTCGACCAACTCGTTCTACATGTTTCTTATTTTGTAGATTCATATAGATGGTTGTGATTTTGACTTGACGGACCTTGAGGACACGATCAGTGATTTCTTCGGTTGAGAGAGGTACTCCTGCTTTTTTGAATATTTCTAGGATCACATCGAGTACTGTACCATCTTTGTATCCCCATTCTTTCAGTACATAGATACCACGACCTATGAGTACGAATTCTCAATTACGAATGAGCTCATTGTGGATAGTAGATGTCTTGACCGGTTCTGAAAATCGCTCGGTGATAGCCGCTGCTATATCCAGAAAATGGAGAGGCTCTTTTTTCTTTTTAAGGACATATATTGCCTTGTCCTTGAGTGTCGCTGGATTGAGAATTTTCCACTTTTCGAGCCCTATGAATTTCTCTTCACCTTTTACAATATCGAGGAATATATCCATAACCGAATCCAATATAATATTCGATAGATTTCCGAATTGAGCAAAGAGTGCGAGATGAATAGCATCGTAGAGTACAATTGACTCCATGATATCACCTTTTTTCTTGAGTAGTTTGAGAGCTTCTTTATGTACTGCTTCCACCATTTTTTTTGTTACCTCTGCGAAATGGAAATAGGTATTTGTACCGAGTTGAGGTTTTGATCTCTGGAGGTTGTAGTCTGCCTGGAGGAGGACGTCGATGATATTATTGTTAATAGCTCACTCGATACCGATATCAGCGATAATAGCTGATATCAGACGATCGCGAGTCATGATGCCGCCATGCATTTGGAGGATTTTCTCCCCGGCTTCTTGTATACGCATGAGAGGACTTGTACGCATGATACGTCCAATTTTCTTGATTCCGACATCCTCGATTTGACGAACTCGTTCACGGGTAATTCCATAGGTATCACCTATTTCTTGGAGAGTTTCACGTTCTCATTTGAGTCCAATACGACGAGTTATGACTGATCTTTCTTTCTCAGCGAGAGAGGCGAGAATAGTCTCGAATGTATTTTGAATCTCTGTTGCTACAGTGGACATAGTTTGAGAATTATGAAAATAATTTATGCTCTTTACAGAGCACACTTACTTGACTAATAATATAGTTTTTTAAGCAAAGTCAAGTTTAAATTGGGAGACTCATATTCTTTTTTTGACTCTCATTTTCACTTGAAAGTATATTTTTATATCTGGACAACTCATCATCCGTCTGGTGATCAAGATAATACATATCTGTATTAATTACCTTATTCGTTCTGGAAAGGTAGTATGTCGCTATAAAAATCAAGATTATACTCGAAAATGCTATACGAAATCATCAGCCAAGAGTAGAACCTTGAGCCGCTATCTGAGTGGTATAAAGACCATTGATAATAATGAGATTGATCATACTCACGAGTAGTACGGTGAATATAAAAATGATCGCCTGAGTATCTGATAAACGAAATGGGAGCAATGCTCTGATTCTTTCTTTTTTGGTATGTGAGAGAAGAAAAAACGGAGTAAGAGCTCATACTAGCAGAATCCAGTATCCTATATAAAAACAAAACTGAGAGAATGCATAATGATTATGAATAGAACCATCGAGGTGTACCATGTGTATCCATGGAAAAAAAAGAGAACCTGTTAAAACAGACTCCATCAATATAATAACTCGTCCTGAGAGAGGAAGTTTCCCAGCTCATATATTTATTCGTGACAAAAATAATAGAATTTTTGTTTTTAATTTTCGATTTTTGGAATTTGTAATATAATCATTCATATTGGGTATGATAGAGATATTTTCATTTTTTTCAAATAGATATGACAAAAAATATATGGATTAGTACATTTCTCATTATTGGATCATATATACGTACTATCTCAAAATTGTGTATCTATATTTTTGTATGAAGATTATCTCTACAAAAATCCAAAGAATACCAAATAATCCATGAAATCATCTCTATAGGCCCCCATTCATTTGATCGCGAACCACGAGCCATCAAAATATGAAGAGCCTTATTTATTCCACTACTCCTCATTTTCCATATCTATGATCGCAAAACAGAATCTCCGGAATAAAACAGGATTTACTATCCTTGAGCTCATGATTTCCATGACGCTCTTTGCTATGATCATCACGAGTGTGATTCTCGCTGTACAGAGTCTCATGATCGCCCGTACCAAGACATTGAATCGAGTAGCACTTCTTGAGGAACTGTATTTTTTCTCAGAACAACTCTTTACCGGTATCAAAGATGGATGAACTCTTGACTATGAGGAATACTGGAATCGAAAATCCATATGAGTGGCTACACAAAGTGGACACTATCAAAATCCAACATGACTCGGTAACTACTGACAGGGTGGATCTCTCTGATCATATACTTATGGTGCATCACTCTACCTCTGTAGATCTAATAGCGGTACAACTATGTGAACAGGATGATGCCTCACAAATAATAATAATGGTGCATCAAGTTATCTGGTTGGATCTCCTCTAAACTTCAGTGGAGCATCACAACGATATGGAGAATATCTGGCTCAGTTTACTGACTATAATGGTAATATTGATAATGATCTTGGTGATGAAGATGGTGATGCAAGTGGGAGTATCATAGGAGATGACGATGATCGGCTAACAGGAGATGTTCCAGATGTATTCACGGGAGCAGTACAAGAACTCTACCTCATCAATAAGTGAGCAAAAACGAGAACATATTTCCGGTGGAATATTGTTCAAGATCCAAATAATCTCGCTATTTCTTGTTTCCCTATTCCTACAACAGCAAGCTGAAAACTCTTGACGGGGAGTGGTTGTGTCGGGAATATTCAAGTACTGAAAACAAAATGACTTGATTTTGGTTTCACACATTCAGGATGAACCATCGATCGTAGTGCCTATGATGGAGTTATAGACACATGGGCATGTATCGAAAAAACACAATGTAGTGGAGCCACTCTCCTAGATACTAGTATCCTGGCAACTTGATGAGATGCTGAGTGGGTGAATCTATTTCCTGCTACAATCAATATCAAATATCTCTCACTCCAGGTATATCCAACCAAGGATCCTTGGCTCTCATGGTCTGCACAAGATGCAATCCAAGGAAGTAACCAGATTAGTCCATTTATCCATCCCTATGTTCGTCTCAACTTGGAAATGTGATTTTCAGCTGGTAAGAGGCGTATTCTTCGAAATGAAGATCCAACTATATCCATATCGACCAGCGTCTCACTTTCGGACTTTGATTAAATTATAAAAATCGGTTGACAAGCAGACAGTTTTCTATACAATCCCGGAGCTTTTTTCATAAAAAATAATATCATATGATAGGAAAACTCAAGAAGAGAAAACGACTCCGTGTACACGGATTCCTCGCTCGCAAGAACACAGTAGATGGACAAAAGGTACTCCGTGCACGTCGCCGCAAGGGTCGACATGTACTCACCGTGAGCTATCTCAATCGATACAAAAATATCCGAGGTAAAAGTAAACACCATAATGTAGCTGGTGGTACTGCTCGTATTGTCACTGTTCCTGGACTCACAGAGAGATTTCGTGGATCAAACAAGACAGCAAAATAATCATTCTAATACTGTCCTCTGGGTAGAGTATAACTGCATCCGCATTAGCTATTGCAAAATATGATCTCCAAAGAATATCGTCTTACAGAAAATGAACTCAGAAAGGTTTTGAATCGAAAAAAACCTTTCTTTTCGTATGTTTGGATCGCTAATACTATGCAAAATAAGATTGCACATGGTAGATGTGCAATCTTATTATCATCCAAGTGTACAAAGGGAAGTGTGAATCGTAATTACTGGAGACGCAAGTTCTATGATATATCTCTCTTCCCCCTCAATAATCTCTCCTTTGATGTAGTACTCGTCCCAAAAAAAGGAACCATACTCGACTACAAAAATAACGAACATATTATAGAATTCGAAAAAAATATACAATTCTTGTACCGCAAGATACAGGAAGAATACAATTCGAAAATAAAAAAATAATCTTATTCACTCATTTCCCTCTATCACATGGACAAACTCCGTATTCTCAATCTCTTTGCCATAGCATTTCTTGTATCGCTCCTCGTACAGTATTGGTTTTTCCCAAAACAAGTCACTCCTCCTATACTCCCTGATGTCTACATATCAGTAGAATCTGAGAACATCATAGTGCCCAACATTCCCAAGATTACTATTCATAATACCACAACTGGTGCTATCACAGTAAATCCATGTGATGATATCACTCTATCACTCGATTCCAAGTTAGTTACTGGAATCCGAGAGACAGCGATTTGATTTTGTGCCCCTATTATTGTTGCCCCATCTCAGATACACCTCATCCTATTTGCTCCATTGTATCGAGTATTTGCGACACAACCTGGTAAATATGTAGTGACGATCAAAACTCCCCTGTGAGATCGCAGTATTGCATTTTCTCTAGCTCTACCTGGTTCATTTCGATCTGTGGCATCTACTCTCGTGTATGAGCCTATCTACAATCTGTTCATCGCACTCCTTACTTGGGTACCTGGACACTCTCTTGGCTGGGCTATAATCATTATCACGCTCATCATTCGTCTCATTCTCCTCGTACCACAACAGCATATGCTCGAGAGTCAGAAAAAACTCCAGAAAATCCAACCAAAAATAAAAGCCATCCAAAAAGAATTCAAGACTGATCAGGCTGTACTCGGACAAAAGATGATGGAGCTCTACAAGACGGAGTGAGTCAATCCAATGGGATCCTGTCTCCCACTCCTTATTCAGATGCCGATTCTTATTGGTCTCTATTGGGTTATATCTGGTATCACTGACCCATCCAATTTATATCATCTCTACCCTATTTTCGAGTCATTCCAACCATCGAATATTGTTACAACTTTTTTTGGACTCAATCTGTCTCAGATTTGAGGCATTACGGCAATCATATTTGGTCTGATACTCGGATGAACGCAGTGGGTCCAGGCGTATATGTCATTCCACTATACTATAAAAACGAAAAAAGAGACGCAAGAACCTAAAAAAGAAGTTGATCCGACCTCTCCAGAAGCAATCCTCGATCCTGAGATGATGCAGAAGATGATGCTCTATATGCTCCCTGTTATGCTCGCGGTATCGTCATATTTTTTCCCACTTGGTATCGCACTATATTGGTTCATCGGGACACTGTTTGTGATTGCTCAGCAGTGGTATGTGAATAACAAAAAGTAGCAACTTCTTGTTTGAGAGTAGTACATATCTCTGTACTAGAAATAAAAAACCCCTCTGAATCATTCAGAGGGGTTTTTTATTTCTTTGTATTGTTTCGTATCTCAATCAGTATACGCTCCATGCTATCAAATTTTGGATTGTAGTTGGTAGCCTCGGTATATTTTTTGAATTCAGTCTGTATATGTGTGACATATGGCTCGAGTCGTTGTCCGATGAGAGGGAGGTCGATGATGATGGCGAGTGACCATCCGACGAGACCAATGACTATCGTTGCTCAGACCAACGCCCCGAATCCTCTAGCAACTCCGGCGATGAAATTGGGCCAGAGCATCTTCCAGGGAGATCTGATATACTCGATGAACTCCTCGAGACCGACAGCTCCGATGGCATCGATGAGTCATTCGACTTCTTCTTGCTGTTTTTTTGGCATTTTCTTGATCAAAGTTGCTTTTTTTGTGGACATTTTCTTGATCTGTTGCTCTTCCTGGATAGATTTTTCCATAAGTATATCATTAGTGATAGTTACGGTGAGTATATTCGAGAAAGCTAAAATCGCAACTAGAGAATTGGACGCATTTGCTTTTCAGAGAATATCTATATAATACGGAGCAATTAGTAGTTTTGCTACCATATTTTATTCCTATTTTCCTATATCTTGGATCCTTTTCCCATATTTTTGTTTATAATTTTTGTTTTTGCTCTTGCATTCTTTGCAGGTACAGAGATCCCACTCATGTCAGTCGGCGGACACAAGCTCGAATGATTTATTCGACAAAAGCGTTGGGGTGCACGTACCCTTGCTAAACTCAAAAAGAAAAATGAGAGACTTCTGATTACCAATCTTATTGCTACACTTTTTGTGACGAGTGCACCAATGATTATTGCTGAAAAGTATATTACACCTGAAATGATAATGATTTTCGGAGGGTCTCCTGAGGCAACTTCCTTATTTGTGTATATTGTTTCATTTATGGTTGTCCTTCTCTTCTGAGAGATCACCTCAAAAGTACTCGGGGTAAGATTTAATGATCAAATTGCACTCATGGCTGCTCCTGTGTATCAGATGATAGTATGGATATTGTTGCCTCTGACATGGATTGTAGAACAATTCGTCAAGGTTCTCGGATGGATTACAGGAGGTAAGCTAGATATGCATGGATCTACAGTCAGTGAAGAAGAACTCGATGCATTCATAGATATGTCCCATGCGGGTGGTGCAGTTGAGGAAGACGAAAAACGCCAGATCAAAAATCTCCTGAATCTCTCAGATATGACTGCTGATTCTGTGATGACTCCCAGGGTAAATGTAGAATTCCTCTCTCTCGATATGACGGTTGATGAAGTATGTGATTTTATGATGAAGTCATCACACTCTCGTCTTCCCGTCTGTGGTGATAGTACTGATGATGTTGATTCTGTTATGACATTTCGAGAAGCATTTCATCTCCAGCGTGAGTGACACGGATCAGCTCATCTCTCATCACTTGATCTCGAGAAAATCATGAAAGTATCTCTGACTCAAGCACTCGATGATCTTTTCGAAAAGTTCCAACGCTCGAGACGACATATCGCACTCGTACTCGACGAACACGGTGGGACAGCCGGAGTAGTGACAATGGAGGATGTACTCGAGGAGGTATTCTGAGATATCAAAGATGAGAAAGATCGAGAAGAGATATATATGAAAAAATGAAAAGATGGATCTATCGAGGCTATTGGCTCTGTACTCATCGATGACATCCTCGAAGAATATGATATGACCCCAGATATGATCGATCTCCCAGAAGAATATATGAGTGAGACACTCTCATACGTGCTCATGGCTGAAGAAGAGTGATTCCCGAATATTGGAGATATTGTATCTTTCTGAGATACTACTCGACTCATACTCCAAGTACTCGCAGTTGATGATAATGTGATAGAGCGTGTCGAGTGTCGACGTAAGTAAGGGATCAAAAAATTCCATTTCGATATATCGAAATGGAATTTTTTGTAGGGAGTTTGTATTTATGATTCTATAGTTTCGTTAACCGCTGCTACTATGTCAGATGGAGGAAGGGTTGTGAGAGAGATACGATATCCGAGGAGATCGCCTGCTATATTGATGTTAGTTCCTCCTCGACCAAGGACTTTGGCCTTTTCCTCATCTTTTACCGTTGCTCGAATAGTCGTTGTCTCCTCGTCGATCTCGATATCCTCGACGATACCAGGAACGAGAGCTCGACGTACCATCTCTTTCTGATTGGTGGTATAGTTGAGGATATCGATCTTCTCACCGAAGAGCTCATCCACGATAGTACGGACTCGCATTCCTTTTGGTCCGATGAGACATCCTGCTGGATCTACATCTTCGTCATCAGAGGCGACGATGATCTTGGTCTTCACTCCTGGCATACGAGCAATAGATACGATCTCGACAACACCCTCTTCGAGTTCTGGAGTAGACATTTCGAAGAGCTTCACAACGAGCTCCTTGTCCTTGCGAGAGAGGATCACGCGAGGTCATGTCACGGGATCGATCTCGCATCCACGGATATAGAGATTCATACGCTGACCTGGGATATACTTGTCTGATGAGTTCTGCTCGCTCCGAGGGAGGACTACTTGATGACCATTGTAATCAAATACTACCCGATTCTTCTCGACAAGCTCTACTCGCATATTTACGATCGTATCGACCTTATCTTTGAATAGATGATAGAGTTTTTCTTTCTCCGTCTCGCCGATCTTCTGTACGATGACCTGCTTGGCTGCCTGAGAGGCAATACGACCGAATCCTTCACTATTCATGAACTCTTCACTCACATCGATCTCGACGGTGTCACCGATGACAAATCCTGACTCTTCTCCACCAACATCCTCATAGCTGATCTCGATATCTTCATCCTCGACCGTCTCGACGATCGTCTTCTCGACTGAGACATCGAGCTTGCCCGTGACCATATCGAGTTTGACATTCACATTGGTATCCTTGCTCGCGTAGTCACGCTTGTAGGCAGTCTTGATCGCTGATTCGATGATCTCGACGAGTTTTTCTTTACCGATTTTTTTCTCTGCGGCGATCTGCTCTATAGCAGCCTTGATTTTTGCGATATCGAACATAGGGAAAATAGTTATAAATTATGAATGAAGAATTATAAGTTATGGAACAAGGGAACATTGGGTCAAAAAAAAGACTCGCCAATTTGGCAGGTCCTATTTCACTTGGAGTCATTATAGAGGAAAGTAGAAAAAAGCAAGTATTTTGGTTTCATAAATTAGGCTATTTGCATTTCCTGTGTAGATATGTTATTGTATGGTTGATTTTTATCAGTAATTCATAACTTATGAAATATATACCGAAAGATAAGGGAATAATACATATTATATTAATAATAATGTTTTGATTTAGTGGAATTACACTTTGGAATTTGGCAGGCTGAAGTAAAACATTCACAAATTTATATAATGTATCTCTTACTAAAACATCAATTGAATTATGACAAATAGTATCGTATTTAGATAGCCCCAGCATAGAATTTTTGTATGAATGAAATAAATACATCGTTACAAGTAATAATATGTGAAAATGTAGGCACGGCAATCCGTGTAATAAAATTGGTGATAAAAAGTATATTTTGGTAAATCAAGAAATGCTATCAAATTCATTTGTACTAACGGATATAGTATGGATGATACTAGCAATGTTCTTGCCACCTATTGCTATAATCACAGGTATATATACTTATATGAAGAGTAGAAAAAGGAAAGAGGCAATAGAAAAGATGCAATCTATGCAAAGTTATACAGTTTGAGTAATTATAGAGATGAAGACTTTCACATGAAAAGGTGGGTGATATGATTATGTCTGTAAAGACAATCAAACAGGCGTGCTATATACGAGTGATCGCATACATGAAAATAATTTCATTATAGGTAGTCCAATACACATATATCATAATAATTCATATCCTGGTATTTCTTGGGTGGATTTCAATGTTGTTCCTCAGGAAGTAGAAAATACTTAAATTAGCTAGAAGAACCTTACTTTCTATACTTCCTCCCGCGTAACTCTTCCGGAAAGTGCTCTTGGGTACTTTTTTTGTTTGCGAGATCATGGGTATATTCGTATCATTTCCCGTATCCAGCCTCTTTCATGAGTGCTGTTGGGGCGTTGCGGAGATGGAGGGGAACTCAGAGATTGCCATATTCGTGGATATCGGAGTGCATCATCTGCATCGCCCTATAGATCGAGTTATCTTTGGGTGCAGTAGCAAGATAGTACGCAGCGTTCAGTATCGGGAGCTCACACTCGGGCATGCCCATCTTCTCGCAGATATCGTAGACGGTATTGGTCAGCATGATTGCCTGAGGATCATAGATGTCTTCAGAGGCAAAGTTCATCATACGACGCATGATGTATCTCGGATCCTCACCACCTGCGAGCATACGACCTATCCAGTAGATCGCAGCATCACCATCAGAGTCTCGGAGTGACTTGTGCATGGCTGATATCAGATTGTAGTGCTCCTCACCATCCTGGTCATAGTTGAGTGACTTGCTCCCAGCCTCGAGGATTGTCTCACGTGTGAGAACTCATTCTCATTGCAATATGCAAGCTGTTTCGAGGAGACCCAGTGCATTGCGGAGATCGCCATTTCAGAGATTAGCAATGAGATCTAGTATATTCTTTGAGAACTCAATTTTTGGATACCTCTCGTGGATTCGACTCATATTTTTATCGATGAATTCGACTACTTCTGTCGGTGTGATTGGCTCCAGGATATAGGTGCGGCATCGAGAGAGGAGAGCGTTGATCACAGTGAAGCTGGGATTTTCGGTGGTGGCTCCGATGAGCGTGATGATTCCTTTTTCTACCCATGGGAGGAGGACATCTTGTTGTGACTTCGACCACCTATGTATCTCATCGAGAAATAGTATTGTCTGTCTCCCATCTTCGTAGTTTTTCTGGGCTCGGGCAATGATTTTCACGACATCTTCCTTCTTCGAGAGTACACCAGACAGATGAAAAAACTCAGCATCTAGCGAGTTCGCGATGACACGAGCGAGTGAGGTCTTGCCACATCCTGGAGGTCACCAGAGGAGGATCGATGGGAGTCTGCCTGCCTCGATGAACTTGCGGATTGCTCTTCATTCGCCGATCAAATGTCATTGCCCTACGAGATCGTCGATTTGCTCAGGCCTGAGGACTGATGCGAGAGGCGTGATGGATGAAGAGAAAAGGGATTGCATGAGAGATATTGTAGGGATTTTTGTACAAAAGAAAAGCCTTATCCTTGCGAATAAAGCTCTTAATATTTTACTGGTGCCCAGGAGGAGACTTGAACTCCTACACCTCGCGGCAACGGCTTCTAAGACCGTCATGTCTACCATTCCATCACCTGGGCAAATATGTCTGGATCTATCAACTTTTCATCTTGAAATTACTGAATTGGTGCTCGAGATGGGACTTGAACCCACACACCCATAGGGCATACGCATCTGAAACGTACGTGTCTACCATTCCACCACCCGAGCATCTACCATTCCACCACCCTATTCGGGATGAGCCGATTATAGAAAAAAGAGAACAGAAAGCAAATTTCTTGATTAAATTGATAAAGTATAGTACACTACAAAAAGTAGATTTTTTAGTTTAAATAATAACTCTTATGTTTAAGGAATGGTATCAATCAAAATCTATATTATATAAGACTTACCTCTTTATGCATACTATATGTAGTATAGGCATACCGCTTATATTATATATATGGATTGCATCTTGATTTTTTTCCTCATGTCCAAGTATATCTGTTGGATGATCAAGCCTACAGCATGGAGAACTATGATGCGCACAATCAAACTTTGTAGTATATGCAATTATATTTGGTATGCTTTTTTATTTTGCACCACTGTTCATACTACCCCTTATTATCACATTGCCTAGTATGGTAAATAACTTATATGTTAAATATATTCTAGCCTTACCTTGTTGGTCATTTTTCTTGTACCTCGTAGGTATCTCACTTCTAATTTTGGATACATCAGGTATATTACTTTTCTTATTCTTTATTGTATTAGTTTGTACTATTATTTGGATTTTTAAGATGCATTTTCATGAACAGAAAATGCAAAAAAGTATATCAAGCAATCCATATAATAACTATATTACTAATAATACTTCCATTTCATCCTCTCTTAAGGATAAGTTTTCTAAAATTGACATCTCTGATATAGAATATATCCATTTTCATGAAAATGGAGGACAATCCTATAAGGTGAATCTTGATTCTATCAAGTCCATTGCTGTATATTGTTACCAGAAAACCGGTAAAACATCATTTTCTGCATGAGAACTTTCTGAAGTACGAGATTTACTCCTTCAGAATTATCAATCACAACTCTCAGAAAAAGATTATAATATGTTGGTAACTCATTTGTATAATTGGGTAGATACTGGCTGATCATTGGAGATTGTTAGGAAATAGTATTAAAAGTATATTATGTCAAAAAGAGTTTTCATATATGAAAACTCTTTTTGACATTTGACCCCTTTTCCATATTATCTCCACGATTTCAGTAGTATTATTTCTTTATTTTACATTTTATGGCGATTTCCAAGGATCTCAAAAATATCCGAAACTTCGGTATCTGTGCCCACATCGATGCCGGCAAGACTACCACTTCTGAGCGTGTCTTGTTCTATACTGGTATCACCCACAAGATCGGTGAGGTACATGATGGTGGTGCGACGATGGACTGGATGGAGCAGGAGAAGGAGCGAGGTATTACTATTACTTCGGCGGCTACTACAACGACATGGAATGGGGTACAACTCAATCTGATTGATACTCCAGGTCACGTGGACTTCACGATCGAGGTAGAGCGCTCTATGCGAGTTCTCGATGGAGCGGTTGCCGTATTCGACGCATCTCAGGGTGTCGAGCCTCAGTCAGAGACTGTATGGAAACAGGCTGACAAATACGGAGTGCCTCGTATCGCATTCGCGAACAAGATGGACAAGACAGGTGGTAACTTCATGATGACATACGAGTCTATCATCAAGCGTCTCGCTGGAAACAAAGTCATCCCTATCCAACTCCCTATCGGTCAGGAGAATGAGTTCTCTGGTATCATCAATCTCATCAATATGAAGGCGTATACTTTTGATGGGAAGATGGGTGAGAAGGTGATAGAGATGGAGATCCCAGCATCACATCAGGCTGATGCAGACAAGTGGCATGCCGCTCTCGTCGAGAAGGCAGCAGAGCAAGATGATGATCTCATGAACAAGTTCTTCGAGAATGGTACACTTACAGAAGCAGAGATCATACAGGGTCTTCGTAAGGGTGTCATATCCGATATGGTCTATCCACTCATGTGTGGATCTGCCCTCATGAACAAGGGTGTACAACTCGTCCTCGACGCCGTCGTAGATCTCCTCCCATCTCCTCTTGATGTCAAGGGTGGTATGGCAACCGGTGTTGATCCAGATGATATTGATACAGTGATCTCTCTCAAACAGGATCCAAATGAGACTCTTGGTGCGATCGCGTTCAAGATCATGACTGATCCATTTGTCGGTCGTATCACATTTGTCCGAGTCTATGCAGGTACTCTGAAGTCAGGATCATATGTCCTCAACTCTGTCACCGGAGAAAAGGAGCGTATCGGTCGTCTCCTCCAGATGCACGCCAATACTCGAACTGAGATCGATGAGATCCCAGCTGGTAATATCGGAGCTATCATCGGACTCAAGGATACGAAGACCGGAGATACCCTCTGTGATATTAACCGTCCGATCCTCCTCGAGCGTATGGTATTCCCTGAGCCAGTGATCTCGATCTCTGTAGAGCCAAAAACTAAAGCAGATCAGGAAAAGATGGGTATGGCACTCAATAAGCTCGCCGAAGAAGATCCATCGTTCCGTGTATCATCGAATCCAGAGACTGGACAGACGATCATGGCAGGTATGGGTGAGCTCCACCTCGAGATCCTCGTTGATCGTATGAAACGTGAGTTCAAGGTCGAGGCCAATGTCGGTGCTCCTCAAGTTGCCTACCGTGAGACGATCACTGCTACAGTGACTGATGAGCGAGGGACACATAAGAAACAATCAGGTGGACGAGGACAATTCGGTGATGTAGTGATCACATTCGAGCCGATCACTCCAGAGCAGCGTATCGCTGATCCAGAGGGTCTCGCTGATGAGACAGTATTCCTCAACAAGGTAGTCGGTGGTGTCATCCCTCGAGAGTTCATCCCAGGAGTCGAGAAGGGTCTCAAGACCGCCTATACTCGTGGTATCATCGCTGGATATCCTATCGTAGATGTGAAGGCCACTCTCACATTCGGTTCGTACCATGATGTCGACTCAAACGAGCTCGCATTTCGTATGGCAGCTATCAAGGCATTTCGTCAGGCAGCTCGCAAGGCAAAGCCTGCTCTCCTCGAGCCGATCATGCTCGTCGAGGTCAATACTCCAGAAGAGTATATGGGTGATGTCCTCGGCAATCTCAACTCAAAACGAGGCCAGATCATCGAGATGACTGAGCGAGGTATGGCGAAGATCATCCGAGCTCATGTTCCTCTCTCTGAGATGTTCGGTTACTCGACAGATCTCCGTTCATCGTCTCAGGGTCGAGCTACCTATGCTATGGAGTTTGCTCACTATTCTCAGGTTCCGAACAATATCACAGAAAAAATCCGAGCAGAACGCGGAGTGAAGTTCGAGGAAGACGATGAGGAATAGAAATATGAATAAAAGAATCCCCTACGAAAGTGGGGGATTTTTCTATATTCTTTTACTGACCACTACCAGTAGGAATATTCGGGATTGTAGGCATATTGACATCTACATTGACCTTGGGTATTCATTGTTGAGTCGGAGTTACTCAACCTTTAGTGTAGAACCATACGGCGGCCCCTACAATTATTAATAATATGATCACAATAAGAATTGTATTGATCCCAGAATCATTATTTGGATTATCCATATTATTTAATTTAAATAGCTAAACAAAGTATATTTTATGTTATCATAATAACAAAGACAAATGAAAGACAAGCAAAGTAGATGAGAGAATTTCTAGAATAAATATCCCCTCTCATTTCTGAAGGGGATATTTATTTAAACTTATTTAAGTTGTTCTTCAATTTCTCCAGATATTTTGATTGATGGAGTGAGTGTCTTGGATCCCACTGCCCACTTCGCAGGACAAGCGGTGCCAGGATGTGCTGCCATGAACTGGAGAGCCTCGATCTTGCGGATGAGCTCGTCAGAGTTGCGACCGAGGGGACCAGATGTCACCTCGATACCTCGGCAGATCCCCTCTGGATCTATGATAAATGTCCCACGACCCGCAATCCCTGATTCCTCATCGAGAATATTGTATGCAGCGGCGATCTCAGTGTTGTGATCGGCGAGCATCAAGTATGGGAATCCCTTCATGAGACCCTCGTGTTTGACCCATGCTCTATGAGAGAAGACTGTATCAGTAGAGGCTGCGAGTACTGTGACTCCGAGTTCGTCGAACTTGGCTTTTGCTCCTGCCATATCCTTGAGCTCTGTAGGACAGACAAACGTGAAATCAGCAGGGTAGAAAAACAGTACCTTCCACTTCCCATGAAGATCATGAGTGGAGATATTGGTTGTATCATCCTTGATTGGATCATACGCTGGGAGGTCGAATCCTGGAGCGAGAGTGTCGATTTTTACTTGTTCGTAGTTATATTCTTCGTGAGTATCGTGATCGTGTCAGCAAGACATATGGTTGAAAATTAGAGATTAAGAATGATTCAATAATGAATACGATATGAGTATATAGATTTTATATTTAAATCAAGATAAAATGAGAATTATTCTCATAATAAATCTATTCACCGAGCATCGATCGGAGCATCCAAGCTCGTTTGTCGATCTGTCGCTGCGATCCGACGATGATATCTTGTGTGACAGCATCATTCGCTGTTGTTTCTGCGAATTGCGTCATTTTTGCTGATATTTTCTCGTAGTCGGCGAGCATATTTTTTTGCATATTTCGAGCGGTCATCGGGAGGGCATACTCGATGAGCTGAGCCTCTCCGAGGAGATCTGAGATAGCTGATAGGGGATTCATACGGAGAGCTCGGATCCGCTCGGCGAAGAGATCAGTCTCATCTGAGAGCTCACTATAGATATCTCCGAAGAACTCGTGATCATCCTCGAAGTGGGGTCCGACGACATTCCAATGGCAGAATCTCGCATTCTGTGCCGTGACCGTATAGAGGGCAATGAGATGATTGAGAGCTGTGAGAGATGGATTATTTTTCATGGGTGTGATATTAGCAAATAAGATACACATTATATATATTTTTCCACAAGTTCAAAGCAAAACATACAAGAAATTTTCAAGACAAGTAGACTTGCAATTCTCGATTTTTTCCTATACTCATCATATGCAATCGCAGAGATATACAACCCGTATCATCTCATATGAGAGAGAGGTTTTTATGACCCCTCTTTTTTATTTTCTTACTCCTATACTCACTTGAAAATAATATTCGTCACAGGAGGTGTCCTCTCAGGCATCGGAAAAGGTATAGCCGCCGCATCGATCGGCGCACTCCTCGCAGCATCAGATCAGCGAGTATACTGTCAAAAATTCGACGGGTATCTCAATGTCGATCCAGGAACAATGAATCCTACTCAACATGGAGAAGTATTTGTCACGGCGGATGGAGCTGAGACGGATCTCGATATCGGGCACTATGAGCGGTTTCTCGATACGGATATGAACCGATTCTCATCGTTCACCTCGGGTCGTCTCTATGAGGAGCTCATTGCTCGGGAGCGTCGTGGGGATTTTTTATGATGAACTGTCCAGATCGTCCCACATCTCACGGATCTCGTCCAGGAAAAAATAAAAACAGGATATGAAACTGCGAATGCAGATGTCTCGATCATCGAAATCGGTGGAACGGTAGGGGATATGGAGAACGAGTATCTCCTCGAATCTGCTCGTCAGCTCCAGCATCGTCTCGGCAGAGATAATGTAATATTCGTCCATGTGGTACTCCTTCCATTTCTCTGAGCATCGAAAGAGTTCAAATCTAAACCAATCCAGCACTCTGTCCGTACTCTCATGGGATATGGGATATCGCCTGATTTCCTCGTCGTCAGGTCTGATGAAATAGTTCCTGAGGAGATGCTCGCGAAGATCGCATCCAAATCGGGACTCCAGCGGGACGATATCATCGCAGCACCGACACTCGACTCGATCTACAAGGTGCCTCTCTCGTTCGCTACTCAGGGAGTCAGTACCAAGATTCTCGAAAAAATGGGACTTGATGTTGTGAAACCGAATATGGCCAAGTGGGAACAACTCGTCACACATATCGAGAATTCGACAGATATCCTCACTATCGGTATGGTTGGCAAATATACTGATCTCGAAGATGCCTACTACTCGGTCAATGAGTGACTCCGGTGTGCCGGATTTGCTCACTCGAAAAAAGTAAAACTCCAATTCATCGATGCAGAGGATATAGAAAAATCAGGAACTACTATTCTCGAAAATCTCGATGGCATCTGTATACCATGAGGATTCGGAACTCGTGGAACTGAGGGGATGATCGAGACGGCGAGATATGCGAGAGAGAATCGGATCCCATACCTCGGAATTTGTCTTGGATCACAGATCATGGCGATCGAGTACGCCCGCAATGTGCTGGGTATCGCTGATGCATCGAGTGAAGAATTCACTCCAGCATGAGTCCATAATATCATCCATATTATGGAACACCAAAAATGACTTACTTCAAAGTGAGGGAATATGCGACTCGGGAGCTATGAGTGTATTATTCGTCCAGGATCACTCGCAGAACGGGTATATGGAGCGGGTTCTCCCCCTGAGAAGGGGGAGCTAGAGGGGGTTACACAAAAAGGAATTCATAGTAATGTAACCCCTCCTAACCTCCCCTTCTCAGGGGAGGGACAAAAGGAATCCCTTATAGTCACCGAGCGGCATCGTCATAGATTCGAGTTCGACCCTACATATCGCGAAGCTATGGAGGCATCAGGATTCATCGTATCAGCGACATCACCAGATGGATCACTCGCAGAGATCGTAGAGCTCCGAGATCATCCATATATGATCGCAACTCAGGCTCATCCCGAGCTCATCTCTCGTCCATCTCGACCTCATCCACTGTTCATAGGACTCGTGAGAGCGATGATAGAGAAGAGATAAAATATAGAAAAATCCCTGATTTCGCAAGAAGTTGGGGATTTTCTAGAAAAAGCGGTTCTTAAATTCTATTCTGAAACGCCACACTTTTCATTTCACCAAAACATCATATCTGGAGTAGCATAGTTGAGCCTTTTTCTTGGTCTTGAGTTTAAGAGGATTTGGATTTTATCCAAATCTTTTTGTGTTATGGTACTAAAATCTGTCTTCTTTGGGATATATTGTCTGATGAGTCAGTTGGTATTTTCATTGGTTCCTCGTTCCCAAGAGTGGTATGCATGAGCAAAATATATCTGTATCTGCAGTTCAAAACTCATCATCTTGTGATCTGCAAATTCTCGTCCATTGTCGAAGGTGATTGTTTTGATTTTATCTCTTGGAATATGAGATACAAGTCTCATGAGATCTGTAGTGACTCATATGGCATTCTTTCCTAGCGGGAGCTCTCCAATCAATGTCTGTCATGTCTTGCGTTCTACGAGGGTGAGTATGGCTCACTTTCGATCTTTTCAGATGATGGTATCTCATTCCCAGTGTCCAATTTCTTCTCGTGTCTCACATTTTGGATGATCTATGATTCGATCGTCGATCATGATTCGTTCGGCTATCTGATATTTTCATCCAAGAGATGCTTCTTTCTTTCGATCTCGGTACTCTTTGTTTTTTCTTCTAAGATGCTTCTTGAGTAACTTTGGATCATACTCTGTATATATCCAATCATAGATAGTGTCCTTGGAGAGTTTCACTGTTTTTCGGTGTTCCTCTTTCTGCTTTTCCTTCCAGCTTTCCGCGATCTGATCTGGTGACCAATCGAGTAAAAACTTTTCATAAATATAGAGTGCAAGCTCTCCTCATAGCTCTATTCGAATATGGGATTGTGTGGCAATACTTTTTGTTTTAAATCGTTCTTGTATAACTGTTTCAGCATGAAAAGTATTTCTTGGATATTTTCTGAAGAGGCGCACCACAATAGATCTATCTTTTTTGATGAATGAAGCTATCTGAGAGTTGTTATGTCCTTCTTGGATTTTATCCTCTATACTGTGAAGTTGATGAGCTGTAAGTTGAGACATAACCGAAACAATGTAAGAAAGTAAAATAGAATGACTTCTACTTTACTCCAATCCATTATTTTGGTGAAATAGTTTCTAAGGTGTGGCGTTTGATGTTAGAATCTAGGGTTAAATATTTGACGGGGGGGGGGTAATTATGATAGAATTTCTGTAGTTTTATTTCTTCACCCATTTTTATATGGAAAATACCACAAATCCACCACAGTTAGAAAAGGTTTCTTATAGTTTACATGATAAATTCATCACAGTACTACCTGAATGAAGAATTCGTAGATATCAATACTTTGCTCGTAGCCTTACTATAGGTGTAGTACTGTATCTGATTATTTTTTCACTCTTCGGAATGCTTTGGGGAAATATATTTGGTTTTAAATGATTATTTTATGGGACAATCATTTCTTCTTTTTTATTTCAGATATTTCAATATTTTCCAATAAAAACACTGATTCGAAAACGATGTCGTGATATTGGACGAAATGGTAATCTGGAAGTAGGTGTGTATACTACTTCGATTATTGTATGACTTGTCAATTATTTACTGCTCATTCTTTTATTCTTTTTTGGCATTGAGGTAAGCTCATTTTTGTCAGGTATACTCACACTCATAAGTTGGCCACTCTATATGGTTGCAGGTTTTGTATGACTTGTTTGTTTGCTACAGCCAGGAAAAAAATGAGATAATGAGTTTGGTAGTGATCCGATCAATACGAAAGTTACATTTCTTGGGTAATTCAGAAGCTTTTCTTCAATCAAAAACCCGCCTAGGCGGGTTTTTTGATCAGACGATTATGTATCTCACAACAGATTGTTTCTCTTTCATTTTCATCTATAGTTCTCAAGTGTCTCAGGATCTCCGAGTTGAGGAGGAGTGTCTCAGCACTCTGATGGCTGAGTCCACGAGAGGTGAGGTAGAACAGCGACTCTCCACCGAGACGATGCATCCGACACGAGTGTCCTCACTCGATGTCATCTGTGGCGATTTCGAGTCGTGGGACTCCACGAACTCTGGCACCAGTACCGATGAGGATATTGGTCTGATCGACACGAGTCGATACCTGGCGATATGGCGATGCGACTCTCGCTACTCCCTCGACAGAGATCCGAGCCTCATCGGTTGCGAGAGCGAGGAGATCGAGTGTAGATGTCGCGTTGTCTCCTACGATCTCAGTGATGATCTCGATATCGATCTCGTCCATCATCACACCAGTTCCTATGAGCGTTGAGTTCATACCGATGGTAATATGGCGATAATATTTTTTGCTATCTTTGATTGTGGCTGCAGGAACCTGGATTGCTTCATTCTTTGAAGTGACAGGAATAGCAGGAGCCACGAAACAATACTCGACGTGTACTCATTCGCCAATGAGGATATCGACATGATCGATAAGACCTCTGTCATAGATATGACAGTTTTCGTTGATGCGAATATTCGCACTTGTTATCTCGATAGTTTGCATAGGTGCACTATAGGAAAAATATGCAAAAATGCAATTGGCTTTTTTCTCCCTTTTCTATAAAATATCCCCTATGAATACAGTGATCCTCGAAATCGCAGTGGATAGGGCCAATGAGAAGTGAGTGTTCGTCGCTCGTGAGATGCTCTCGACCCTCCATGATACCCTCCATGACTCGCATACCGCCTGGTGGGATATCCTTCCCCATCACCGCCCACAGTTTCGGTTTTTTGTCGTGCACCACCAGAGTCGGATCAGATTCTTCCTCGAGACTCCGACCAAGCATCGACAGTTCCTCGAGAGTCAGCTCTATGCTCACTATAGTGATATCGAGATCACAGAGGCGGTGCTCCCTTTTGCTCATGATGCTGAGATATCCATGCAGGAGGCGAGACTCTCTCATATCTCGGGAGACACTATCAAGCTCTATGCCAATCTCAAGGATCGTACTGAGAAAGAGGGGATCGATCCATTGTCTGGAATTACTTCAGTCCTCGCGAAATCTGCGAAGACTGAGACGGTATTTCTCAGAGTTGATTTCGCTCCACTGTCTGATCACGACTGGCGTGAGCATACTGAGAGATCGATCATCGAGATGCATATTCCTGATTTTGCCAAGGTGTTCCTCCTCTCGAATTGGTGGTGGATCCGTTTGCTCGCGTTCCCATTTACCCTACTCGCGAGTATAGCATCGTTCCTCACGGGTGGATCGCAATCAGAGGATGAGCACGCTACAGGAGATAAAAAAGAAAAACGAGAATCGAGTGAAAGCAAGTTCGATAGCTATGGCTACTCGACACAGATCATACTCGCGTCAATAGGAAAAACATCATCAGCCACGAGAGAACTCGCATCGAGTCTGCATATTTTTTCTCAACCCAACGGAGCTAAGCTCGTTATCTCCAGACCCAAGCTGACTACCTACGCATCCACACTCCAGTCATACTCCAAATATCGGAGTATATTATCGGTGACAGAGCTCGCAGGACTCGTGCATATGCCGACGATCTATGTCCGGACTCCAGGAGTCAACTGGGTCATGACTCGCCGGTTCGAGCCACCACATAATTTGCCTCATATTCTCGATCCTAACACTCCGATTGGACTATCGAATTTTCGTGGTTCTACGGAGGAATTCGGCATACAGCCAGTCGATCGAGCTCGTCATACCTATATCATAGGCAAAACAGGAATGTGAAAATCCACACTTCTGGAAAATATGCTCTATTCTGATATCATATCCGGTCGTGGTATCGCTCTCATCGATCCACATGGAGATCTCGCTGATACGATCCTCGCCAATATCCCGAAGTCTCGAACCAATGATATTGTACTCTTTGACCCATCTGATACTGAGTATCCGATCGCGTTCAATATGCTGGACAATCCGAACCCTGAACTGCGTCCGATCGTTGCATCTGGTCTCGTTTCTATTTTCAAAAAGATGTTCGCCGAGAGCTGGGGACCACGACTCGAATACATCCTCCGCAATACTATATTGACTCTCCTTCTCATCCCAGATACGACACTGATCTCGATCCCTCTGATGCTGACTCATGAGTCATATAGACGCAAAGTCGTGTCGAAGATCACGGATCCGATCCTGATACAGTTCTGGACAAACGAGTTCGAGAAGATGGCTCCCGCACAGATGAGCGAGGCGATCAATCCGATCCTCAACAAGGTCTGACAGTTCCTCTCATCCCCGATCCTCCGAAATATTCTTGGCCAACCGAAAAATCCATTCTCACTGCGGTGGATCATGGATAATGGGAAGATATTCATCGTGAATCTCTCAAAATGAAAGATCGGAGAAGATGCATCCGCACTGCTCGGAGCGATGATGGTGACAAAGTTCCAGATCGAGGCGATGACTCGAGCAGATACTCCAGAATCCGAGCGTCGGGACTTCTGACTGTATGTCGATGAGTTCCAGAACTTCGCGACTGACTCGTTCGCGACGATCCTATCCGAGGCTCGCAAATACAAGCTCTCACTCACGATGGCGAATCAGTATATCGCTCAGATGCCTGAGACGGTACAGGGTGCAGTGTTTGGGAATGTGGGATCGCTCATATCGTTCCAGGTCGGACACGATGATGCGATGAAATTCGCTGAGGTGTTCGGTGGAGAGGATGTCATCACCCCACATGATTTGACCAATCTCAGAAAATACGATATCTATACCAAGCTATTGATAGACGGCATGCCATCACCCGTTTTCTCAGCGACGACCTATGCTCCACTCCATGAACGGATCGATACGCCACCACAGCAGTCTCGTGATATCCTACTGAAGGTCTCTCGTGAAAAGTATACCAAGAAGCGAGACTATGTAGAGAAAAAGATATTCGAATATGCTGCCAAGATCTCCGATGATGAAAAAAAATATTGCAAAGAAAAAGAGGAATATAAAGAGGGATTAAAGATCAAAAAAGATATGGAAAGAAAACAGAACTCTCTCTGAGAGAGTGTGGAGTCACAGACTCCTAACGTGGCGAAGATGAAAATATACAAGGAGAGTGAACGAAAAAAACTGAATGAAGAAAAAATCCCAACTTAGTTTGGATTATTTAGTAACTCGCCACCAGATCCATTTTCATACTACCGTTGTAAAGTCCTGCTGCTTGCTCGGCACTGATCTTGCTCCCGTATTTAATTCTGTAGGTGTAGGTATTCTTGAGTCAGTTTGTATTGATACTCGCTGCTTGATTTGCGAGTGTACCTGTCGTACCCGTAGATATGATCGTCCCGAGAAATGCTGATCCATTCCACTGATCATATCCCCATCCGAGTGTGCCATCCCAGTAGTTGATGGTCTCAACTCACTTGGTGAGAGTGTTCGTAGCCAACATACTCAGGATGAACGCGGCACCCACCGTCCGTACTGTGACGATCATCTCCCCAGTGCCGAATATCTGCAGACCAGGCGAGAGCGTACCGATATCATAGGTATCAGATGAGATGCTCCAGTCGATTGCATCGACATAGTAGATGACACTCTGTGTCTGAGTATTACCCACCGTATCAGCAACAGATATATCGAATCGGTATTTTCCGAAGGGGAGTCCAGCAACCGTGAGATTTCCTGTTGAGGTCGTGGCGGTTCCTGAGAGGGTCATATAGGTAGGTGCAATATTAGTGACGCTCCAAGCACTCACGCCGTCCCAAGCGTAGATCTGTCATGTGAAGGATGAAGGATTGATATTGGATCAGGTATCAGTATAAGTAATTACCAATGGAAAATTCCCAATCGGCATAAGACTCCCGGAGGCACGAGAGATGGAGTTGATTGATGGTGGAGTGATATCTCCTCCTACTTGCCCAAAGGTAATATAGTCCATATCGTTTGTACTCACCGTGAATTCCCAATTTCCCGCATTGAGAGTTCCCATATACGCTGTAGCTCACGCTGCAAATACACCATCCGCATCTACAAACATATAAAGTGAACCGCTCGCTCCTGTTGCAACCGAGGACACAGGATAGGCGATTTTTATACTTCCTATATCTCCATTTTTTTCTTGAAGTTGCCATTCTCTAGTTATACGAGTATATCCAGATGGAGCGTCAGTACTGGTGAAACTCCCTGTAGCCGTCGCATTATTGGCCCAAATAAGGGATAGAAAATCTGAACTTATTGCACCGATACTACTTACGATAATATCTCCCATATTGTTGATGGATTGTGACTTTGGTTGATTGATGCTGGAGATATCATCCCGTACGATACCTGCAATATCATTATTTATCAGGCCAGCAGCAAACGAATTCCAGGCCGATAAATTATTGGAAAGAAAATAGTCTTGGGAAGTAGTTTGATTCAGTGTAATGCCATACTTGAGTGCTAAGTAGGATTCGACTTTGCTAGATTCGAATGCAGTAAGTCAAATAGGGTAGATAATGACTTCAGCCACATTTGCTAAACTGGAATTGGTAGTTACACTGCGTCCGATGCCGATTGAGGCCCCAATAAAACTGGTAGCCACAGCTGCACCAGTCAGTATCTGCAACCCATCAGTTCTATTGAGTGCGGTTCCATCACTTGATCTGATTTTCGAGGTTATATTTGCCTTACTAGCGGTACGTCCATTGGCTCCATTATAAAAAGTGGTCCCTCAAAAGAGTCAAAATTTGTCTGCCGTAGGCGTTGTACTCAAGTCCAAGCTGTTGGAGACGGCCGTCTGAGGTCCAATCAAAAATGATCCTCCAGAAGCAATACGAGTCACTGTATAGACTGAGGCCGTTACGGTTGTGAGATTTAGACTACTATTGGTATTGAGCGATGCATTATTGAAGTAAAGGGTCGGATTATAGTTGATCTGATTAGTCGTATCATAGGTAACAGTACCAAGTCCCGTTACGGCATTCGCTACAGCCCCAAGGGTTCCACTGTTGGTCCAACTCGTGATGGTACAACCGTTCGTACTACAGTTTTTTCATCAGTTTGCTTTGCTCCAGAATGTCATACTTCGCACTCATCCTGGTGCATAGGGAGTTGCTGCTACAATAGCATTGGTAGCAAAAGCGCCATTGTTCGCCGTATTGGAGTCACCCAAATTAGTGATGGCTATATTGAATGTCACAGAAGTTCCTCCAGCAGCCGGAAGAGGGATGACGGGTATAGAGAATGTATCATTCGCTAAAAAGGCAATATTGGTGGTTTTGGTACATGTTACCGTATTTCCTACTACGGCTCCACAAGACCAGCCATTACTCACAAATCCCGTTCCAGGAACTGATATATTGGCTGGAAGTGTAAAAACTGTAGTATGTAATCCACTCGAAGTCATATTCCCTACATTAGTAATAGTGATGGGAAGTTGAGAGGTTATATTTACTGCAAGAGCTCATATTGGCTGACCGATACCAGGGATCAGGTCCACAACACTCGTCGCAACATAGGGCATTACTCTCCATTCGACGGCTCCAGAATAGGTAATATTGGCATTGGTTCCAAAATCCCAATTGACTCCAAATCCCAAATCCCCAACACCAGATTGTATAATATTAGAGAAATTGGCTCAGTTAGTAATATTAGTTTGAAGCGTTCCAAAAGGATCTGCTTCATAACCAGTCCAAACAGCCCCACTGAGATAGCGAAATGCGGAAACAATATTTCCTACTGTATCAGAAACTCCTACTGTTTGACCGCCAGTATTGGTATAATAGCCAATATCATTGGCGTCATCACCTGCCACGGAACTATTCATACCATAATATAGCTTGATATTGGATGTATTACCAGCGGGAACTACGACTCTATACGACCATGTGAAGTACTTATTGGGAGCGGTATGTACCCAATCAATGATGAGACTATATGTACGAGCTCCAACCTTTGCTGTCATAGTGGAGGTAGCTATAAACGTATTTCCATTCACAGATGAAGTTGTGGATGCTGTTCTCCAAGCAGTATATCCATTTCCATAGTTCGTATTTCCGATACGTAGTATAGGCAAAACACTTGGACCTGTACAACCAGTAGCAGGAGGATTACCACCTACAATCTGAGCGAGATTATTGTAATAGATTTGAGCTTGGGCACAGTCCCCGATGATGATACGTAGATCATTGGATCCTGCCGTTCCACCTGTAGGATTCATCGTGAAACTCGACGCTCCACAAGTATAGAATCTAATCTTGCCACCTCGTACTATTGCCTGTGATCCTGGTTTTGATGCGGATCCATCGGTTCCACAGAGCGTATCACTCGTGACTGACAGTCCCTGCGTATTGAATTCGACATCCTTCTCATGCAAAACCGCCAGATCTACTATATTTCCATCACTCATAGTAGGAGTGAGGATGGTTATTTCTACAGGAGCGGAGAATATGAGGTGTGTTCCCGGTATACCGAATTGGAATACATCAGAACTGTTGATTATCTCATTTTTTCCATTTTTGGACTTTGATTTCTTGATTTTTTTTGTATGGTATTCATTCGCTTTGGATGTCTCGATTGCTGAGGCTATGAATATACCGATAGTACTAGGATCGATTATATCACCAGACGCACCAGAGATGATGGTTCCTGTTGCCATACTGACTGTAATTGTACCGCGGGTGCCTGCTATTTTTTTTTCTGTATATGCTCGGTGATCGAGCTTGATTTTGGTTCATTTGACTCAGTCGAGGAGTTGTGTATCTGATGTCATCAGAAAATCTCCAAATACATCCCCCATGCCAAGAACAGAGAATATATCGGTGGTAGCTATAGCTTCTTCTATAGTACTATTTATCTCTTCATTGGTTCCAGTATTTTTCTCTCTATACGCTCTATTAGCCTCGAGGAGACTCTGGATATCGAGCTTGAGCTCTGGTTTGATTTCACTGATGTTTTTCGTGCTCACATTACTTGCAATATCTTGATCTATCGTTTCTGTAGGGAGTGAGAGTGCATCGAGGGAGTTCACAGCAATATCCTCAGATGTGAGAGCGACGACACTCATAGCACTCGACTCGATTATGATGAGCAGATTGAGTATGATGATTGAGATGTACCTGAGTACTGGCATACCACCAGTGTAACACATACCATTTTAAAATAGCAAAATCTACCATTAAGAATGGTAGATTTTATATTGGCAAAGTATATATTTTATTTTTAAATATCGAGTTTTGAAGGATCTCGCATGAAGAGTTGGGCAGTTTTGGTATATATTTTATGATCTCTCACGAGATTCATGAGTGCTTCATCCATGAGTATCATGCCATCTTGCTTGCCAAGCTCGAGGACACTATAGAGATTTTGAGTCTCTCATCTGATGATGAGATTGCGTACAGAATCATTATTGAACATGATTTCACGAGCCACGATCATACCAGTAGTATCACTTTTTGGGAGTAGTATCTGAGAGATGATGGCTCGCATCGAGAGAGCAAACTGCATACGAATCTGATTCTGTGATGTTGCCGGGAATGACTGTATGATACGGTCGACTGTCTGAACAGTATCATTGGTATGGAGTGTCGAGAACACGAGATGTCCAGTTTCTGCGAGTGTGATTGCTGCTTCCATCGTCTCGAGATCACGCATCTCACCGATCACGATGATATCCGGGTCTTCACGGAGTATAGACCTGATACCCTCACCGAATGTATAGAATTGTTTTCACAGTTCTCTCTGATGGATGAGTGACTTACGATTCTGATAGACGAATTCTACAGGGTCTTCGAGCGTGATGATATGTTTCGCACTATTCGCATTGATATAGTCGAGGAGTGTAGCCATGGTAGTGGACTTCCCAGATCCTGTGGGACCAGTGATCAGAATAATTCACTTATCTGCAGTGACAGCCTTGAGTATAGATGGTGGGAGAGAAATCTCAGCTGGAGTTGGAATAATAGAGGGGATCATTCGCATAGCGATCGTGATACCCTTGATGGTACGAGACATATTCACACGGAATCTTGCGATCCCCTGAGCGTATGAGATATCGAGAGTCTTCTCATCAAATCATCTCCCGAGTAGGAATTCACATATCTCCTCGATATCAAACCCGGTAATCACACCATATTTATCTACGGCTACGATGTCTCCGATCTTGTTTCGTATGTATGGGACACATTCTCCAGTGAGGTGGAGATCAGATATATTCATCTTGATTACCTCATCGATGAGAGAGATAAATTTGGTATTTTCCATTGCTCGTGAGTTGGGATAGTATTATTGTACTTTGATTTCTACTGATTGTGTTCCAGTGAAAGTTATATTATATCTGAGGTTTTCCGTCTGTATCATACCCTTCTGGAGTGCATCAGTTCCAGTATATCCCATACGATATGCCGTATAGAGTGATAGCATTTCCACAGCTTCTGTATCAGTTATAGATTTGGCTACATTCCAGTTCATCTCACCAGTCGTGAGTATGGCGATCTCATCCGCATAGGCGAGATATGGACTATACCAGGCTGTTGCTTTCACATTTTGGAATCCACTCTCGACTCCGGGTCCTGATGATACGAATCTTCCATCTTTGGTGAATTCACCTGCGAGAGAGATTTTTTCTCCGAACATTGTCATGAGCATCATGATATATTCTTCACGAGTGGTATAGGTTTTTGCATCGAAGTATGTACCATAGAATTGCTGAGCACACGTTTTGGCAATTGCCTTGAGCTCGAGGATATCGGTTTTTTCGAGACGTTCACCGAGTCCGTACGAGAGATATGATTCATTTTGAAGACATTCACTATATGTAGTGGCATCTTTCACGAGAAAACTCGAGATAGCAGGAGATCATGATATAGACTCTTTGTTATCTCCAAATGGAGTACCTATATACATCCGTGGTGTGATAAACTTGGCAATCTCACCACTCCATTGGAATCCATCGAGCATCGGTGCACGATGCATGAGTTCCCATGAGGTATATATATTTGGATTCTCTATGGGTACTGGGGCTGATTCGAGACTCACGCTATCTGTGATACTCGCATTGATCAGAGAGAGTTCGCTATCGATATCACCACTCTGTGCATATGCTACCTGGGATGCCATGAGCATGCAGAGAGTCATTATTGATATATATTTTTTCATAGAGAGAAATTAGTAACACGAGTACTCTATCATATTTCGTATCAAAAAAGCAAATTCTGACACTACATTTCTATTTTACAAATCAGGTAATTTGTATATTCTATATGCAATGAAACTCATCATCGGTCTCGGTAATCCTGGTCCTCGCTATCACCACACTCGGCACAATGTGGGATATCAGATCGTGGAGAATATGTTCACAGATTGGCGAGAAGATCTGAAAGTGAAATCACTTATTTCGAAAAATCCGACTTTTTTGACTATAATATCCCCTATTCTATGTGTCCAACCTCAAACGTATATGAATCTGTCATGAGATGCTGTAGCAACTCTGGTATCTTTTTATAAACTCGATCCCAGAAAAGATATCCTCGTCATATCGGACGATATCGATATGGAGTTCGGCAAGGTCAGATATCGTAGTGAGGGCAGTCATGGAGGACAGAACTGACTCCGAGATATCATCGCAAAACTCGGAACGAGTGAATTCGCTCGTATCAAGATTGGGGTAGGACGAGATGACCGCTATGAGGTGAGTGACTGGGTACTTTCTCGATTCACAGAATCTGAAAAAGAGATCATTGCTACAGAAGTCACAACAAAAGTAGAGGAATATATTATAAAGTGGTTATGCGACTAGATATCTATCTTGCTATACATCACGGAGTAACTCGCAATAGGGCACAACAGCTCATAGCGACTGATCTCGTTTTTGTGAATAACCGAGTATGTAATAAGGCATCATTCCAGGTTTTGGATGATACTATTATCGAGGTCATAGTTGATCGGCGGATAGAGTGGGTATCACGGAGTGCTGAGAAACTTGCTGGATTCATAGAGTGACTCGATATTCCTATGAATATATCTGGATCAAATTGTCTTGATGTCGGGTCCTCTACTGGTGGATTCACCCAGGTCTTGCTCCAATATGGGGCGAGTCATGTGGATGCAGTTGATGTCGGGACGGATCAACTCCATCCATCACTCAGGTCAGATCCACGAGTGAGGTCGTATGAACAGACAGATATCCGAGAATTTGCAAAATCGAAACACGACCCGTACGATATCATCGTCTGTGATGCCTCGTTCATCTCACTCGCTCTGATTTTCGATGCTATGATAGCTCTTGCTTCGGGTAATACTCTACTCATTGTTCTCTACAAGCCACAGTTCGAGGTCGGACGAGCCAATCTGAGAAAAACAGGAGTCCCAAAGGATATGAAAATAGTAGAATCGAAGATGAAAGAATTCGAACTATTACTCACTCATCGCAATATGAATACCCTAAAAGAAGAAAAATCCTCTCTGATAGGAGAGGCAGGGAATCAAGAATGGATCTATATGCTACAGCAAAATCCTGAGGCCATCTAGAATGGTCTCAGGATTTTGCTCGTGAGTCACTACTGTCGAGATTGATTGCTGATCACCCCACCACCCAATACCATATTCACGAGAGCCAGGATCACAGCGAATACAAGAGCTGTCCAGAATCCATTGAGTCCGAATCCTGGAACTATTTTTGCGACCAAGAGTACCATGAGTACATTGATGATGAGGGATACGAGCCCGAGTGTCAGGATGTTGAGCGGGAGAGTCAGGATCTTCAATAGTGGACCGATAGTACTATTGACTATAGCGAGTACAACTGCAACGACGATCGCCGTGAGATATCCATCGACAGATGCCCCAGGAGTGATGTAGGCGGCGATAGCTACAGCGAGGGCTGAGATGAGGAGATTTATGAGAATATTCATAGTATTGGAGTTATAATATAGACATATCCATACTATCCTATTTCTGATAATAGCAAATACAAATACAAGACATATTCGTTTCATAAAAATACCCATTCCGTGGAAGAATGAGCATTTCTGCTAGTATATCGCTCTTGCACACCCGATCACATCTGCTAGGAGGACTCGCTTGATTCGTTCACGGTCGATGATAGAAAATGTCCCAACGAAGAATACCATTGTCTTTTTCGAGAGTTCGTATGATCCGAGCTCGATATTGATATTACCAAACTTCTGCTCATCATGATGATAGCGGAATATGCAGTTGATAACTCGTCTGATATTTTGTTCCTCATCATTGATACGGATTTTGATCTCATAGCCTCAGGCGATCACCGAGTCGACAAAAAATGACTTCGGGAGCTCAGCCTCAAAATAGAGCTCGAGGATATCGATCGTCTTCTGGAGTTCGGCCCTATAGTTACCGTTGAATCTGACGGTTGACCTCGCTCATTGTCGTTCGGGTTTTTTCCATTTGAGAGTGTTTTCGATCATAGTATGAGAAAAATAAAAACAGTTCCGAATTCTCGGGACTGTTCTTTTGTAGTTATTATAGTGGAGACACCAGTCGGATTTGAACCGACGATTTTAGAGCTTTGCAGGCTCTTGCAATTGACCACTCTGCCATGGTGTCACGAGACAGGTGTATTATAGACAAATGCTGCAAAAAGCAAGTTTTTCTATTTACACGTAAATGTCTTCGCAAGAGCGATATACGCATCCGGTGACTTATCGAGAGCTATAGAGAAATGTATGAGATACACGCTCGTACCGCATACCTTCGCTGTCTGGATGAACTTTAGTCGTGGAGTCGATGGATTGTACTTTGCCTCGAATACGGACACCCGAGATGTATCTGTATCTGAGAATATGATCGGATCGTCCTGGAGCTTGGTATATTCGAGATAGTTCTTGCTCGATTGTACGCTAGATAGCTCAGCATATCTACTCGATGTGATGATCCCACCCAGACTATCTCGCATGATAACCAGATTGTTCGAGAATCCATATCTCGTATCAGGAGAGATGAGAGCGAGTTCGAGTGTGCCAGATCGAGGACTCGGTCCTGTAGTACCCGTATTGGCCTTCCAGAGTGCTGGCGTCTGCATCGAAAATCCACTCCCAGATGATAGGATTGCATTGTCCTGTACCTCGACCTGAGTACCAGGAAGGATCGAGCAGGAACTCAAGAAGAGGAGTGAGATGATAATACGTGAGATCATAGAAGTGAAAATGCTAAATAATCGTAAGATGAGCTGCAAGACTAATGAGCGAAAATATTATAGCAATGCCAAGTCACACCCACTTCATCCAGGATTGTTGCGGTACATATATAGTAACAGCATATTCGCAAAGTGAGTAGCCGAACCATGCTGTTGCTATCACGAGTACAGAGTAGAGATGATAGGTGATAAGTGAGAGTACATCGAGTGAAAATGGACCATAATAAAATCATCCTACAGTGAATAGGAGTGAGAGATAGTATAGGCTTGCAATCAGGAGCCATACTCTCTTGGCAATCAGGAGTGAGAGATCATGATACTCCCGAGGAGTTGATTTCATTTTTTCGAGGATATCCTTGATTTTCGACATATTTTTTATATACTTTAGGCCAATTATATACAAAAATGTCACTCACACAAGCTCAAATTGCTCATCTCGCGAAGCTCACATCCCTCACATCACAGGATTGACTGGAGATCTCGAGTGTACTCGACTCATTTACCTCTCTTTCGCGTATCGATACCTCTCATATAGCTATTATCTCTCGTAGTGGGCAAGGCTCACTCGATCTGCGTCCTGATATAGTCATCGATGCTGGTATTGCGGATAGTCTCCTTGCTTGTTCTCAGCAGAAGAAAGCAGCTCATCAGATAGTACTCGGAGGTATCATGGTGGGAGAATAATACATATGCTCTCTTCTTTTTCACTCACATCGTGGCGTGGTATCGTTAGTCTGACGCTCATACTGGGTGAACATACCTATATCCAGTGAGCCAATGGTTCTGGCAAAACGCATATCCTCGATGCTATCCATATGCTCTCGGGCTCCAGACCACTCTATGGTGATGCGACACTCGAATCTGGGAGTGAGTTCGAGGGGATTTTTCTTGATTCAGGGCTCCGCAAGAGTCATCGTATGGTGCGAGATGAGACTCGGGAGTACTATGCGATACAATGAGCCAAGATCACGAAACTCAAATATATGACCGCCCTCCCATGGCGGACAGTACATATATCGCCGTTTGATATGAATCTGCTCTACTTTGCCCCGGCGATGCGTCGTGACTATATCGATCTTATCCTCTCGCGGACCTATGCTCAGTTTCCAGGGATCAAGAGGGATTATGATCTCGTGATGCGGCAACGCAATGCGATGCTCAAAAGTATCAGGGAAGGTCTATCAAAACGAGAAGACCTCGACTATTGGGATAGCAAGTTCGCCGAAGTCGCTGAGTCATATGGACTCTATCGTGCTCGTTATGTGGCCTATGTTCGCTATGCTATGGAGCAGTTTCCGACATTTTTTGCGAAATATACCCCAGCATTTCACTATGAGAGTAGCGTAGAGAATCATCACGAATGACGAATGACGAAACAAGAAACAAGAAACAAGAAAACAGAATCAGAGACTATCGTTGAATACCTGAGAGAAAATAGAGAACGAGATATCCTCACGGGGCATACGCATATTGGTCCACATCGAGATGATTGGGGATTTCGCCTTATACAAAAATGAGAGGAGCCTATTCCCGTTGAGTCCTATCTCTCGCGTGGAGAGATGAAGATGCTCCTCCTCGGACTCAAGATGATCGAGAGGCAGTTCATCGCTACAACACTCAATCTTGGAGTTATTCTCCTCATCGATGATATCTTTGCTGAACTCGATGAAGAGAACTCTCATATATTTCTGAGTTCTCTTATGCAATATCAGGTTATTTTGACAAGTCAGAAACCTCTTCCAAATCACGAAAAATACCAGGATTTCGCTTGCATAAATCTCGGGAATGACTAGAATACATCACAAGTATCATATCTTATCTATTATCTGTTATGTCAAAACTCATTTCTTTGATTGCACTCGTTGCTATTTTCTCGAGCATATTTGTTCCATTCTCTCTCTCTGCTGCCACTGGAGGTACTGTTGCACTTGAGATCATAGCCAATACAACGAGTCGTGTCGGTGAGGCTATTGATATCACTGTTAGAGCTGTTGATAAGGACAAAAAAACGGTGACTGGGTATCGAGGATCAGTAATATTTAATACAGATAATATCTGAGATACGGTACCAGCACCAGGCAAGACAGTAGTGTTCACGGCTGATGACAATGGTGAAAAAAAATTCTCTAAAGCACTCATTTTCAAAAAATCAGGAAAGCAAAAAATCTATGTTTCAGATGTCTCAGATGATATCATGGGTGAGGCGACTATAATGGTTGATGCTGCTGCAGTGACTCAACCAACTCTCGATGAGAGTGTGACGATCATCACACCAGAAAATAATACAAAGATTGCTGCAGATATGCTCATGGTAAGTGGTAAAACTCGTAAAAATAGTAAAATCACTCTCCTACTCAATGGACAGGATGCAGGAACAGTCGTATCTGATGATAGTGGTATATTTACCAAAAATCTCACCTGACTTACCCAAGAGGCAAATATCCTAGTCGCCAATCTGATTGATGGTACTAACACTATTATTGCAACCTCTCCAGAGATACGATTCGGTCGTATACTTGCTCCTGCAACTACCTACGGAGTTACCATACTACCAGCTACTACCCTTGAGATGAGTGCTCCATTGGAGATCATTATCGATGCAACTCCAGGTCTTTCTGAGATCAGTGTTTCTCTCGATGGATCTATCCTCATCACTACAGAGGCAAGTCCTGGAAAATATAGTATCAAGACGGTAGCACCACAGAAATCAGGAGTATATGCGATGAAAATCAGTCAAAAAGACTCACTCGGACAATCTAAAACCACTGATTCTCCTACTGCTCTCACAGTCACTGAGAAGCTCATGGCTCCTACTGTTTCCCCTACATTCAAAAATGTGAGAACCACAACAGTATGATCTCGGGTAGTATTTGATTTTTCCGTTGATAATGCACCTCTTGATCTCACGAGTTTCAAGATTGCATATGGTAAAAATGCAGATAGTCTTTCTCAAGAGGTCACTACTCTAGCCATGGATAAGATAGCATCCAAGACCAATTCGGGAGGCTATACATGGTATGTTGATAATGTTCCTCCTGATACGTATACATTCAAAATATTTGGTCGTACCGCATCAGGTACCCTTATATCTGCACTCGTTTCTGAGCCGATTGTAGCTACCGTAGGCAAAGATTCATGTACTATTGGAAATGTATCAGGACTTACTGTTGCAACTGATACATCCAAGAGTGTTATCTCTTGGGCTGCACTCTCAGGGGCCATATCATACAATCTCTATCGTGTTTCGGCAGCTGGAGATTATTCTATATTTCAAAATACTAAAGATCCTACCTATACACTCTATCTTTCATCAGGAGCTGTGACATACGAAAATTTTGTCGTCAAAGCTCTCTGTGATACCTCTACTGAGTCAAAAGAGTATTCATCAATGTCTCGTGTACAATCAGGCCCTGGTATGGTAGCGATTATTGTGATCATTTCTGCTATATTTGGAGCTTTACTGATGCGAAGACGCTCTATTTAATCATTTTTGTTTGACAAGAGAGCCATTTTTTATACAATGCACCCACTTTTCCAGTACGCCACTATTTTAATCTGCTATCTTCTCTATGCCTATCACTAGTTCAGCTAAAAAAGCTCTCAAGGTCAGTGAAAAAAAACGATCTCGTAATCGTCATTTCTCAGCTCTCCTCAAAGAAAGTACCAAAGCATTTGTTGCTCTCCTTGGAGAAGAAAAAAAAGATATGAAAAAGATCAATGAGGCTCTCTCACTCGTCTACTCTCGTATCGATACACTCGAAAAAAAGAATGTTCTCCATAAGAATAATGCAGCTCGTAAAAAAAGTGCATATGCAAAGGCTCTAAAATCTATAACAGCGTAAATCAAGTATGCAAAAAAGAGGATTCCCTCCGAAAAAAAATGATAAGCGAATGAATGAAACGATCATTGCTCGTGAGCTCATGGTAATAACAGCTACTGGTGAATCACTCGGTAAGATGACTCGTGATGCGGCCCTCTCTCTCGCATGAGAGCAAGATCTGGATCTCGTAGAAATCGGTATGCAAGATGGTATACCACTCACCAAAATCATTGATTATGGTAAGATGGTGTTCAAACAACAAAAACAACAATCACAAAATAAGAGTAATACGAAGAAAACAGAACTCAAGACAATGAAACTGACCTATAAAATAGGTGATCATGATCTCGATGTCAGACGTAATCAAGCAGAAAAGTGGGCAAAGGATGGAAATCCTATGAAAATATTTCTCCAACTCCGTGGTAGAGAAAACCAGTATGAGGACCTCGCAACGGCAAAAATCAATGAATTCGTTGCATCTATGGAATGATTCTACCGTAAGGATGAAAAATCAAAAATACTCAAACAAGGGAATACATTCAATCTCGTTCTCTATCCCAAAAAATAATATCTAACCTCTCCTCTCATGAAACTCAAGACCCACTCAGGAGCCAAAAAACGTGTCAAAATCACTGGAACTGGCAAATATATCGTTGCAAAAACTGCTAAACGACATCTCCTCAAAGATAAGAGTAGTAAAGCAAAGGGTCGTGATGCGTATGGACATGTACTCCATGTCACGAATCAACTCGAGGCTCGACTCTCTCTCCCATACGGTAGATAATCCCTGTTCAGTATCCATCTCCTAATCTCTCTCCTATGACTCGTGTAAAACGTGGTGTAATGACACACAAAAGACATAAAAATATCCTTGCTCTTGCCAAAGGATTTCGCCGTATGAATGGTAATGTATACTCTCGTGCAAAAAATGCTATCATGAAGGCAGGATCAAATGCATATATCTCTCGTAAGCTCAAAAAGAGACAGTTTCGCCAACTCTGGACAGTTCGTCTCAACAATGCAGCTCGTCTCAATGGTATGAACTACTCGACTCTTATACACTCGATGTATATACGTCGTGTAGCTCTCAATCGAAAGGTACTCTCAAATATGGCTATCAGTCATCCAGAGGTATTTGCAAAAGTAGTCGAATTTGTGAAATAGTATGATATTAAAAATAAAAATCTCCTTCAATTAGTTGAAAGAGATTTTTATTTTTTACCGAAGGATTCATTCTACTAGAATTTTTCCACTTTTACAGTTGATAACTTGTAGAGTTCGAGTATTAGGTCTTTGTATTCACTGAAGTTGATTTTCAGAACTACATTTACCAAATGCTGGACTATATATTTCATTGATAGTATGCCACAGTAAATTTGATTTTATCTGGGCTGATTTTAGGGTATCTGGATCAGAATACTGTTGAGACACTGCTAAAATACTGGCGATTATATATTTGCTCGTATTTTTCAAAAAATAAGTTTTTGGATGTATGGCACTTTCTATTTCTCCAGAGAGTAATGGCGATCCCGATATTTTCATTTATACATTTTATGTACTAATAATTAATAGTCAAACTTTTATTTTATTTTTCTTTGGTATTTTATTACTCATCAGATACAATCTTCCTACTATGAATACTATCAATCAACTCCTTGCACTCGATCTTTCTCTCCTCGAATGGGCTCGTACCCTCGTATCTCCAGAATATGCTCGCCTCGTCCAGATTGCTGGTGAACTTATCGTTATCTATGGTGCTATACTCCTTGTTTGAATCTGGCTCTATGGAGTATACAAAAAGAATAATGATTATAAGAAAATAGCTCTCGCCATATTTATCACTATCATATCAGTATTTGTCCTCTATGCTATAATCAATCTAGCACTACCAAAGTGGAGGCCAGGTGCTACAGAGATAGCTGGTGCTATCGCTCCGCTCATTCCTCATCCGATCGATAACTCATTTCCATCTTGACATGCTCTCTTTGCTGGAGCACTCCTTGCGGCTCTCTATCGCTATTATCCCCGGAGCTGAGTTATTGTCTTGACATTGATTATATGATTCATCACTCTCACTGCTCGTATTATCGGTTGAGTCCACTATCCTGGTGACATCATTGCAGGAATCATATTCGGTGCTCTCGGTGCTTATTTTTTGCGTCCCATTATAGATAGAGTAGCCATGTATTTTACGCCTATTGTTATCAAGATAGCGAGTTGGATACGGCTATAGATAGCCTCTACAGAGTTTCTTCGAATATGGAGAGACGTTTTCTACTTATTCTTCGGGATTTTGTAGTATCCGAGCAGATATTCGGCTATCTCGGAGAAGAGCGCTGATGAGGTCGTCTCTGAATAAATGCCAGTACGAGGTCGCTCTATAGATACCATGAGTACAAACTTCGGATTATATGCTGGTGCATATCATCCATATGATGTTATGGTATGTCCAATATCTTGCTTGAAATATATATTTTCATACGTACCACGATATGGAATTTGGGATGTACCTGTTTTTCAGGCTATGAGATAGCCTGCGACTCATCCTCTTTTTGCGAAACCATACTTCACACTATCGACCAGCATAGCGGTGATGGTTTTTGATGTTTCTTCCTTGATTACTCGTCTTACAGGAGTTGGTACACTATCTATGATTTTGCCATTTGGGTACGCAATCCGTTCGACAATATATGGTTGCATATAGACTCCACCATTCGCGAGTACTGAGTATGCAGCAGCCATCTGGAGTAGTGTAGCATTGATACCTTGCCCGAACGACATCGTAAAAAATTGGATACGAGACCACTTCTCATAGTTGCTAATTTGAGAAAATACCTCACCATCTATGGTGATATTTGTCTTCTGTCCGAATCCAAAATCACTCACATATCGAGAGAAGAGTGACCTTCCAATTTTTTCTATTATGTTGATCATACCAACATTGCATGACCAGTTCACGGCGTTGGAGTAGGTATTGTTCCCGAGACATTGGTGAGCGATATTCGATATTCGTTGTTTGATACCACCACCGAGATCGAGTTCTACATAACCTCGGTCATAGTAGCGATCATCTGGATGTATCTCACCCGTATCGAGACCGATAGCTACCGTGACTGCCTTGAATACTGATCCAGGCTCATAGAGCGACCCCACTACATCATTTTTATAGTTTCCGACTCAGAATCCGTTTTTGAACTTGTATTTCGTTATCGCGAAATTCGCTACTTCATCCTCTGTCGCACTCCGCATCTTGATTCGCTTGCCATCGATATTGGTTGAGAGTGTACTCCCACTCCCAGAGTCGACGATGAAGAGAGGGTAACCAAATAGATCGATAGATGGATTCGGATAATTCACATAGAGTACTGGCTCCATATCATAGACATTGGTGTAATTATTTGGATCATAGTTCGGATAATTTACCATAGCTATAACTGCACCAGTAGTAGGATCCATGACCACAACACTGCCACGATTTGCCCGGAATCTTGTCACTGCACTCTCCAACCGTTTCGATATTTCTTTTTGAATATTACGATCTACTGTGAGTGTCACGTCGATACCGTTTTTGAGAATCATAGATCCAGATGAGGCATAGTCCCGTATAGGACGTCCCTGTATATCCTTGGTGATATATTGTATAGGACTCTCTCACTGGAGATCATCCTCGAAGTATCCCTCGATTCCATAACGTCATTTACCTTCAGTATCTACGTAACCCGTAATTTGTCCGAGAGCTTGTCACTCGGGATAATACCTGACAAGATTGTCCTCGATTTTGAGAAATGGAAATACAGCATTATCTAGAGTCCAGATTTCACGAGCATGATCTTTGGTAGGTATGTTATTTAGAGCTGCTTTTTCTATATCGATTCGTTTCTTAATGATATCTCGACTGATAATATTCATCTTGCGGAGAATCTCTAGGTGACGACGTTTACGAACAACAAAAAGAGGTTCGAGACTATCGGATGATACTCAGAGAATTGTGGACAATCGACTGGCAAGTGCTCCAGAATTTGTTACCTTAGTTGGATTGACGTAGAGGTTGTTTACGACAAAAAATAGAGCTGGTTCACCGATATCAGTGATTTGTGTTATCGTAGATTCATCGAGTGCTTCTTTTATCAATATGCTCTCTATCGGAGTCGATATCCGAGTTTGAATATATGCTTCGATCTGATCTTTGAGTTTTTCTTCGCTCAGTCATTTTTCTCATGTGAGATCAATTCTAGTATAGTTGCCGATACCGACTATACAATCAACCATGAGTCGTCACTCACACGAATCACGATATACTATATCTGATAAAAATGGGAGGAGTCGTGTCATCGATCCTGATTGTGTGGGATCTATTGCGAGAGTACCGAGATTGGTTGATACACCGAGTATGCCATGGAGTGATACGTTTGATGAGAGTATATTTCCACGTGATACCGGATTTTTGATTGTTGCTTTTTGCTGCTTTTCTGCCGCTCTCGCGAAATAGGTATGATCGAGTACTGTATACCCAAAAGTTGTCACCAAAATAATACCTATCCAAGCAACGAGCATATACCAAAGTATCGCAATGCGATCGAGGTGTATGATATATCGAATAAGACGAGAGATGAGGATTTCTAGATTTTTTTTCATAGAGCAGATATGTTTTCTATCGGATAGTTTCTAAAGTTTACTAGAGTAGAGAGTGTCGCCATACTCGTGAGTATGATGATATTTTTGTTTGGGTTTGCCACCCGAAATATATCGAGGATATCACTATAGTTGATACGGATCGGATAGTGCCAATAGTCCGGGCCCAGAGCATCTTCTATATAGAGAATATGAGTATATTCTGATAGGTTATAGTAGATAATACGACGAGTTCAATAGATGACTCTAAATTTTCCATTCACAATATCAATCCATGCTTGGGCCTTTCATACATCCGTCATATCGCTTGATACAAAGAGAATATCTTTCCGGTCCTTACAGTACTCTTTGTATGGTATCATCGCATAATCATCAGGGAGTATCACGATGGTTGGTCACTCCTGAGTATAGGTTTCTACGAGTTCTGGGGTGACGATAGTATCTTGTACTATATGAGTTTGCCGAGATCTTTCCTCTTGCACTATCACTTCTGTATTCACAAGTTGTTCATAGTTCTTACGTTCTAGCCGAGAGAGGAGTGGTCTCGTGAGGAATATGGCGAGAACCCGGTGGATCGGTATCATATAGCGAGTTGCGATCGCTACTATCATATTGATCTGATAGGGTGTCAGGAGAATTTTATCAGTGACTATGTGGCTTATCGGTTTGATCCTGGCATATGCCTCACTCAACTCATCGATCGGACACTCAGCGTATATCTCTGCTATGATTCCATTTTCTCGCTTGTTCCCATAGGGTATCTCGACGATTTGCCCTATTCTTAGGTCACTTCGAGTGAGATCTCATACACTATAGAGGAGTGGAGCTATACCGATCGAGTGGTCGAATGGGATGATAGAGACAAAAAAAGACACGAAAGAAATTGCTAAAAAAGTGATGTTATTCTATGGAAAACCATGAAAAAGTCGATCTAAAATCATATAAAAAAATCTGCTCAGAAGCAGATTTTTTAGTTTGGATATATTTTTAGAGTCCGAGACTTTTTCTCATCTCATCTGCTTTTTGTGCATCTGCATTTGCCCTGACAAGAACTCGTTCCTCTTCGATATAGATATCTTTGAGTTGTTCCCATTCATTCTGGGCCTTTGCTACAAGTCACTTGATGATTTCACCTTCTGTCGGCATCAATTTACGGAATTCGACACGCTCATCTTCGAATACTTTCACGAGTTCATCTATCTGGAACTGTGAGAGTGTTGGTATAGCATCGATCACTCTTTTTTTCTCGAATGTTGAGAGCGAGAGAGAGTGTTCGAGGAGATCTATGAAATTCATCTCCATGAACGTCGTGAGTGGATGTATCATGAATTTGGGTATGAGTCAATCGTTGCTTGTTTTTGCCCTTGGAGATATTGGCGGAGGATTGCTCCCTGTTTTGGTAACTACAGGATTGGTTACGGGAGTAGTAGAATCAGACATAAGCTGTGTTTAGGATTTGAGAGTATTATAGACGACTCGAGTCAAAACACAAAAGATTTTTATAGGCCAGACTATACAACTTCGCTATACCCCAGAGTATAGCATTCATTATGTTCGAAATTTTCTCTTCTCAGCAAATTCGATGACCTCTTGCCAGAGAGTATCGGAGATATCCGCGGTATTCCAGACTGTCTCTACATCTTCATCTGCCTCGAACTCTTCGAGCATCTTGTAGATCTGAAGTGCCTTATCCATACCTGTGATCTCAGTATAATTTTTGGCCCTATAGCCGTGAGTAGCTGATAGAATTGGATATCCTGCTATTTCGATTGATTTTTTGACACGAGTATATTCTTCTCAAGTTGTGAGTACTACTATCTCGCCCCCCACTCTACTATAGTCAGTTGCATCCGTGTCGAGTATCATCATCTCGAAAGCATCTATATCGTCTGGAGTGACTATATGGATCTCGCCTCCATAGTCGAATGCAAAATTCGAAACTGAACCCGTCTCACCGAGTGATCCGCCATATCCAGAGAATATATGTCTGATATTCGGTGCAGTACGATTGCGATTGTCAGTCAGAGCCTTGACTATGATTGCGACACCCCCAGGGGCATATCACTCGTAGTAGACTTCTTCTACTTTACTTGAGTCCTTATCGAGTCCAGATCCTCGCCGTATAGCTCGATCGATCACATCGGAGCTCACGCCATCTCGCTTTGCCGAGTAGATCGCATCATGGAGTGATCCATTGATGCTCGGATCAGCTCACTTCTCTGCAGCGATCGTGATCAGTTTAGAGTGCATATTATAGATTTTAGCCTTAGCTTTGTCTCATTTTTCTTTGGTTGCGGCAACAGTCGGTCAGCGTCACATATGATGGTAGTATTAGATTATAGATATATAACTAGTATAGCAAAAAATAAAAAAGAGGCAATATATCCGACTATAAAAATCACCTCCTATGAGGAGATGATTCTTGATTTGATTTATTGTCGAGATTCTCATTTGCTACATTCGACCATTTGCTGCGTATACATATTAGATCTATCATCATGCATACGCTTGACATCAGCTTTTGCCTCAGGTGAATACCAGTATATATCCAATTGTCTACCATTAACTCAGTTAGTAGTTTTATACCAACCATCGTATATTATTTTGAATGTTTGGAATTTTCCAGCAGGTGTCACCACTTCCTCCTCTCATACTACAGTAACATTTTGAGTTGTATTTACTGTAGTACCATCTGCTCTTTTCCAGTCTTCTCTATATTCCCAAGTTGCTCAGACTTTGAGTGGCCACTTTCTCCAGGTTCTATTCGACTCAGGTCTACCAATATAGTCTCATTCTATTGATCTATTTTTTTTCCCGTCAGAAAACTCTAATCAATCTTTTCATTGTACAACAGTACGAATGGGCCTGGCGATTTCTATATTACCACCGCGATTATCATTGCGTACATATGTGCAACTCTCTCATAGGGAAAAATCACTCACTTTTGGTATTTCTACTACCCGATTCTGAGCTCATACTGTAGATGAAATTGCCACAACCAGTCCCCCTATAAGTACTCTATACTGATGTATTGTAGAGATACTCTTATTGGTGTGATGAGGTATACTGATCTCACGAGATATATTATCTTTGTTCATAAAATAGTAGGATTTATAGGTAATAGTTTTACATACATTATTCTAATAATAGATAATGTCAACATATTATAAAGCCCTCAGTGTATAAATCTGAGGGTTTTCTATAAATTAAATGGTGCTATAAATACGGCACATACACGAACTGCTATAAAGGAATTCGTGGAGAATTACGATAGAGTAAAGGAAAAGCATGCTTATACAATTTAATCATACTTCCTAGAAGGTCCTTTTTATCTAGAACTAAAAGACTCAGTAATCCTATATGGTAAAGAAAGGAAACACAGAATATTAAAATTAATATACTCCAGGTATGGACTAGAACACACTTCATAACTACCTAATTACTACCTAAAATATACTCCTATGTCCTGAAATATAGAATATCTACAATGAAAGTGATTTGATGCCAATCCTCAGAATATCAATAGAGGATGAAGACCACGAAAGCAATTCTCAGTGATACTCTCAGAGGTGGAAAATCTCTGATATATAAATGCCCTTCTGACTCTGAAATATTGGAGTTATGTTGACTTCTTCTTTCACTCTCAGAAGAAGAACCCAAAAGAATCGAAAGGTGCGATAAATTTCCTATGATTATGAAGATTATTGCCTCTCGATTATTATCTATTAAGGGATTTGAAACTGTTGAGAAAATTCTCGATAGAATCTATGGAAAAACCATACTAAAATCAAATCTTGATGAAGCTAAAATAATAAATATTGTAATACAGGACAATATTGAAATGACTGACGAACAAGAGATGAAGATAGTAGAACAGTACCTCAGGAAGAAGAATCTCCAAATAACTACTCTAACATATGCTTGCAAACTACAAATAGTTTTGCTCATAATTCACGAAACCTAAAAAAATATCTTCTCAAGAAATTCTTGAAAGACCAAAAAATCCTCCAATGATGATGAGGATCATAATGGGTTGTAATTAATTATTACTGTAATTATACAGGAGTACTTTTTAACATTATTCAATTTCGTAAATCAGTAACTTCATCAACAGCATCTCCACTATAATCTTCTACTTTAGAAAGTTTTCCACTAGTTTTTTTATAGAAAAAAGTATTGAAATAAAAATTTGTAGGTATTTTTAAAAGTCACAAAACAAAGTTTACATTTGATTTTCCTGAGAGAATTGATACTATTATTCTCGATTTCTGATTTGCACTAAAGTATACATTCTGAGTTTAAGAATTTATTTATAAATATGAAGACAGCACTTGTGATATGATCTGGCATAAGTGGACTGGCTATCGCTTGTTATCTTGCGAAAGCAGGCTATAAGGTGCAGCTATATGAGAAAAATAATCAACTCTGATGACGATCGGGTCTCTTCCAAGAAGCATGATATACCTTCGATATGTGACCTTCATGGTATCTTATGCCTGAGGTATTTGAAAATTTTTTTTCATATTTTTGAAAGAAAACATCTGACTACTATAAGAGCGAAAAGCTTGATCCAGCATATCGG
>JACMPW010000003.1 GCA_014377305.1 Candidatus Altimarinota bacterium | reverse complement strand
ATGAGGGCGCTATATCCATATTCTGCCACTTCACTCGAAGACGGTAGCTTTTTTGTGAACATTTTGTTTTGGGTAGCTCGTGCTCACACTTGGAATCCACTTTCTGTAGGTCCTGGACAGAGGGCAGTTACGACAACGCCATACTGACTCCATTCTTCGGCAATTCACTCAGAAAAGGCAAGTACATAGTGCTTCGTTGCGAAGTATACTGACATCAGTGGTCCTGGCTGGAACGCTGCAGTGGATGCGACATTGAGGATTTTTCCATTGTTTCGACTGATCATCTCCTTCCCGAACATATAACAGAGTTCAGTGAGGGCAGTGATATTGAGTTGGATCATCTCTCGGTACTTCTGTATGTCTCCCTCATGAAAGTATCCAAAATCTCAGAATCCTGCATTATTGATGAGGATATCAACTTGTAGATTCTTTGCCTGTACTGCCTCATAGAGCTCTCACACACTGCCACTTACCGAGAGATCTTTTTCGATGATCTCTATGTGTATATTTTTATACTCAGTTTTTATATCTTCTAGTAGGTCTCGTCGACGAGCTACGAGTATGAGATTGTATCACTTCTTTGCGAATATATGTGCGAACTCTCTCCCGATACCAGAAGAGGCTCATGTGATGAGGACAGTAGTAGATAGAGATGTCATAGGTTGAGAGGATTTTTTCTCTGATATAGTGTTGAGCTAGTGCCCAGATGGTTCTCATTACATATTAGACAATACATATCCTGTCGCGAGGAGTCCGATGAGACGGCAGATACTCGATACAGCGATCTTGGTTGCCATGTACTTCTTGGTATCTGCTCCCCAGATCACAGTCGATGCCATCGTCGGGAGGATGAATCCTATCCACACGAAGAACGCGAGGTGCATACCAGAGAATGATGGGATGATCTTGACGAGGACAGCGAGGTGCATAGCCATGAGTCCCGTAGCGATGAACTCCGTTACCATGAGTTTCCACATACCCTTGGTAGCTTCTTCCATTTCCTTTGCATTGAAACTATCCTTGCCATGATGGATCCGCATCCAGAGTTTACCAAAAAGTGGACCATGCCATACGGCACCAAGTGCGAAACATGCAACAGTCATGATCATGATAGTCATCCATGGGAGAGTAGTCATCAGAACAAAGATAGACATAAATAGAAAATAAGAGAGTAAATGAAACTCTCTTATTATATACTTTGCCAAAGTATTGCAAAGTTATTTTCTTACAAATTCTCTACATGCTTTTTGAGATTTTCTAGTATCGCAGTCCATCCTGCTATCTGCATCTCAGCTGGGTGGATATCCTCTGCATCGAATACTTCAGTGATTTTCACACCTTCTGGAGTGTCCTCGAGTGTCACATCGACTATACGACCCGCATCGAGGAAGTACTCCTTCATCTCGCCGAGTGTATAGCTCATCGACTGCATCGGAGTCACTTCTGTATACTTGGCTGTGAGGTCAAAACCAAATGATCCATCTCGAGCCTCCATACGAGTTGTGAAAACTTCGCCAACTTTTGGTTCGGATCACTTCGCCCATGGACAGTGCCAAGTGGCTGCATCAGCGAATCCCCAATGGACGATGTGGATAGGATTCCAGAGTGCATCCCAGACGGTTGCTATGGGAGCATTGATAATAGTTAAGACGGTGAGTCGAGTCATAGGGAAAAAAAGATTAAAAACTATTTCACGATTATATCGTATTTTACGAGAAGTCCAGAGATTCACTCCAGAGAAAAGAGTGCTTTTTTGATCTTGTTCTGTTCAGGATCGAGTGCATATCCATATGCGGTTGTGAAGTCGGACTTTTCGAGGACTGTATTCTGGAAGATACTTCCCGTGAGATCGCATCGGTCGAAGATACTTCCCGTGAGATCTGCCTGAGCAAAGTTGACTTCGGTGATATGACAGCCGGTGAACTCAGTTTTTTGCATCTTGATCCCTGAAAAAGATCCAAAATCCAGTAGGGAATCACGAAAACTCACTTCAAAGAGAAACGCAGCAGACTGGCTCCACTCGATACCATGGAGCTTGCAGTCAACAAAATTGATATGTTGCATGCTCGTACTTCACACCTTTGCCATACTGAGATTGCACTTGTCGAACACACAGTCGATGAGTCTGATCTGAGAGAGGTCACACTCGGAGAGGTCACATGATAAAAAATGACAATTCTCATATTCTCAGAGTGGGAGGGTTGTGATCTTCTCAAATGTCTGATCCTGAAAGAGTTCCATAGACTATGCGTTATAAGCGGATTCGATCCCATCCCAAGTGAGTCGTCGCATCTCCATGAGTGCCTTCATGAGTTTGGATTTTTTCTCACTCTCACCAGTTTTCATATACTCGGTAAAATTCGCGGGGATGAGCTGCCATGAGATACCATATCGATCCGCTACCCATCCACACATCTCGGATTCTGGCTTTGCGGAGAGCTTCGCGTAGTAGTACTCGAGTTCTTCAGAATCTTTACAAGGAATCATGAATGAGATGGCACAAGAGTGCTTGAAATAGGGACCGCCATTCAGCGTCGCAAATGGATGATCGCCGAGAATTGTAAAATCGACAATCATGATATCTCACTTCTTGGAACCTGGAAGGTGTTCGTTTGGTGCGTCATAGAGTCCTGTGGTTGTGATGTGTGAGTCAGGAAATACAGAGCAATAGTACTCTGCCATTTCGAGGGCATTGTTTGCGGATGACCAGAGACAGGTGGTGAGCATAGTATACTGGAGCATTATGAGAATATTGCTTTGAATTATATCTGTTTCTCTCGACCTTTCAATATGTTTTTTACTTTTTGCATTCTCATATTTTCTCTATATAATCCAGCTCACATTCAGAGAAGACACGAGGGAATCGGCCCGTTCGTAGTGTCACAGCAACCAACTATAATTTGACGAGAGTCATTGGAAAATCGGTGCTCCATCCGACCCCATAACGGGGAGAGATGTAGTTCAGTTTTTTCAAAAAAAGCACCATTATTCCCTCTTCGCTATGAAGAGGGATTTATTATATATCTTTTTTAGTATGTCAGAATACCTATTCACCTCAGAATCCGTATCCGAGGGTCATCCAGATAAGGTCGCAGATCAGATCAGTGATGCTATCCTCGATGCTATCCTCGAACAAGATCCATATGCTCGAGTTGCTGCTGAGACTCTGGTCAATACTGGTCTCTGTGTCCTCGCAGGAGAGATCACCACCACAGCGAATATCGACTATATCGGTATCGCTCGCAAGACGATCACAGATATCGGATACAACTCATCGGATATCTGCTATGATGGGAGTACGCTCGCTGTGATTGTCTGCTATGATAAGCAGTCTCCCGATATCGCTCAGGGTGTCGATGAGGGTCGAGGGATCGACCTCGATCAGGGAGCGGGTGATCAGGGGCTCATGTTCGGATATGCATGTCGTGAGACAGATACACTCATGCCAGCACCGATCTACTATGCACATCGTATCATGGAACGCCAGGCAGAGCTCCGCAAAAATGGAACACTCCCATGGTTGCGTCCTGATGCCAAATCTCAGGTGACATTTCGCTATGTAAATGGCGTCCCAGTATCGATCGATACAGTAGTCGTCTCTACTCAGCATCATCCAGATGTCTCACATGAGGAACTCAGCCGAGAAGTGATTGCTCAGGTGATCATCCCAGTTCTTCCTGCTCACTTCATCACACCGGAGACGAGATATCTCGTGAATCCTACTGGCAGGTTTGTCATCGGAGGTCCTATGGGGGACTGTGGACTCACCGGTCGCAAGATCATCGTTGATACCTATGGATGAGCGGCTCCACACGGAGGATGAGCATTCTCAGGAAAGGATCCGTCGAAGGTAGATCGTAGTGCCGCCTACGCTGGTCGCTATGTCGCGAAAAATATCGTAGCAGCAGGACTCGCAGATCGTTGTCTCGTACAGGTTGCCTATGCTATCGGTGTGGCTCGCCCGGTGTCACTCATGGTGGATACGTATGGTACGGGTCGGTTGTCTGATGAACGGATCGCAGAGATCGTATCACAGGAATTTGACCTCCGACCAAAAGGAATCGTCGTGATGCTCGATCTCCTGAAACCCAGATACAAAAAATCAGCATCCTATGGACACTTCGGACGAGAGGATGCTTTATTTACCTGGGAAAAGACGGACAAAGTAGAAGCCCTCAAAAAATATCTCGTGTAGTTTTTGGAAAATATCCAAATAAAAATCCACTCCTGACCGAGTGGATTTTTTTAAAGCTATTTTTTTTGACCTGATCAGCTACTATTTGGTACTACCAGATCCAGAGCCTTGACGGATCTCTCGGATTTGTGATCGCATTTCTTCTCGTTTTGTTTTTATGCTATTTTTTATAGTATTCTGAGTTGTTTTGACGATATCTTTTATAGTCTCACGAGTTTCTTTCTTGATATCTTTGATCTCTTCTCGTTTTTCGGCGATTTGTGCGAGATCGATTCCTTTGCTTGTCAGATATTCACGAATAGTTTTCATGAGGGTTTCTCTATCTGTAGAAGAGAGCTTGCCTATTGCGAGCATGAGTCCCTGTCCTGGATTCTCTCCTGTAGCACCACTTCCCATAGGAGGTTTTGGCATAGGCATCGTAGTACCAGATTGTGATACTGGAGGCATCATATGGTGATCGTCACTCCCTGTCTGTGATCACATAGGAGGCATAGGTGGACGGCGATCGTCACTCCCACTCTCTGTCCTTGCTGGTGGTGGAGGAGGTAGGAGTACTGGACCTGTACCAGTCACAGGAGACTGTATTGCTACTTGTTTTTTGATCTCGAGACATCGTGCCTTGGCTGCAGCCTCAGTGAATGTATCACAATTGAGTCCCTGGATATAGCTGATCTCTACTTGATTGTAGATACGAGCTGTACTCGTAGTACCGAGAGCAGTATCAGCACCGAATGACATGAGTGGGAAGCTCGCAGTGGCAATGATACCAAGCGAGAGTCATGAACGAAGATTCATAGATAAAAAATAAGATATAAATGTCTCCAAAAGAAGAAACGAGAATAAGTATATACGATCGGGGGTATTGATCAAATATATTCAGATGACTTTTCTTATATATATGCTCTATATTACCCGAGTTTTGCTCCATCATCCACTTCTCGCTCAGGGATCGCGAGTATCACAGAGCCATAATCACGATAGAATCAGGTACAGAGGAACTCACTCATGAATTTGCCGATCTGCTTGTTGGGGAAGTTCACTACTCCGATTATCTGTTTCCCGATGAGCTCATCTCTGGTATAGTGAACTGTGATCTGAGCACTCGACTGCTTGACCCCGATTTCACTCCCAAAATCTACCCACAACTTGTATGCGGGCTTGCAAGCCTCAGGGTATTCCTCTGCTCGGATGATAGTGCCGATTCGGAGCTCGACGGCCTCGAACTCTGACCAGGTGATAGTGTTCATAGTTTTTTATTTATACAATTATATCCCTTACCACTCCCTGTACACTCACTTTCCCTTTCCATTCATTGCGATCGATTTCCACGATGAGTGAGACGATATTCCCCACTCTCAGGTGGGGTTTTTTGTCGGCTGCATTCCAGAGGAGGAGCTTGAGTTCCGTTTTTTCAGCTATAGATATCGATAGATGTTTTTCCTCTTGTCCGAGGGGTTTGGTATTTGATATAGTCACATTCTCGATGATCCAGAGTGGACGAGGATTGCCGATGCCATATGGGCGGAATCGGTCGATCTGTTCGAGAGTGGCGACAGTGATATCAGATATAGGAAGGATACATTCTACATTCAGGATTTTTTTCGGGAGATTGGCTGTGTCGTGGACTCGGGAGATAGCCTTCCACATTGCCTCTCGGAACTCTGGTATACGACTCGTCTCGATCGTGAATCCTGCCGCTTGACGATGTCCACCATATCTGACAAAAAAATGCTTGCACTCATCCAGGAGTTCGATCAGATTGCACCACTCAGGAGCTCGACATGATCCGATGGAGAGTTCTTTTCATTCACTCACACTCGCAGTAGTATCTATTGCGACCGTATCTCATTTTCTCGATGTGAGTGGGTGATCGTGTCCATTTTTCATCACTATGCTCGGCTTGTTATAGAGCTCAGTGAGACGACCAGCGACGAGACCGATGATCCCATGATCGAGGTCTCGAGCATCAAAAAATAATATCGATTTGCTCGTATCCACACTCGTGAGAGCTCGTTGGTACTGGGTTTCGGTAGTTCATTTCCTTGTCTCATTGAGGTGTTCGAGTTCGCCGAAGAACTCGTCAGTGCGTCACTCACCCGCGAGGAGCCAGCGGAGTGCTGTGAGTGGTGTATCCATACGGCCAGCTGCATTGATCCGAGGTCCGATATGGAATCCTATGATATCCGCATTTCACTCGATCTGTTCACGTCACTCCAGGAATTGCCTGAGTCCTACAGATTCTGACCGTTGCATCTGACGGAGTCCGAGTGTTGTGATCACACGATTCTCTCCTATGATCGGCATACAGTCAGCAACTGTACCGAGTGAGGCGAAGTCGATATAGCGAATGAGAGTTTCTTTGATATTTTTACTTCATACTCATATCAGAACTCCATGCAGCAGCTTGAATGCAACTCCAGCACCCGCAAGACTCGGGAATGGGTACTTACTGTCTTTGCGTTTGGGATTTACGATTGCGATGACCTCCTCTGGGATCTGATCTGGGACAGCATGATGATCGGTGACGATCACATCGATTCCGAGACTTTTGGCGTGACGGATCGGCTCGATATCTCGAGTTCCACAGTCGACCGTGATGACGAGGGTGACTCACTTCGATGCAAGCTCATCGAAAAAATATGCCTTCAATCCATATCCATCATGTACCCGATGAGGGAGCCTATACGATACGAGACATCCGATCTCAGTGAGGAACCGTACGAGGATCGCTGTCGATGATACTCAGTCGACATCATAGTCACCGAATATGACAATCCGTTCTTTTTGCTCTCTTGCAACTAGGATTCTAGCTACTGCCTTATCCATATCGGGCATCATATAGGGATCATGGAGATCAGAGATCTGCGGATCAAAAAACTCTCGAGTAGTAGTGGGATCGAGGTGGCGATTGCCAAGCAAAATATTGTATATATTTGTACTATATGGACTCAGGATATTGATACTATTTCCACTGAGGGTTTGCATGGGTTTTGACTTTATGATGTTTCGGATTATACTCAGCTCTGTTCACTTACCAAGTTTTTATTCATTTTATCACTCATTCTATGCGATCACCTCTCCTTATCATCTCATCTCTCATACTCCTCTCTAGTTGTACGATGCCATGGTCGACTCCAGATGCACCAGCCAATATAGAGTATGCCACTACTCAATCAGGTTCACCTGCTGCCGTATACTGTGGTGCACATGGAGGACAGGTATCCTACGAGAAAAATCCTCAAATCCCAACAATGGATCTCATCTATTGTACGGTTGGAGGGGAGAAGATGGATGCATGGAAATATATGGATATCCAGACTACTGCTACTGGAGCAATGACAGCGAGTGGCATGCCTCTCTAGTATTTGATTTTTCTTTCTATGAATCTCCTCCAGATTTTTTTCATCATATCGGGACTCATCATATTCCTCGTAGCACTCGATATCGCGAAGAGAGAGCGGTTCAATGCACTCCATTTTCTCGTGTTTCTCGGTGTAGGATCTGGACTCCTGGTTTTCACTGTTTTCCCGAACTCACTCAATCTATTGGGGCAACTTTTTGGACTCCAGAGAGGAGCAGATTTGCTCGTATATGCGAGTATTATTTTCCTGTTTTATTTTGTTCTCCTCCTGCTCCGCAAGGTCGAGAATACGCGAGAAGAGGTCACGAGACTCATCCGCGAGATCGCTCTATCCAATGCAAAAAAATAAAATCATATTCCTCATCAGAGCGTACAATGAAGCTACTCGTATCATGGACGTGATCGAGAGTATCATAGCGGCAGGATATGAGGAGATACTCGTCGTCGATGATGGATCGACCGATGGTACACAACCCCTCCTGCGAGCTATGATATTGTCAGAGCAGATACACTGCGTACACCATATCACCAACCGTGGAGCCTGAGCTGCTCTCGAGACAGGACTCGAATATATCAGACAAAATGCCGAAGCAAAAAACTGGAAATATCTCGTTACATTCGATGCGGATGGACAACATGATATTGCAGATATGTGACATTTTGAGGATGCGTTCGGAGCTGACAAGTCACTCGATATCGTGCTCGGATCGAGGTTTATCGTGAAGACGAATACCAATGTTCCATTCATCCGCAGGTGTATCCTCGCCGGAGGTCGCATATTCACTTCTCTCGTCTCAGGTATACACTTGACCGATGCACATAACGGATATCGTATGATGCGAGTATGAGTGCTCGATCGAGTTCGGATCACGATGGATGGGATGGAGTATGCGAGTGAGCTCATCGATCAGATTGCTATACATCATCTCCATTTCCAGGAGGTACCAGTCAATATTCACTACGATGAATATACTCTCGGCAAGTGACAACGATATGGCTGACCACTGCGGATTGTGATCCGTATGTTATTTAAGAAGTTCTTCTAGTTATGCAAACAATTATCATCACTTGAGGAGCTGGATTCATCGGCTCCAATTTTCTCTCGAAATATGTCCTCGCGTTCCCCGAGATACAGTTCGTGAATATCGATATGCTCACCTATGCAGGTAATATAGAAAAAATCGATCTTGCAGCAAGAAACGCTCCTAACTATCACTTCGAGCAAGTAGATATTCGAGATATCGATACTCTGAGGACAGTATATGTAAAATACAGTCCAACAGATATTATCCATTTTGCTGCCGAGTCACATGTTGATAACTCGATCCGCAATCCGCGACTTTTTACCGAGGTCAATGTACTCGGAACCCAGAATCTCCTCGATCTCCATAGAGAATTCGGACTCAAGAGATTCCACTATATATCGACGGATGAGGTCTATGGAGATATCCCTGACTCTGGATACTTCACAGAAGATACTCATATCGAGCCATCATCACCGTACTCAGCATCCAAGGCGGGAGGTGATATCCTTGTGCAGGCGTATGGTCGGACTTTTGGACTCGACTACACGATCACTCGTTGTTCGAATAACTATGGAGCGAACCAGAATAACATCTCCCTGATTCCACTTTTTATCTCGAAAATCCAAAAGGGTGAAAAAGTACCACTCTACGGTGATGGATCCAATATCCGAGATTGGCTCTATGTCGAGGATCACTGCGATGTTATCTGGGAAGTGTTCACTCGGGCAAATACTGGATCGATCTACAATGTTGGAGGCAATAACGAGTATACCAATCTTGAGATCACGAAAATACTCCTTCAGGTAATGTGAAAATCTGAAGACTTGATTAGCTTCGTTCCAGATAGAGCCTGACATGATAAGAGATATGCGATCGATGCGAGCAAGCTAAAGAGGGAACTGGGATGGGGGCCGAAGGTCGATTTTCCAGAAGGAATTGCACGAACGATTTGATTTTATAACCAACAATAATAGCCATGAAAGGGATTATATTAGCAGGATGAAGCGGTACTCGCCTCTATCCGATCACGATGGCCATCTCGAAGCAACTCATGCCGATCTATGACAAGCCGATGATCTACTATCCACTGACAACATTGATGCTGGCAGGGATTCGTGAGATACTCATCATCACGACTCCTGAGGATCGCCCTGGATTCGAGCGTCTTCTTGGTGATGGGTCGCAATTTGGCATATCACTCACATACGCAGTACAGCCGAGTCCAGATGGTCTCGCTCAGGCTTTTGTCATCGGAGAAGAGTTCATCGGATCGGATGATGTCTGTCTCATCCTCGGGGACAATTTGTTCTATGGATCAGGATTCTCGACATTGCTCAGAGAGTCAGTACGGATCGTCACCCAAGAACGCAAATCTGTCATATTCGGCTATGAGGTATCTGATCCAGAGAGATATGGAGTGGTCGAGTTCGATCGTGGGCACAATGCTCTCTCTATCGAAGAAAAACCAAAAAATCCGAAGTCGCATTTTGCCGTTGTCGGACTTTATTTCTATACCAATAGTGTCATAGAGATTGCGAAGTCTATAGAGCCAAGTGAGCGAGGAGAGCTCGAGATCACCTCAGTGAATTCCGCCTACCTAGAGAAGTGAGAACTCAAGGTAGAGCTCATGAATCGTGGATATGCGTGGCTCGATACAGGAACGCATGAGAGTATGATGGATGCTGCGAACTATGTGCAAATCATCCAGAAGCGTCAGTGAGTGCAAGTAGGATCACCCGAAGAGGTTGCATACCGTATGGGCTGGATCGACCAAGATCATATCCGGACTCTCGCGAAGCCGATGATGAAAAATGAATACGGACAGTATCTGATGAATCTGATAAAATAACTATGGCTTTCACTAAAACTCCCACATCTCTCGCCGACTGCTACATCATCGAACCTCAGGTTTTCTGAGATGCTCGGGGATTTTTTATGGAGACCTATTCCTCGAGCGAGTTCGCAAAAATGGGAATCGAGGCACAATTCGTCCAAGACAATCACTCAAAATCCAAAAAATGAGTACTGCGAGGACTCCACTTCCAGTCTCGCAAGCCTCAAGCCAAAATCGTACGAGTCACCGCAGGCTCTGTCTACGATATCGTAGTCGATCTGCGTGTCGGCTCTTCGACATTCGGAAAATGGGAGGGATTCATCCTCTCAGCTGAGAACAAGAGACAACTCTTTGTTCCTCGAGGGTTTGCTCATGGATTCCTCACGCTCGAGGAGGATACCGAGTTCCTCTACAAGTGTGATGATGTCTACGATCCAGAGTATGAGGTCGGGATCCGTTGGGACGATCCCACTCTTGCTATTGACTGGCAAGATCATATGGATCAATCTGGTATCACAGATATCCAGATCGCCGCCAAGGATCAACAGAATATGAATTGGAATATCTATCTCCTCGCCCCTATTTTCTCATGCTAAAAAAGAAAATCCTCATCACGGGTGGTTCCGGTATGCTCGCATATGATTTCATTCGAACTCAAGGTGAAGAATACGACATAATTGCAGTCGATCGAGAGGAGTGTGATATCACTTCTTTTGAATCTATCATGCAGTGTATCGCTCTCCATAGTCCAGATATCCTCCTGAATTGTGCGGCCTATACTGCGGTTGATGATGCTGAGGATATCGGGATGCGGACATGTTTCGATGTGAATATTCTGGGAGTTCGCAATCTTGCCAAGGCAACATCCGTATTTGGTGTTGAGTTCATAACGATCTCCACGGACTATGTTTTTGATGGTAAAAAAGAAAATGGATACCTCCCAACAGACGAGTGCAACCCGATCGGGGTCTATGGTATGTCGAAGTATCTCGGAGAAAGATTGGCTCTGGATGAAAATCCTCGGACGATCATCGTGAGGACGAGTTGGTTGTATGGTGGGGAAGTGTGAGTTTTCAAAAATTTCGTAAATACAATGCTCCGTCTCTCAGAGACTCGTAGTGAACTGAAGGTTGTTGCAGATCAACATGGTATCCCGACATCCTGTGTTGATCTCTCATTCGCAATCTCTCTTGTGATAGGTCGTTTGGATGATTTGCTTGATGAGGGGCATAATATATTTCACTTTTCGAGTGTTTGTGAAGAGGGGAGTATTACTTGGGCAGACTTCGCTCGGGAGATATTCACTCTTTTATGAAGAAATACCAAAGTGATAGACTGCAACTCTTCCGAATACCCAACAAAGGCAAAAAGACCAAGTTATAGCATACTCCAAAATGATTTAGATACACTACTTCCTGATTGGAAAATTGGATTGGCAAGATATTTGGGGAAGAGTTAGATTTGGAGAACTGGGAATCAGTAGGGTGCCACAATACAAAATTATCTTTATCAAAAATATGATCCATAATCACATCCATAATCCGATAGAAACACAAAAACTTATTACCCAAGCACTCCATTTTTTATTCACGCCAGATACTCTCGTATTGTGTGATACACGACTCCTTATCAAAAAAGAAGTATTACCACATATTCCATTTGTTGGATACTACGACCAGCGTATTCTCCCTATTTTATCGAATACCAATATTATTATATCAGATTGAGTTGATTCTGATATTCTCTCATATTTTGAGGGATTCTGACTCTGTGCTGATGTGAATATTTTTGCTATACCTAATAATACAGATGTAACTCTTACAGAAAATATTTTATTTCATCCTGAGACAATCCGAATGTTGAAAAATAAAAATTTCACAAAGATTGTTTCTCTTTCTGTCAATAATGATGTGGAGAATCTGGCAAAACAAATCGGTGCAAATTGTATCGTATCTGCAGATATTATGAAACGAGCTAACGATAAACTCGATCTCAAGAAATTTCTCATAGCAGTATGACTCCCATATGTCGAATGAGTATCCACTTCAGAACCAGAGATCATCAGAAAATATTATGACCAGTCTACTCATTATTTTTTCAAGTCACCACAATGAGTCTCATGATATGGTTTTTGGAGTAATAAAAATAATACTCTGGATGATATACTGAGTCAATATGCCGGTGAAGAAATCATTATCGAGCGTGTTATAGAAAAAATCGGTTCTCCGAGTATACAATTTTGTATTTGGGGTGAAGATATCAAAAAATCATGTATATTTGGTTTTACTGATCAGATTCTGGAAAATGGGCAACACTATCTTGGTAATACTTCTCCAAGCGGATTTCTCATCACACATCCGCACCTGATTGATGAGATTATATCCCTTTCTGAGAAGATTATAGAATATATAGAGAATATTGGATATATTGGTTTTGGTGGTATTGATTTTATGATTGATGCAGATGGACATATATATGCTACTGAGGTAAATGCTCGATTCACCGGTGCAACATATCCAGCTATAAGCTCCTTTCTTTTGAGATGAGATCTGACTACATCATGGAAATATATAACAAAAGAATGAGTCACCGAAACAATAGAAGAATATCTTAATATCTCAATACAAAAGCCCGATGAATTTTGACTTTTTCCGATATGTATTGCTCCACTGAAACAATACGGACGAGCACAAGTACTGTTTCAGGGTGAATTCGATGAACATGATATATAAGTAGTTGACATTAGATAGCATAAGTTATATAATACCAAAAAATAATTTTGAGACTATGTCAAAACCTACTCTTGCTATCATCTCATCAGTTCCTGAGACTTGATTTTCTTTTGTATCAGGTGCTGATCCTCGTTTTGATCCTCGAGAGATTGCGAGTGCACATAAGAATGAAAAACAAGTTTTTATCGATGCGATAGGTATCCCAAATATTGAAGAAAAGATAAAAATCGAAGTTATTCGTGCCATGGATGGTATACCTCGGGATTTTTCTGCTGATGCCTATATACTCGGGTGATCACCATCTATGGTTACGGAGGCGAGTGAAAAACAATGGATTGCCCGACTCATATCATTTGTTCGATCAGAAGTAGAATCTGGGAAACCACTTCTTGGTATTTGTTTTGGACATCAGGTGCTTGCAACAGCATTTTGATGAAAAGTGGATTTTATGAAAGATAGAGTCATCTGACCGAGAGAGATCGAGATGCAAGACGGTACGCCTATATCTTCACTATGGTCACACAAGCAAGCTGTATATATGCCATGAGACGCATCAACGACTGCCCAGTCTGATGATATCATCCAGATGATACAAGTAGGTGATCACGCACAAGGGGTACAATTTCATCCCGAATTCACTCCCGAATTCACTACTTTTCTAGTGAAACTGATGAGAGAGTCCATCGAATCAGAGTGACTAGATCCCAATAGCATCATTGAGCATATTGCCGCAAAATGACAAAATCCATCAAGTATTTTACTTCATCAGTTCATTAAAAAATATTATAATATTTAGTATAGATATATCTAGAAAATATATTTGGATAAAATGATGGTGTGGATATAATCCAACTGCAATAATTATTCATCTATGAAAAAAGCACTTATCACTGGTATCACTGGACAAGACTGAGCCTATCTCGCAGAACTCCTCCTCTCCAAGTGATATGAGGTCCACGGGATCAAGCGTCGAGCATCATCGTTCAACACTATTCGTATCGACCATCTTGTTCAAGATATCCATAAAAATTGAGCCCGTCTCCATCTCCACTATGGAGACATGACCGATAGTGCGAATCTCATCAAGCTCGTCGCAGATATACAACCTGATGAGATATACAACCTTGCGGCACAGTCGCATGTCAAGGTCAGTTTCGATATGCCTGAGTACACCGCCAATACTGATGGCATCGGTACACTGCGTCTCCTCGAAGCGATTCGTGTGAATTGACTCGAGAAAAAAACTCGATTTTATCAAGCTTCTACCTCGGAGATGTTTGGTGGTGTTGGATTCAATATGCCAGAGACAGGGTATGTCGAGGAGTCTCCATTTTACCCACGGAGTCCATATGGAGCTGCGAAGATGTACGCGTATTGGATCACTATCAACTACCGTGAGAGCTATGAGATGTATGCTTGCAATGGTATACTCTTCAACCACGAGTCTCCAGTTCGTGGAGAGACATTCGTCACTCGCAAGATCACTCGTGCAGTAGCTCGCATCCATCTCGGACTCGACAAGATTCTCTATATCGGGAATATGGATGCAAAAAGAGACTGGGGACATGCGAAGGATTATGTCCGAGGTATGTGGCTCATGCTCCAACAAGACACTCCAGAGGATTTTGTTCTCGCGACAGGAGAGACCTATAGCGTTCGCCAGTTTATCGAGTGGGCATTTGCCGAAGTAGATATACAGATCGAGTGGAGAGGAGCGGGAGTCGATGAGAAATGATACAATAAGACTACAGGTGAATGTATTATCAGTGTTGATCCACGATATTTCCGACCGACTGAGGTGGATCTCCTCCTCGGGAACCCAGCCAAGGCCGAGAGACAACTCGGATGGACTCGAGAATATAGTATTGCCGAGATGGTTGCCGAGATGGTCAGGTCAGATATTGATATTTTCCGCAAAGAAGAGATCCTCAAAAAACACGGTTATGAGATACTAGCACAGTACGAGTAAAATATAAATTGACATTTGTTAATATAAGTATATTATATATTTATATGAACAATACTTTTTTTACCTTGTTCGGCATCGAGAATCAACAAAAAATGCATTATGAATTCATCATTCACGATGAGTAAACGATTTTCCTCTTACGCCCAAGTGACATCAACAGGCAACTCAATTAGTTCAATGATTTCGTGATGAGGCAATGAGTGGCATAGATGCTATGTTTACTTCGCCATTTTTGCGTTGTAGAGAGACTATCGCTCCTCTCGAAAAAGATCGTAGTATGACTGCTATGATCGATAATCGAATCACAGAGTATGATGTTGGTAATCTTGATCGAACTCCATGGGAAGAGAGTAAACATATAACAAATCACCTCACAGATGAGCCATTGTGAGATATGGGAGAATCATTGCTAGCCTGTCAGAAACGGGTTTTTGGTTTTATGAAAGAGATACAACAAAAATATGCAGGAAAAGCTGTTCTTATCTGTTCTCATGGCGAACCGTTACTTTTTGCGAAACAATATTTTCTATGATTTGATTATGATAATAAATTCGAATGCATGACACACTACCCAGCTAAAGATGGCTATGATGAATGTATAATAGATATGTCTGGCAAGCTTACCTCACATAGATCTTACGGAAATGCACAAATCTAATCTTATTTACTTATTTTTCTCATATGTCAGAACTTCTCCAGCCCGTAAACGCAAATACAGCAAACCATATATCATATATACAACTCATGGCTCTTGCAAAGAGGTATAAGGAGCAATTTCCAGAAACTATGAATATCCTAGATATTTCTGGAGTTTCCCCATTTGGTACAAGGGATATGATAAATCCATATACTCAGGTAGTAGATTCAGAAGATTTTTCCAATATCGGACGACACTGTATGGCAGTAGCGAGTACAGCCGAGAAGATAGCATATCATTTGCTTGCTTGATGAGGTAGTATCGATCAGATTCAAGTGAATGGTATTATTACCGCAGCAATCCTCCATGATGGAGATAAGCGTCTTGAAGTGATGAGGAAAAAGGCTAAAAATGCGGGAGTGCTTGATGCAGCAGGAAATCCTATCGATGTCTACGGCGAAGCAGGGTATGCTACTATCGCTACCGTATTCTCTAATGAGTGAGTAGATCCATCGATTCTTACTGCTATCAAAAATATGGGAGGTATGACGGCGCATAATAGTGTCAAAAAATTTATTACCATGCAAGATGGTGAGGTCGTACTGAATCCAGAAAGGACACTTGCCGAGATGATAGTGCATATTGCTGATGATATGACCCATTCGCCGAATCCAGATATTGATAACGCAACTATTGTTACAAATTTCGAAGAACGAGCAAGACTCTGAAAATTCCAGGAACGATACTCATTTCTTTGGCAAGAATGACTCGCTATACCCAATGATGGACAGATCCGTGATATTAGAGATATAGCGAGTCATGATTGAGTATCTGAAAGTGAAATAACTCTCAATTACTATGATTGAGCAAAACTCGCTTTCCATCTTATTTGTTCGTATATACAAAAACTGGTTGACCCAATGAGTCATGTCGACTCCCTTGATTTCGTTGTATGACTTGTGAATAGCAATATTCCAAATATTCAGAATTGAGTCTCAAAACAAGCAGGTAAAATTTTCTAAACTAATTAATTTTTTATATGAAGCCCTCTAACCTCGAACATACTCAAGCAGATATTATCTGGACTGCTCTTGCCTATAACCATATGAGTCAGTGATTTATTGATCATCCTTATGTATCACGGGTGCGTGAAAAAGTAGATGCTTTGTTTCTTCAGATCGGAAAATGACTAGAACATGTGCATACAGATTCTCGTAGGTCAATTTATGAGTATAACTGATCTGATTTTTCAATTCAAAAATTTGAAGTTCATTCAGGAGATGTCCCGCTCGGAAATCATTTTCATAAAAAATCAATCTGATTTTTAGAGTCTCATGAAACAGGTTTATGAAAACTTTCCGAATTATTCGTATTTGATGAAGGATGAGGATCACTTTTTTTGCAGGATATTGATCCAGAGTGAGCAGTAATTGAGAGAATTGAAGAAATCAAAATTCGGGCTCGAGATATAATAGCTATTCTACCATTTCAGGCACATACACTCTTTCTCGAACCAGGTACAAGATTCCGATGATTCCGTCCCTATCCATTTGATCGAGATGATATGGATATGAATTCTTTTAAATTAGAACTCCCAAAATAGTTTGGGAGTTTTTTGCGTGACAAAAAACAAGTTATCAATACAATCCTCTCACTTAATCGACTAGAACACACATATATGGAAAAAAATTCTAAAATTTATGTTGCAGGACATAGTGGGCTCGTATGATCAGCATTGATTCGCAATCTTGAGAAAGAGTGATTTACCAATATTATTGTCCGTACTCATGCAGAATTAGATCTCCTCGACTCTGCGGCCGTTCAGGCATTTTTTGAGACAGAAAAACCAGAGTACGTATTTCTCGCTGCTGCAAAAGTATGAGGTATTGTCGCAAACAATACCTGTCCTGTTGATTTTTTGCAGGACAATCTCCGTATCCAGATGAATGTTATAGAGTGGGTATACAAGACTGGTACCAAGAAGATGCTATTTCTCCTCTCGAGTTGTATTTATCCCAAATTTTCTCCTCAGCCTATAAAAGAAGAATATCTACTCACAGGACTACTAGAGGCCACCAACGAGCCGTATGCCATCGCAAAAATAGCAGGACTAAAGCTCTGTCAGAGCTACAATAGACAATATGGCACAGAGTTCATTGCCTGTATGCCAACCAATCTCTATGGTCCATATGATAATTTTGATCTCGAGAGTTCTCACGTCTTACCTGCTATGATACGCAAGTTTCATGAGGCAAAAATCAATAACCTCCCAAATGTCACTCTCTGGGGAGACGGCTCACCATTTCGTGAGTTTCTCTATTCTGATGATATGGCTCAGGCATGTATTCATTTGATGCAGAATTTCTCTCCAACAAAAGAACAAAATGAGAAATGTGATATATATTTCAATATAGGGACAGGAGAAGATATATCAATAAAAAATCTCGGCGAACTCGTGAAGAAAACAGTCGGATATACATGAGAAATTATCTGGGATACTGCTCGTCCAAATGGTACCCCGAAAAAACTCTTGGATGTCACCAAGATGCAAGAACTCGGATGGAAACATAGTATCGATCTAGAAGATGGTATTCAGATCAGCTATGATTGGTATCTCAATAATCTTTAAAATATCAAACAATGTCATTATTTCAAAAAATTTTACAAAATCCTATGAAAATAGGATTAGAGAGATCTATCAAAAATTATTTTCTAGAAAAAAAGAATGCCAATCATAGTAAAATAGGGTATATGTCCTTGGTTCAAGGGACAACCTTATGAAAATATGCAACTATCAAAAATGAAGTTATGCTACTCAATAGTAGTGTAGGAGATTACACCTATATCTCACATGTATGCAATATTAGTTTTACAGAGATCTGAAAATTTTGCTCAATAGGACAAAATTTTAAGGCATGACTCTGAGAGCATCCTACGAATTTTGTTTCGACACATCCTATGTTTTTTTCACCAGGAAAACAGTGTCAGGTTACATTCGCGGATAAGAGCTATTATCAAGAGAGAGAAAAAGTAATAATCGGTAATGATGTCTGGATAGGGACAAATGTGACTATACTCGACGGTGTCACGATATGAGATGGAGCAATAATATGAGCTGGTAGTATTGTTACTAAAGATGTTGAACCATATGCTATTGCTGTGGGAGTTCCTGCAAGAGTTATTCGATATAGATTTGAACCTGATGAAATTGCATTCTTATTACAATTTCGATGGTGGGACAAGGATGTTACTTGGATGCAAGAGAACTATAAAAGTTTTCATAATATGAAAGAATTTACCTTACGATTTAAATCGTAAGGTAATGAATACTGTTGATATCTATATTTTAATAAATTAACTCTTTTTAACTAATTATATGAACAATATCAAAATATTAGCACATAGAATCCTTTGCGGACTACGATATAGTTTTCTATTAATTTTCCCAAAAAATTTATTTATCTTAAATATAAATAAATGGTTTTTTATGGATGGTGATAAGAATTTTCTTCTAACACATAAATTATCTAAAGATAGTATTGTATTTGAGGTAGGTTGATATACTGGAGTATTTTCAGATAAAATAATTCATTTATTTAATCCATATATATATATATTTGAACCCATTGAGGAATACTATGACATATTAGTTGCTAAATATAAGAATAATTCTAAAGTCAAGGTTTTTCATTTTTGACTTTCCGATAAAGATGGAGTTTTTGAAATATCAAAGTCTAATGATGGAACTAGTGTATTTAAAGAATCTTCAAATAAAGAATCAATTGTATTGAAAGATATCTATGAGTTTTTAATTTCAGAAAAATTAGATACACAAATAGTTGATCTGATCGCAATAAATATTGAATGATGAGAATATCAGCTTTTAGAAAAATTATTGAATACCACTCCAAATTTATTTCGAAATATCCAGGTCCAATTCCATGATTTTGTTGAAAATGCTGAAGTAAAAAGAGAGGAAATTGTAAAGAGACTTTTAGATTCTTGATATTCAAAATGATATTCTTTTCCGTTCGTATGGGAGCTTTTTAAGAAATAAAAGTTATATATTATGATAACAATCAAAATCCAATGATGACTTGGGAACCAGATGTTTCAATACGCTTTTATCAAAGCATTTTCACTCAGAAATGATATAGATTTTCAATTGGATACCATCGAATACCAGACCTATTTTCGGAAGTATTGATTGGATATATTCAATATCGATAAAAAATATGCGAGCACTCCTGATATACCATGGTACGAGAGGCTCTCCTCTAAAAATAAATATATTTTTTTCTTGGTTTTGAGAATACGGACATTTTTCAAAAAACTCAATAAACATCATATGTTAGAGGAACAGTTTCACTTTGATAAGAAATATTTAATAGGGGATGTCACATATGTCGAATGATTTTTTCAATCAGAAAAATATTTTCATGATTTTGAATCAGAAATTCGAGAAAATTTCATATTCCTGGGTGATCCCTCTTCTCAAAATAAAGAGTATATTACTATGATTGAATCGAGTAATTCTGTGAGTATCCATGTGAGACGATGAGATTATATCACAAATATTGGAGCAAATAATCTGCTTGGCACGTGTACTACTGAGTATTATCAGAGAGCTATCGAGCATATTCAGCATCATATTGAGAATCCTATTTTTTTCTTCTTTTCTGATGATATCGATTGGGTGAAAGAAAACATAAAAACTAATAATCAGAGTTACTATGTAGACTGGAATACTGGTGATCAGAGTTATGAGGATATGAGACTGATGAGTCTATGTAAGCATAATATCATAGCAAATAGTAGCTTCTCATGGTGGGGAGCATGGCTAAATAAGAATCCATCAAAAATAGTTCTTGCACCACAACGATGGCTTCAGGATGATAGTATAGATTATTCTGATGTGGTACCAGATAGTTGGATAAAAATTTAATGAACTTTATAATATGCAAAAGATAGCAATTTTTTGGGATGAAAGATTCGAGAATAACAATTTTCGTAATCTGGAAATTGGTAAAGTTATGAATCCGTTTTTAGAATTAGCAAAAATCAATGGATTCGAAAATACTATTTCTTCAGATCTCTTAGAATTAAGGGAAGATAGGAATGAATTTCTCATTATCTCTTTTCTGACCCTCTCCCCGTTCAATATGATTCGATACTGCAAGATGCTTTGGCAGTATAGAAAAAATAAAAAATATTTTATTTTGTATGAACCGAAAGTAGTAGCGTTATTTAATTATAGTAAAATTCTCCATGTTTTTTTTGACAAGGTATATACCTGGAAAGATGATCTTGTGGATAATAAAAAATATTTCAAATTTATACATCACAATACACTTATTGATACTGGAATACTTCCAAATATATCCTTTTCTCAGAAAAAGTTTCTTACTTTGATAAATGGAAATAGAGTAGCTTTTTGAAAAACAGAGCTCTATTCGCAGAGAGAAAAATTTATCCGATTCGCAGAAAAAACAGGTTCGGAATTTGATCTCTATGGAAGATGGTGGGATAGGCCAAATACAAAACAGAAAATATATGGATTTGTACCATATCCATCCTATAGGTGATCAGTGAATGATAAAATCGGAACTCTTGCGAAGTATAAGTATAATATATGCTTCGAAAATATGTCCGATACTCCTGGATATATCACGGAGAAAATATGGGATAGTTTCAAGGCAAAGTCTGTTCCAATATACTGGGGTGCGAGCAATATCACTGATTATGTTCCCAAGAATTGTTTTATAGATTATAGAGATTTCTGAGATTTTCAAATACTTGAAAAATTTCTCTCGAATCTCACCGAGAGAGAATACAATACATATATTCAAAATATTGAATCTTTTATGCAAACACAAGAAGCAAAAAAATGGTTCGATCATTATTGGGCAACTGACTTTTTGGAAAATCTATGAAAATAAATACCCTAAACTATATAGACTCCCTCAGATGAATAGCTATTACTTTGGTACTAATTGTGCATGCATGACTTCTATTTCAGGCATCAGGGACTTCCATATCAGAATATACGAGAATCCTCATGGGTTTCTGACAATTTTGAGTGATATTATTTTTTCTAGTGAGTGCATATACTCTGTTTAGGAGCCTAGATATCAGAAAAGAACACAATATAAAGTACTTTTTTATAAGGAGATTTTTTAGAATAGCACCACTCTACTATAGTATAATATTGATTTTATATTTTACGACCTCTGGAGTTTTTGATCCTTGAAGTCAGAATATATCGTGAATTACTATATGAAATGTATTATTGCACATATTTTTCCTCAATGGATTTTTCAGCGATACATACGATAGTATCGTATGAGTAGAGTGGACAATCTTTGTCGAAGTCTGGTTTTACATTCTGCTCCCACTGATTTATTTTTATAGAAAGCATATCCATATTATTTCCATAGCTTTACTGATGATCATGATAGCGACTTTTGTTGCTATCAAATTATTTTCTATAGCATGACCATCATATGTTGTGATTTATAAATCTCCTCTTATCCAATTTTTCCCGTTTTTAGTATGATGTTATATGTATATATATGAGGATCATCTTTGGATTAATACTTTCTTTCAGAAATATAAGTATACTATTTTAGTATCTTTACTTGCATTAGTCATGATTTTAGCAAAATGGAGTGTGCCATTCTTAAATATCATAATGACTCTAGCCTTTTCTTGTTTTTTTCTGGTGATCAAAAATACGCCAATAGTATTATTTAATAATAGATATCTTCAATTTATAGGAAAAATTTCATTTTCACTCTATCTGATTCATTTTATAGTACTTACTCTCGTCATCAATAACTGGTCAGAGATGTTTTTCCATAGCTATAGTGTAGTGTTTATCCTATGTATAGTATATTGATTTGTATTTCTTCTGAGTACTCTATCCTACTTTCTCATAGAGGTAAATGGTATAAAATTGTGACAAAGGATCATAAGTAGTTGATTCATAAAATAACTATTCTATTAATATTTTGAATTATGGACTCACTTAATGGGACATCGAATGAGGGTACTTACAAAAAAACTATACTCATCACAGGTTGAGCTGGCTATATTGGTTCACATGCTGTAGTCCTGTTCGAACAGGCTGGATATTCTACTATTATTATTGATAACTTATCAAATAGTAGTAAAGATGTACTTTCTGGAATACGAAAAATACTCTGATATACCCCGGTATTTCATTCGGGCGATATTGCTGATATCGAGTTACTTAGGGAAATATTTACCAATAATACTATTGATGCAGTAGTTCATTTTGCTTCATATAAAGCAATATGAGAAAGTTGTCAGAATCCATTTTTGTACTACAGGAATAACTTTTCAGGATCACTAGCATTATTTGAGGTGATGGAAGAATTCAATATTAAGAAATTGATATTTTCCAGTTCTGCTAGTATATATGATTCTAGTAATCCATTACCATGGAAAGAGGATGGTAAACTTCATGCGATACATCCGTATGGGAATATCAAAATCTCTATTGAATATTCTCTAGAAAATTTAGTAAAATATCAAAATTGGAATGTTATATCATTACGATATTTTAATCCTATATGAGCACATTCGTCATGATATATTGGTGAAAATCCTCAATGAGTACCAAATAATCTTCTTCCATATATTTTAGATGTTGCTATGGGAAAAAGGGAAGTTCTCTGAATTTTCTGAAATGATTATAATACGAGAGACTGAACATGTATACGAGACTACATCGATATTAATGATCTTGTACGAGCCCACTTACTTGCGTATCAATATTTGTGAGATTCTTGATTTTGATTTCAGCCAATCAATATTGGGGCTGGAATGTGAAGAAGTGTTTTTGAGATTATAAAAATTGCAGAGCAAGTAACCCAGCGTTCAATACCAAAAAAGATATTTCCAAGAAGAGATGGTGATTTACCTGAGTTTTTTGCAGATACGCAACTTGCATATAAGTTGCTTTCGTGGCAATCAAGTATTCCAATTACTGAAAGTATCCAAACAGCATGGAATTATAAAATATTTTCTAATAAAATTATGACTACTCCACTTATTTCGATAGTGTTACCAACATATAATCCTAAAAAAGATTGGATTATTCAATCAATAGAGTCAGTGCTTTCTCAATCTTATCAAAATTTTGAACTTATTATATTAGATGATTGTTCTACGAATTCAACATTGAGTGAAATTGCCGAATTATTGAAATCAGATCCGAGAATTGTATTGATCCGAAATGAAAAAAATATGAAACTTACTCATACTCTCAATTATTGAATTAAGAGTGCAGTTTGAAAATATATTGCTCGTATTGATGATGATGATATATGGTGTAGTCCACTGAAACTTGAGAAACAAGTTCAATTTATGGAGGCAAATCCCATGTATGGACTTTTAGGCACAGGTTTACGGACAATAGATGAGGATGGAAATATCCTTGAATCTATTCATGTACGAATCTCTGATGAAGAAATACGAAATAATATTCTCAAAGATTCGCAATTTGCACATGCCTCAGTGCTTATCCGAAGTGATGCCTTAAATAATGTATGAGTTTATGATCCAGAGTGGAATTTTGTAGAAGATTATGAGCTCTGGATGCGAATAGGTACAAAATATAAATTCTCAAATCTTCCTGATGAATTTCTTTCTTATCGAATTAATCCAAATGGTGTGAGTAAAAAAAATGAATGAAAACAAAAAAGAATGTCACTTGAATTAACCTGGAAATTTAAAGACAAATATCCTCATTTCATAACTATAATGTTATTAAAAATACCTTATGTTTTTCTTCCAAAAAAACTTTCACTCTACATCCTTAAAATCATAAAAAGATAATGACTCCAACTCTCTCCATTTGTATTGCTGCCTACAATGTGGAATCCTATATTTCAGAGTGTCTCTTGAGTATTTTTCAGTTTGAATCAACTCTCGATAGAGAGATTATCGTAGTTGATGATTGCTCGAGTGATAGTACAGTCCATGTCATGCGAGACCTGATCACAAAGTATCCGCAGGAAAATATACAACTGATCCAAAATATAGAGAATCTCTGACCCGCTGGGAGCTATAACAGGGCAGTAGAACATTCTCATGGGAGATATATCACTTTTCTCGATTCTGATGATTTCCTCATCGCATCTGGACTCGAGAGCAAGATAAAGCTACTCGAAAATAATACAGAACTCCAGGTCGTCTATGGAAATGGGGTATTTTATGAAAGGTGAAAAAATGGACTCTCTATCCAATCACATATGGTAAAATTGCTCGAGTGATCGATAGATAACATTCAAAAGAAACTCTATACCACTATTCCAATGCTATCCGTATCTTGTAGTGTTATGCGGCGGGATTTCTTCGATCGCCTTGGCTGATTCGATCCTCTCTGTCAGTCCAATGACTGGGTACTCAATATTCGGATATTCCAGTATCTTACCTCTCGTGAACAATTCTCCTATATTCTCGATCCTGTGTTTGCCTATAGGATGCATGCGAACAATATCTCCAAAGATCAAAATCGTATGATAGGACTCCTCATTCAGGTAGTAGATAGATATATTCCTATAGAATATAGAGAGAAACAATATGCAAATATATATTTCTTTGCCTCACTCAATCTCATCATCCAACGACAATATTGTCGATCATTACAACTATTTCGGACTGCTCTCTCTCATGAATTGCAATTTGCTCGAGTATTGATATACTGCATCGCACTTGTGAGTCCAACTCGGTTCATTGCTGATAGATTTCCTCGGATATTTTTCAGAATCAAGCAGATTATTCAGTCCATTAGTAAATAATTATTTTCTCAAAATTCCTATGAAAAATACTCTCGCAAAAGCACTCTATTACATACAACGCAATGGTATATTCCGTATAGCGATCAATGGTTGGTACTATCTCATAGTAGTCCACTATAAGAAAAATCTCTCATACAAATATCTCAAGTGAAAATGAGTAGAGATCTGAGCTCTGATGAATCCATTTCCTTTTAATAAAAAAGTTGCAGAAGTTCGCTATAGTGACTACAAGTCGACTAAGGATCTCATTGAAGCGTATCCAGCACTTGCGAGTTTCAAACTTGTGGATGTGGAGTATGTATGTCCTGCAGATGATCTCCACTCGATTCCTACGGATAGTCAGGATTTTCTCATCGCGAGTCATGTATTCGAGCATCTTCCAAATCCTATCGGAGGACTTGAGGAGTTTTATCGCGTATGTCGAGATCAAGCAATCATCTATCTCACAGTTCCTGAGAAAACAAGAACAGGAGATCAGTTTCGAACACGAACACCACTCTCACATATGGTAGATGACTATAGAGATCCCTCATCTGAACGAGACCTAGAACACTTTAGAGAACATATTTATATGAGTCCAGCTGATCCTGTTGCATTTGAAAAAGAGGCAAGATACCTACAGAAAACAATCGAGTCTTTCCATTACCATGTATTCCTAGAACAAGATGTTATCGATATCGTTAACTGGTGCAATCGCAATATTGCAGTCAATTTTGAGATTATCGATCACAAGCCACTCCTTGTGAATAATCCAGCAGATCTCGACTTTGCCCTTATTATCCGTTGTCACAAATAAAACTTACCCAACAAAACCCTTCCACCACTCATCTCCTTGGGTGGTTTTTATTTGTTTTCCCATTATTCGAAAGGGGAAGCGCTCGATCGGATTGATCCAGTCTCCGAGTCATAGTAGACACAATATTGGATAAGTTATCTTTCGTTTTATTTCCCAACTAATTGTCAGAGTCGCATAGAGAAATGGGTGTAGCTGATAGACCCTACTGATACTATTCCAAGTGAGACGATGCCAGCGATAGCTATAGTTCCCACTCGTTTTTTTGATGAGATGGAGCGTGAGTGGATCACTGAGATTATAGATCTTTTTTTCTCTGTGACAGAGATTATTTTTCAGACTCCAGGCATCACACATATATTCAGTTCCACTCGTATCATATCGGAACTTGCCATCGTTCCTGAATACGAGAGATGGATGGATCGTATAGTAGTTTGGAGTATCTAGGAAATATTCGAAGTATTTCTGGTCGGCCTCGTAGTACATGATCGTATTCGTTCCACAGCCGATATATTTTGGATGCGACTCGAGAAATTCCATTTGTCTCTCGAGTTTTTCTGTGTGCCAGATATCGTCGTGATCCTGGATTGCGATATAGTTTCACTTAGCTTGTTCTAGTAGGATATTGAGGCCATTGTATGGCCCGAGATTGGTAGTACTTTTGATGAGTCTGATTTTCTCACTCTCGGGAAAGTATTGCGATATATCCTCACTCGAGGCATTATCCAGTATGAGAATCTCTGTATTCTCATAGGTTTGTTCAATGCAACTCTCGAGCGTCTTCCTGAGATATTCTCCTGGATTGTACGCGACGATGAGTATAGATATGAGTGGTTTATTTTGCATGATTTTTTATGAATTCTTGGATACCTTCCTGAAATATTTTCTTCGAGAATTTTTCTGCATGTTCTCGGATTTTCTCTGAGTTCCATTCCATTTTTTCGAACTGTTTTATTGTCTGATTCAGTGCCTCTGGAGTCTGCGGTGAGAAAAATACACCTGTCACACCGTCCACCACCGTCTCGAGTGCACCACCTTTACCATATGCGATCACCGGAGTCCCTATCGCCATCGCCTCGATCGGTACGAGACCGAAGTCTTCAAGTGGAGGAAAAAGAAATGCTTTTGCTCATTTCATCAGTTCATCTTTTTCATCATTGGATACTCGATATTTCCATTCTATATTGGAATTAGACTTAGATCGCAACTCCCTAAATAGGTGAGTATCGGTGGCCGTGCAGAGGACGAGTCTGCGACCATTTGTATTGAATGCATCGACAAGGAGATCAAATCGCTTATACGGGATACATCGACCAATTCCGATGTAGTAATCTCATTTTTCTCATGCTGTTGGTATCACTGGGATATTTACTCCCGGATATATCACCTCACTCTCTCTATTATAGTATTTTACTATTCTCTCTTGCGTATTTTTCGAATTCGCGATGAAAAAATCCACCCGTTGAGCCGCTTCATAATCCAATTTTCTCAACCATCCGATCAGTCTATCGAGGACTAACCGAGCTAATGCGTTGAAAAATCCAAACTCCATCATGTTACGATACTCCTCGTAGTGACTCCAATAGTAGCGAGTCGGAGTGTGACAATAGCAGAAGTGTTTTGTATCTTTTCCTCGTTTGCTATATCCAGCATTTTTGGCCTCTGCACTACTCGATGAGATGATGATATCATATCCCGACAAATCAAAAGAGCGAAAAGCCCATGGACGCAATACCCCTGCGAGCTTGTGTCTGCGGTTAAAAAATGGAACTCGCTGGAGCCAGCTCGTATATATATTTCTTCACTCTAGCATCGGATGATCCATATAGCAGACGCTCGTATAGATATCGGCATCAGGAAAAGTCTCCAGAAGGTGCGAGATCACGAGCTCAGCTCATCAGAAGTCGATGAGCCAGTCACAGATGATGGCGATGTGAGGTGTTTTCATTTTTCTCCAAATTCTATTGTTTTCTTATCTTTTTTCAATATTCTTTTCTCATGACTGATAAAAAACCCAAGATCGCCATCCTCCATGATGCTTTCCTCTATCGTGGTGGAGGAGAGCGACTCGTGACACTCATGGCCGAGGCAATCGGTGCAGATCTGATATCTGGATTTTTCTCGAGTGGGAGTTTTGGTCCACGAGAGCTGGGATTCACGGGCAAGATGATCTCACTCGGGAATCCCATATTTATGAAAGGACTCAGACATGCAGTCCTCAAGTCTCGATTTCTCTATAAAACCAAATTCCTATCCGAATATGATATAGTAATATTTTCGGGAAATTGTCTCGATGCAGTTACGAATATAGGTATAGATACTCGCAAGATCTATTATTGTCATACCCCTCCGAGGTATATTTTTGATTTTCGCCATCGATATATGTCGAAATTCCCCAAGTGGCTCCATAGTCTTGCAGATATGATACTCGATCGAGAAGCGACGAACTATACTCGACAACTCGCCAATATGGATCATATTTTTACCAATTCTCAGAATGTTCATGATCGACTCTTATCTTTTTGTGGATTTGAGAGTGAGATCCTCTATCCTCCCACGGATACGAGTTGCTTTGCTCCGAAGAGGATAACAGGATGACAGGATAACAGGATGATAGAACAGGAACAAGCAAAAATCTGTGAAATTCCATACTTCCTCTCCTTCGCTCGTCTTTCTCCTCCCAAGCGTGTCGATCTGATTATCGATGCTTTTCTCGGGATGCCAGATCAGCACCTCATATTCACATATGGCAAAAATGATCCTATGAAAGATGATATAAATGCGAAAATATGCAATAATAAAAACATACGAGCAGTAGAGTCTCCAAATGATAATGATCTCATATCACTGATACAATGAGCTACTGCGACGATCTATATTCCCGTGGATGAGGACTTCGGGATGTCACCCGTGGAGAGTATGGCCTGTGGGACTCCTGTGATCGGGGTCGATGAGGGTGGACTGCGTGAGACAATAGTGGAAAATGAGACAGGGAAACTCATACAGATACTAGACTCAGAGTCAGGGATCCAGAGTCTGAAAGAAGTAATCCAAAATACCAAAACAGAAGAATGGCAATCGATGTCAGATGCCTGTATTGTTCGCTCTCGTGACTTTTCACTTGACGCATTCCAAAAATCACTAAAATCATCTCTACAACTCTAATCCAAAAATATATGACTCGACTCGCTATCACCTCTATGTATGCCAATCCGATCCACCCTGGACATATCGAGTGCCTCTCGCTCTCACTCGAACATGCTGATGAGCTCTGGGTCATCGTCAACAATGACCGTCAAGCGGAGATGAAGCGGTGAGTGAAGTCGTTCCAAGATGAACAGTTCCGAGTTGCTGTTGTAGAGGCACTCAAGCCAGTGGATCGAGCGTTCCTCTCTATCGATCAGGATGGGAGTGTGTGTGCGAGTCTCGCTCATCTCATTGCCGAGGCCAAGGCAAGTGGTAAATATAGTGAGATCATCTTCACGAAATGAGGAGATCGGTTTGCGTCTGAGATCCCTGAGGCAGTATTGCTTCGCTCTGAGTGAGTCCGCATCGTCGATGGACTCGGAGCCAAAACGCACAACTCGTCTGATATGATCAAGCGTGTCCAGAGCAAAGCAGATGAGGCTGATCTCGATAAAAAACTCGCAGCACTCCCCAAGGATATCACCGATGGGAGATACCTCGAAGTAGGAAATAGACCATGGGGTGTCTACTATGTGATGGAGGATAGTCCTCTCTACAAGGTGAAGAAACTCGTCGTCAATCCTGGACATCGGCTCTCGCTCCAGTCACACGAGCATCGTAGTGAGCACTGGGTCGTAGTATCTGGAGTGGCGACGGTCGATCTCAGGCATCCAGACTTCATGCATACGGAGCAACTCAGGATGTTCCACCCGAACGAGTGATGTCATATCCCTCAGGGGCATCTACATCGTCTCGCCAATACTGGATCTGGGCCACTCGTGATTGTCGAGGTACAGTGTGGGACATATACAGGCGAGGATGATATCCGGAGATATGATGATGATTTTGGTCGCAAATAATATACTATGCAATTCCTCTGACTCGACATCTACAATGGACGATATAGTGAGTTCATGGAATCCATCAAAAATCCAATCAAAAAAATACTCGTATTCACTCCCAATCCTGAGATGCTAGTTCGTGCGAATTCTGATGTGGAGTTCTTGGATATCCTCAAAAAGGCAGACTATAATACTCCAGATGCCAACTGACTCTATGTAGGATCCATGATACAAGAGGAGATTGGATTTTTGCGTGCTTGTTTTATTCTCCTTTTTGCCAAAAAGAAACTCAGAGTACAATATGGTGACCTCATCAAGGGGAGTGATCTCACTCGCGATCTCTTTGCATATGCAGAGGAGTCGGGACAGCGAGTACTGATGATCGATAACTATCGGATCACGACGCCGACCAATCCATTCGAGGTAGAGAAGATGCGGATACAATCAGATCTCCCCAACCTATTCAAGATGAGATTCCCAAGTCTGGATGTTACGCTTGTTTTTGACTGAGAAAAAACTCCAGAGCAGATCGCGGAGCTCATCATAGCAAATAATATTTCATACCTATTTTCGTGTATCGGGATGAAGATACAAGAAAAGCGACTCATCGAGATATTTGCTCATCTTCCAAAAGCACAGCGAGTTGTATGACTCTGAGTGGGCGCATCGATCGACTTTCTTCTCTGACTCCAGCGACGGGCTCCTCGAGTTTTTCAGTCACTTGGACTCGAGTGGTTCTATCGTCTCATCATGGAACCACGCAGGAGATGGCGACGGATATACACTGCCGTGATCGAGTTCCCGATGATTGTCAAAAATATTGACAGATAAATAAATGTATGACATTATATGTTTATAACACTAGTATATGACTATAAAAATACCTGAATCCACTATTTCACCAGAACCGAGAATAGTAACACGTCTTAATAAAGCATCTTCTGGAGTATTAGGTGCCATGAGAGATCGTATATCTTTTGCTATGAGACATTTTGATACTGAGACTTTAGAAAAAGTAAAATATTTTTGCGTGATCACGACCTACTAGAAGCTGTCAATAGAGTGTGACATAATGAACTCGATACACAAATCGACTATAATATTTCTTTGTTTTCAAATAAAGAAAGTGCAGCACTAGTAATGCGGATAGAGTCAGCTACACATGATAGTGATCGTTGAACAATATTTCGTTCTCTCAAAATGGTGAATATAGATGATATGAGTCAGTGGGAAATACTAAAATCTAAAAAATGAATTGAACTGATTCGTCATATCAATATGATGAAAAAAGAACAAAATAACGTGACAGCCTAGCTATAAATAATCCCTGCCAAATCGGCAGGGATTATTTATACTATCTCTCGTCTTTCATGAATATGAGCCCTTCGAGAGAGAACTTTTTGCCTCCGACCCAGACAGCTGGTACCTTGAAGTCTTCTTCTCCCTCGAAAAATCATCGAGTTTCGCGAGTGAGTCCGTCAGCGATGAGGAGCTTCAACTTTCGCATAACACCCATACGCTCCATCACATCATAGACTCGGTTGACCCCATCAGTATAGCGAGTATCAGTCATACGAGCGATCTCCTCGATACGGATACCCGTGATCTCGTAGTCGCCATCTTCTCGTTTTCGGATGACACATCGTTTTGGATCGTTCTGTCGCTTGAGATCATAGAACCGAGGGATATCTGGACTACTCAGAGTCATTGCAACCGCAACAGGATCTTGTATGATACCATCTTCGTCCTCGACGAGGATGAGTTCTTCTTCTCGTGTATCAGGTATTCGTTGGATGAGGAGATCCTTGAGTTCATCGATACGGATATAGGCACCAGCGGATATCGTGAGATCGACTTTTTTACCAGTTGATTTCTCGAATATGCGTACCATCTCTTCGAGTTGCTCACTATCTACGAGCTCTGCCTTTGAGAATATGATGAGCTCGTCCTTGTGCGCCATCTCTGGGTTCCAGTTCTCGAGTTCCTTTCGGATGACTCAGTAGTTCTCTATCATCGCCTCCTCTCCCTGAGTGGCGTCGAGGAGATGGATGATGATACGACATCGGTCGATATGTTTGAGAAATTGGAATCCGAGACCCTTTCCTTCACTCGCACCCTCGATGAGTCCTGGGACATCCTCGATCACGAGAGAGCGATCTCTCCACTCCATCACACCGAGATTCGGGATGAGGGTCGTGAACGCGTAGGCGGCTATTTTTGGTTTTACATTGGTGATCGATTGTATGACGGTTGATTTCCCAGCATTTGGGAGACCTACGAGTCCGACATCAGCGACGAGCTTCAGTTCCATTTTCACCTCGCGGATATCTCCAGCATCTCATAGCTCAGCAAAATTTGGAGCCTGGCGAGTACTCGAAGGGAAGTGAGCGTTGCCAAATCATCCCTTGCCACCTTCACAGATCTGGAATCTCTGTCCCGGAGTTGTGAGATCACAGATCATGGCTCCCGTCTCCGCATCGGTCACCATCGTTCCAACGGGCACCTCGAGTATGAGTACTGGCGCTGTGGCTCCGTGACATTCTTGGGTTCCTCCTTTTTCACCATCTTCTGCAGTGATGATTTTCTGATGGCGGAATTTGCCCAGAGTAGTCTCGTGTGTCGTAGCAACGAGGACGATATGTCCACCGTTACCACCATCACCACCGAATGGTCCTCCCTTTGGGATATATTTCTCACGACGCCAAGAGATAATACCATCACCTCACTTACCTGCTTTGAGCGTCATTTTTACTTCATCGATGAACATATTTTAGAACTTATATTTTAGAATCTGAGAACCAGGAAATATCTTAATTGCATCATAGTGTCGAGACTATACAAAAAAAAGAGAAAAAAGCAAAAAAGAGAAATATTTTCTTGACTTTGTTTGTGTTTTCTATATCTTCGTCACCCCGTTCATTTAGGTATCATTCACTTGATTGCTATAGTGGCGGTCGAGATAGGGATACCTCATATATTAGGAGACAATCGTGGTGATCAAAACAGAAAAACCAGTAGCAGTAGATACTAAAAAAATAGAATCCGCAAACAGTCCAATCTGGCGATCCAAAGATGATATTCCTCCGAAAACTGCTTGGATAAAATTAAATCCTCCAGGTTTTGCTGGACAAAATATGAGACTTCTCACTTTTTCTCGTTCTACGGAACAGTGAAAAGCTAGCATTCTCTATCTCATTTGAAGAGGGCCTCTTGCAGACTCTTTTTTCTTTCTCATGACAAAAAAACTTGCAAATATAGAATTTTCTATATAATCCACACATTCGGATTCTAGATTGCTCTCAGATCCCAAATTCTAATTATTCTAAGTTCTCTATTATGGCAAAAGGTAAATGTACATATCAAGTTGGTAAATCAGCAGAAGGTGGACGCACAGACTATGTATACGCTGTGAACAAAAAGAATCTCCCAGCAGGTGAGAAGCTCAAGCTCAAGAAGTATGACAAACAACTCCGCAAACATGTACTCTATACATTCAAGGACGTAAAATAATTTTTCGTATTCACAAAATATAAAAAATCTATCTCAAGTATTTGAGATAGATTTTTTATAATCTATGTTTAGTTGATATGCAGCTCAAATGCTGGAATCGATGAGAGAAAATCTTCGACTTCACTCTTTTTGGCTCATTGGAGATCACCATAGTACTCCTGGAGCGTGATGAGACGAGCATCGAGAAATGCTCTCTCCGAATGAGAGAGGATTACTTTTGTTATTTCTTCATACTTCATATTGTATTGTAGGAGTTTACTCACCAGCTTTTTACTCACCTCTACCTCGCTTGCAGTACCGAAGAGTGATGTGAGTTTTTGCGATTTTTTTGCAGATGTTGGAGCTGTTTTCTTGGTCATAGAGATATCCTAACAGAGTTCATTTTTTTTGGCAAATTCTTTTCCTTGCCAAGGCATTATTTTTACTCGAAAAAAGTGTTGCTTTTTGATAACTTCCGTCTATACTGCCATTGCATTTTTTATATGCATTTTATTTTCCTTCTTTTTACTGGTCATAAAAAGATACTAACCCACAGGAACTATGAGACAATACGAACTCATGATGATACTTGATTCCGGGCTTTCAGATACTGATCGTGATACACTCATATCAGAGATCGAGACCGAGATCAAGGCTACTGGTGCTACTATCGCCGCAGCAGATCATCCAGGCGAGCGACAACTCGCATACCGCATACACGGTTCACAGGTAGGATACTATCTCCTCTATACACTCGATCGTGAAGGTGGAGACTGGATTCATATCACGAATACGTTCAACATCAAAACTAGCATTTGGAGATTTATGTTCTCTCGAATAGATGAGTAATCTCTAATATTTTCGCTCATGCGTACAATCAACAAGGTTATCCTCATTGGTAATATTACCAAGGATCCATTCATCAAAACTACTACCGCCGACAAAAAAATTGCCACCTTTACCGTAGCTACCAATAGATACTACAAAAGCCCAACTGGAGAATCCCTCTCAGATGCTGAGTATACCAATTGTGTTGCATGGGGTCCTCTCGCAGAACGATCTGAGCAATTCCTCACCAAGGGCAAACTCGTATATGTAGAGGGTCATCTGAAAACTCGTATCATCGATCGAGATGATGGTACGAAGCTCTATAAGACTGAAGTTGTCGTAGATCAGCTCATATTCCTCTCCAAGAGAGAAGATGGAGTTGACTCTGGTAGCGAGGTTGCAGAAGTTGCTCATTTTGATGACTTCTCTGATCTCGATACTACAAAAATCTAATCTCTAACCCATCCTACTATGGCAGTCGCTAAAAAGAAGGTGTGCCCTATCGATGAAGCTGGTGTGACTCACATCGACTACAAAGATACGGTATTCCTCAAAAAATACCTGACAAAGTTCAACCGTATCATCCCACGGTACTACTCAGGTACGAGTCTCCGCAATCAAAAGAAACTCGCAGTCGCAGTCAAACGAGCTCGATATATGGCACTCCTGCCATACGTACTCGAGGTACGTGTATCATCTGCTCCTACTACAGCTCCTCGGACTGTAGAGATCGATGAGGTAGCTACAGCTGTATAGTTCCTAACAATCGAGTCACATTTGGTCCATGTGAATTACACTCTTTCGGTTATAGCTTTAAAATGAAAAATCATTCTTCTTAAAAAAAGAGTGATTTTTTTGACAAAAGATAAAACTTTTGCTATGATACTCGTGTCACTTATATTTTCTTACTTATTTTCTATGACAACTATCCAAAAAGGACTCTACTCACTCGTCGGTTTTGCTTCAACAGCATCTGCTGTTCTCGCGAGCCCATTTGGTGAAGATAAAGTCACTATCAAAGGAACAGCTACAACCTCAGCTGAGAATGTAGTTCAGGTACTCATCGATCGTGCTATGATGTTCCTCGCTCTCGTGGCAGTCTGCTACGGTATCTGGGGAGGATTCCAGATCGTCACCGCTGGTGGTGATGAGGAGAAAGTCAAAAAAGGTCGTACTATCCTTATCCAAGTGGTTATCGGTATCATCGTGATCTGGCTTGCTGGATCAGTCGTCAAATGGGTTATCTCACTCGTGAATGGTGCGTAGTCATGTTATTCAAAATCCCTCTCAAGTATTTGAGAGGGATTTTTCTTGTTTTTTCTTCTCTTTTCCCTATATTGGAGAGAGGCAAAGTTCCACCTAATATTTACCTATACATATGGCATACGATCATCAGAACATAGAACAAAAATGGCAAAAATACTGGAATGAAAATAAGGTCTTTAAAACAATAAACTGAGGTGAAAAACCCAAAAAATATATCCTCGATATGTTTCCATATCCGTCAGGAGCAGGATTGCATGTCGGTCACCCGAAGGGATACACGGCGACAGATATCGTCTCTCGCTACTACCATGCAAGAGGACACAATGTACTCCATACGATGGGGTTTGATGCTTTTGGTCTGCCTGCTGAGAACTATGCGATCAAGACGGGTACTCATCCAGCTATCACTACGCATGCAAATATCTGAGTATTCACCGAGCAACTCCAATCACTTGGATTTTCGTACGACTGGGATCGTGTGGTCGATACAACCGACCCTGAGTATTATCGTTGGACGCAGTGGATTTTTCTTGAGCTTTTTAAGCGATGACTCGCCTACGAACAAGATCTCCCGATCAACTACTGTCCGAGCTGTAAGACTGGTCTGGCCAACGAAGAGGTGACAGCCCTCAATACCTGTGACCGCTGTGGGACTCGTGTCGAGCGCCGACCGATCCGACAATGGGTGTTGAAAATAACAGAATATGCAGATCGTCTGTTGTCTGATCTCGATGGACTCGATTGGCCAGAGGGGATCAAGGAGATGCAGCGAAACTGGATCGGACGATCAGAGGGATGTGAGTTCCTTATGATGAAGTCTGACGATACAACCAAATACATCTCTGTCTACACGACTCGTGTCGATACGGTCTATGGTATAACCTATACTGTCATGGCACCCGATCACCCACAGGTTCAGGACTTCATCACAGAGACTCAGCGAGTAGCATGCGAAGAGTATATCGAGCGTGCGAAGGGACAATCCGATCTCGATCGTACCAACGAGGGCAAGGAGAAAACAGGAGTATTCACTGGATCGTATGTTGTGAATCCTTTTAACTGAGAGAGTGTCCCACTCTGGATCGCTGATTATGTACTCGGAAGTTACGGAACTGGTGCGGTGATGGCAGTTCCAGCACATGATGAGCGGGATTTTGAGTTCGCGAACAAGTATAATCTACCGATTCGATTATCTATTCGATCAAGTATTTTTCGATGAATTATTGTTTCTTCAACTTTGGATAATTCCGAGGTCTTTAAAGAGTTACTTATAGAAAACAAGATTTCTTATGAAATTACTACAAGTAAAATTAGTAATCGCGAACATATTCGTATTGAATTTACTAGTGACAAATTAGAAATTTTAATCAATTTGATTCAAAAAAATATCAAAGAAAAGAATTGGGTAGAGATTCTCGGTGAAGAAAATATGCTGATTTTTAAGGATTCTATTGAGAAAAACTTCCTTGCTGATCAAAAGAAATGGTTTAATAAGTTAAGTGAATGGGAGCCATTTTTGCAAGACCAAGTAGATTTCTGGCATCTTTTATCAAAAAATGATTTTTTAAGTCCATTACTTCGGTATACTTCCGATGGATTTTTAATCAACTCTTTTGAATTCTCATGACTCACCTCCGCCGAGGCTCGCCGAGTCTTCTCCGAGAAGGCCGAGTCAGAAGGATTCGGACACAAGAAAGTGAACTACAAACTCCGAGATTGGTTATTTTCTCGTCAGAGATACTGGGGGGAACCGATCCCACTCATCCATATTGCCCATGACGATTTTGATACTCTACCGCGAATCACAGATATGTCGGAGGTAACAGATCCGAGTATTGCATACATCTTTGATAAAAAGGGGACAGAGAAGAGATGCAAGAACTGCACTTGCGAAGAGTGATGTACGAAACTCATCATTGGAGGCAAGACATTTTCACGAGTGTATGACGGTATCACGGGCAAGCTCGTCATCGACCCTCGTCTGCCTATTACTCTACCACAAGTAGAGAAATATGAGCCAGCAGGGGACGGACAGTCACCACTTGCGACAGTACCTGACTGGGTCAATGTGGAACTCGCATCGAACCTGAGATGAAAAAGAGAGACCAACACGATGCCACAATGGGGCGGTAGCTGTTGGTATTACCTCCGCTATATGGATCCACACAATAGTGAGACACTTGCGGGCAAGGAGGCTCTCGACTATTGGAAAAATGTGGATGAATATGTTGGAGGTGCTGAACATGCAGTACTCCATCTTCTCTATGCTCGATTTTGGCACAAGGTGCTCTATGATATCGGTGTCGTCCCAACGATCGAACCATTTCACAAACTGATCAATGTAGGACTCATCCTCGGACCAGATGGTAACAAGATGAGCAAATCCAAAGGCAATGTCATCAATCCGAATGATATCGTGGCAGAGTATGGTGCGGATACATTGCGTCTCTATGAGATGAGTATGTCAGCATTTACTGATGCAGCTCCATGGAATCCTGATGCTATCATCGGTGTCCGTCGCTTCCTCGACAAGGCGTACTCGACCATCGTCGAGAGCAAGAACAAGGCCAAGGACGATATGCGAGCGATGAAACTCCTCCACAAGACTGTGAAAAAAGTCGGTGAAGATATTGTATCATACAAATTCAACACGGCGATCTCCGCTCTCCAGATCCTCCTCAATGAGGGTATCCCGAACGATCCTGAGTTCGCGACCGATTGGAGTGAGAGGTTTTCAATTATGCTCCACCCATTTGCTCCACATATGGCCGAGGAGCTGTGGAACAATCTATGAAAAAAAGACTCTATCTATAATGCAGAGTGGACAGGCTATGATGAGTGGATGCTCGTGGATGATGAGGTGACTATTGCTATCCAGATCAATGGTAAACTCCGAGGTACCTATACGGGTCTCAACGGTGTAATGCAAGATGAGGTCTCGACATATGCTCATGAGACACCTGATATCTCAAAATGGCTCGAAAATAAAACGCTCGTAAAAGAAATTTTTATTCCAAATAAAATGCTCTCTATCGTCATGAAAGATGCGTAGTATCTGACATATTTTGGATAAAATTTGCATGTATAGTTTTACTGTGCTTTTCGTATAGCCTCGCTACAATGTCACGACTGGTGTGAGTAGCATCTCTTTTGAGTTCTGCAGATATTTGCCTGATATAGCCATGCAGCATAGGTCCCGATACCTGTACTATGATACGATTTTTATCTCTATTTTTTTGTAATATTTTCTGACTATATCCTGTATTTCCTTGTGTGAAATCTATTTGAAATACTCAACTTGGTCAATGAATCACATAGTCTGTCTGTCGAGAGATATCTTCCTCTATTGTGGATAATCGTCACGCATAAGGGGCTCAAAGTATGAGCTCTATCAAATTTCCCGATACAGCATCGCAGACTCTCGTTGACATGTATGATTTTGGAGTTCGATCAGGCATACTATAGAGTATATCTCTCACTTTTTTTGGCGTATTAGCAGGTATGATATATCATCAAAATGAATGCCATAATCCCATATTGGATCATACTCCCAAGAAGTGATCATGTTCTTTGTTTTCTGCTGACATATTTTTATAGTATATATTTATATACTATAGTCAATATTATCTTGTGGTATTCTCTACTATAGTTTCTAATATTTTTCAGAGCTTGATTGGATCATGTCTGACGTAGTCATCATCATTTACGATATCTCACTCGATGATCTGATAACATTTTCACTCGAATATCGTTGGATCTTTGATTTTGAGTGGTTTTTTGTTTTCTTCTATCTTGTATTTTACTATGACTTCGTCTGAGATGATACCGTTATTCACGATGACACAGTTGAGCTTGCCTGGATCTATATACCTTTCTATCGTATCGATAAAATCTATGACCTCCATATTGGTTGTTTCACCTCGTTTGGTCATCGCATTGCATACATAGATGATATGAGCACAGCTCGCACCGAGTGCTTCTCTCATTCATTTTGAGAGCAAGTTTGGTACGATACTCGTATAGAGATCACCAGGCCCGATGATGATATAGTCAGCATCTATGATCGCTTGTTTTGCTCTGGGGTTGATATTACCCTCTCCGATGAGCCAAGCATCTACAATGTCTTGATCGATATTATGAGTGCGTTCACCTGGATTCTTATCCGAGATATCGATATTTTTTTCACCGACTATCTCAGTACCATCCTCGAATCTGACAGCGAGATGTACATCCTCGAGTGTCACAGGTATGACATGTCCCCTGACATCGAACATCGTCTCCATAGTAGCAATAGCTCGCTCAAAATCTCCTCCACAGATATCTACGAGAGCCGTGAGGAGTATATTTCCAACTTTATTTGATCCTATCACTCACTCCTCTCACTTGAAACTATATTCAAATAATCGTCTCACAATCTCAGTATTTCAGGCGAGTGCTGCAATAGCTCTCCGCATATCTCCAGGAGGAAGGATACCATATTTATCTCTGATAAGACCTGTTGTTCCACCATTATCTGCAACAGATATGACAGCAGTGATATCGTAGTCCATATTTCGCTTGAGTCCGTAGAGTACATTGTATGTTCCAGCTCCACCACCGATTGCTACTATTTTGGTCATAATTATCTTTTGATTTTTGAGATGAAAACGGTAGGATTATAGTGTTTTTATTTTTTTAGCAAATCGATATGATTCCTTTGGTCCCTTAGGATTGCATTGCATTCGTAAATGCCCTTTGCGAAGTTTAGAAGTACCCTTATGAGGTACAACATTTTATTTTTTTCACTTCATTCATTTTATGGAAATCTTTTATCTCCTTGTTATTGCTGCCGTATTGATACCATTTTTTGTCCGCAAGATCACCCAGGGAGAGGTTGGGCTCCGAGAGTTCCTCGGTCGCTATACTGATACCGTGGGCCCTGGTATATTTTTTCTCATACCTGGTGTACAATCTGTCCGCAAGGTGGATATCCGAGAACAAGTTATCAATGTTCCTGAACAACAGATCATCACCAAGGACAATGTAGCTGTGACAGTCGATGGGATCGTCTATGCTCAGGTTACTGACCCATATAAGGCTACATACGATATCAACAATGTATTTGTTGCGGTCGTATCACTTGCACAAACCAACCTGCGTAGTGTCCTCGGAACTATGGAACTCAATGATACCCTCTCGAATCGTGATACCATCAATGCGAGACTCCTCGAGTCACTCGATCGTGAGACCGGGAAATGGGGAGTAAAAGTAATGCGTGTCGAAATCAAAAAACTCGAACCACCAGCAAGTGTCCAAGAGATGATGAATATGATCAAAAATGCACAGAGTGAAAAAAGTGCCAAAATCACAGCAGCAGAGGGATATAAGGTAGCGATGATCACACAGGCTGAGGCAGACAAGCAATCGAAGATCCTCCAGGCTGAGTGACAAAAAGAATCTCAAATACTCCAAGCTCAATGAGAGGCCAATGCAAAAGTCGCTATCGCTGAGGCCAATGCAAAAGCACTTGAGCTCAATGCAGTCGCTGCCCAACAGTTCTTCACTGGGAATGCAGTTGTCAAAGAGCAGCTCGCGACTATACAATCAGCACTCGGTAATAATACCAAGTTCATTCTTGATAGTGACATTTTAGCTTGAGTATCAAAGATATTTGGTGGTGGGAAATAATTCTTAATCTTTTCTCGTATGTCTTCACTTACACTTTTTTGGATCGGAGTTGGTATCGTATTTCTCATTATCGAGATGCTTACCGTCACATTCTACGGTCTTGCGATATCATTTGCTGGTTTTCTTACTGCCCTCTATGTCTGGTATATGGGATTGACCTGAGTGACTATCAGTCAGGGGATCGTGTTTGCTCTTGTTACCCTCGTTGCTTCATATTATCTGCCTCGTATTCTCATATGACAGGTGAGCGAACATCTCCAGTGACTCGATACCTATCTCGGTGAAAAACGCAAGGTCAAAAAAGTCGGAGAAGACTACAAAGTAGTTCTCGATGGAGTGGACTATCTCGTCGATATCGATGGAGTAAAATCAGGTGATCGAGTTGAGCTCACGAGTCGAAAGGGATCACTTTTTCATGGTCAGATAATCAGCTAATATGCCAAAAATCCAAGACCGAAAGGTACAAGTACTCAAGCATATCGTCGAAGAATACCTCAAAACAGGCGAGATCATGGGATCCAAAAACCTCCTCTCAAAGTATGATATGCAAGTATCGAGTGCGACCATCCGCAACGATATGGCATCACTCGAGGATATGGGACTCATATTCCAACCGTATAATTCAGCGGGTAGACTCCCGACCAATAGGGGACTACGAGTTTTTGTTGACTACTTGATGGAGACGATGCCAGGTGTTTTCATCGAGGCAGAACAGACTCTGAGTGCCAAGCTGGAACAAAATCGTATAGATGATGTTCTCTATGGGCTCGTTGCTCGTCTGACGAAGACGACAGGAGAGATCACATTCGCCTGTATCCCGTCACTCGGAACCTCTTACTATCTTGGACTCTCGAACTATCTCGAGCGTCATCATGGAGCTCTCGGCGAGGAGATGTATCAGGTCATCAAGTGTCTTGAGAATAAACATCAATTCATCGACTATCTTCAGTCACTCGATATCGGCCCTCGGGTATCAGCATTTATCGGCGAAGAGAGTGTCATCCCAGAACTGGAGTCATCGACGATGATCGTGAAAAAAATCGAAATCAATGGATACACGGGATACCTCGGTATCCTCGGTTCGACCATGATGGATTATGCCTTCAATATTACGGCATTACGTCAGACATTGTAGAAAAATTTGCTTTTCATCCCTTTTCACCTATACTCCATCTGTCTCTACTCGTGTATCTGCGGGTCTGACACTATTTACTCTCAGATACTTTTCTCCACATACTATGGAACACGCAGTCAAAAAAGCTCTCATGGAGCAGTATGCAACAAAAAAAGGTGACACTGGATCTCCAGAAGTCCAAGTTGCGATCCTTACATCTCGTATCGAATCACTCAAGAATCACCTCGAAATCCACAAACAAGATAATCACTCTCGCCGTGGTATCGTCATGATGGTAGCAAAACGACGCAAGCTCCTCGACTATCTCAAGCGAAAAGACGAAGCTCGATATGCTGATCTCATCGGCAAGCTCGATCTCCGTAAATAATTGCAATCTCGAAAAAAACTCATAAAATCTCAAGTATTATATTCTTGAGATTTTTTTATGTTTCCTTTTTTCCCTCAGAGATCACTCTCGCATCTCCTCATCCTCATCTCTGTAGTCATCTCGATGATTGGATTCGCTTTTCCACAGTTCGTGAGTCTCTACGGGATGAATGGTTACTACTACATGACAGGGAACTATGTGTCACTCATAGTACAGATCTGTCTATTTCAGTTCCTCCACTGAGGTATCATCCATCTCCTCGCCAATAGCTACTTTCTATATACAGCATGACCAGAGCTCGAGGCTCGTATGTCACGGGATCGCTATACCTGGTTCTTCATCTCTACTACGATCGTCGTAGCATGAGCTCTCATCATATCTGTACCACAGAGTCTGACGATCGGGATATCAGGGTTCTGTATGGCTATACTATCCTATCTCTGGATCGACCTCTATACAACTCGTCATCCGATGGCACCTCAGATCCTCGCGATGCTCGCCATCAATATCGGTATCGGACTCGTCCCAGGTATCTCACTCGTCGGACATCTCTCAGGAGCTATATGGTGACTGGTGTGGTGGGGAATTGCGAGGAACTGGAGGAAGTAGATATTAGAAAATTATCTTGGTTTATTTTCTTGCAAATCTATAGCATATCGAACTAAAAAATCTGTATATATTTGATTCTTTTTTATGACTGAATAGGTAAAAAATTCTTCAGTAAGTCATGGTATACCGTGGAGATCTTCATAATATCTCGCTTTTTCTATTGCTTGTAGCTTGTCTATTTCCATTGCGAATCTTCATTCAGGAGTCCTGCCGTCTTCATAGTCGAGCCAGAGTTTCAATAGATATGGTTTGTCCGAGAGTATTTCGCGTATTACTTTTTCTTCTATTTCTCGCTTTGCCTCATGTGATATGCCACAATGAGGAGTGATATCTCATACCCGATGATCAGGTTCAGCGAGATCATGGATCAGGAGAGTATCTTGTGTTGCGAGGATGTTGATTTGCAATTTTTCTACTTCTCTCTTGAATTGTTGAGTGATCATCAAGGCTGCTCATATCTGATGTTGATCGAGAGTCTCAGGATTTGGGATGTTTCTTTTTATCCAACCCGTTCTTTCGAGTTTTGAGGCACCATGATAGAGATCTCAGAGAGATAGAGTAACTATTCGGCTATAACAGTCGTCAGTAGTGAGAAGCATAAATAGATTTTTAAGTATTATAAATAATACGAATTATCTATATTTGTCAATTCAAAAGATCCTCCTCAAACTGTCTGATCCCCTCAATAGTCGCAGGATACTTGCTCACATCAGGAAACCGCAGTGTACGGATGCACTCGGTGACGGCTCGGATGAGGGACTTGGTCCGCTCGATCTCTCCCTCGTGGATATATTCAGTCACTCGGTGGAACCGGTCTTCGTCATGGTTTTTTTCTATGAAAAAGAGCTCGAACTGGCGACGAGGGAACGCTCTATAGCGAGGTGAGAGCTCGAACAGGATCGCATAGAAGGCGAGTTGGAGTCGATATTTCCACTGTTTCACCCGAGCATAGTCGGCTCACTTGCCGTCAAAGCTATCGAATCATCCACCTGTCTTGTAATCTGTGATGATGAGAGTATCATCGGCGAGTCGCTCGATGCGATCGATCTTGCCCGTGAGTTGTATATCACCTAGCCAGACTCCACCTCACTCAGTACGGAAGTCCTTCTCCAGAGTGAGTTCACCATAGGGTTTGCCGACGAGTTCACTATAGAGTGCTTCGAGGTTTTCTCGTCACTTGGCGAGCCAGGTATCCTCGATTGGTTTCTCGAATCCTTCTTTTCGGAGACTTTTCTCGAACTCAGTGTAGAGGATTTCTTTTTTGTATGAGTTATTTGTTTTGTAATCCGTGAAAAATATCTCGAGAGCGGTATGCATCGCAGACCCGTAGCATCCTGCTATATTCTTTGCCCCGGGGAATCTGAGAATATTGTTCGCTACGAAGTGAGTCGGACCACCTGAGCTGATATCGAGGAAGTTCTGCAATGCGGTCGCACTCATGATAAACTGCTTGTCGACCCTATCTTGGAGAAATGCCTCTTCCTGAGTATCGTAGGGGAGACTCCAGAGGGATTGGCTAGCGTTCTCGAGATTGTCCGCTAGACTCATCGGTGTGATATCAGCTTGCTCTACCCATTCATTCATCTCTGATCCAATACATGGGAGTGGTTCATTTACCCGTTCATCCATACTCATCACTGAGTAGCTCACATTCAGAGTGTGCCGAGCTCGAGTATATCCCGTATAGACGAGCCGTTCGATATCAGCATCGTCGTCTTTGTCGGCTTCGAGGGGAAGATTTTTTGGCAATGTAGCCCCAGATATTTTGCCGAGCTTGTATTCACGTTTTGTGAGAAATGGTACATACACATTATCCCACTCGAGTCACTTCGCCTTGTGGACGGTGATGAGATTGACAGCAGCCTGCTCATTTCCGATGAGATGCGATGTCTCGATACGGATATCGTATTTCTCGATCATGGAAATGAGCTCGATTGCGTCTCTCAGCATCAGGAGTGGTTTTTGTTTCTTGTAGTTGCGGATCTCATTGGTCAGTTTTGCTATATTGGCGAGAGATCTCGCTTTCAGTTGATATTGTTCCGATATTGTACTATTAGAGTTCGATAATTGTCCGAAAAAGTGAGTATAAATAGGTGAAACGAAGTCCCTCTTCTCGCCTCAGAGCATCGATATCTGTAGTGGATTCGATCTACTGTCCTCATCATGTTCATCTGGGAGTATAAGTGATGATGCACCGGTGATAGCATCTATGAGATCCTCGAGACGACTATATTCACTCATATTGGAGAGTTCCTTCAGGAAGTATCCGAGATCTCGGATCTCAGGTGTCTCGTGACTCGAGAGTTGTTCTATCCAGCTCTTGTTTTCAGCCTTGCGACTATGATAGATATCACGAGAGACTTGCCAGAGAGTTAGACGAGAGATATTCCAACACGGGTGAGTGAGGATATCGACGAGGACTTCTTTGAGTTCCTGATTGGTACAGAGTGAGTTGAGATATTTCAGTATATTCGTGATGAGCATGATGATCTCATCTTCCCAGATAGACTCAGATTTGCTCATACTGACTGGTATTCATATTCCGAGGAGTCACTTGGCGAGAGTTTCGAGGGATTTATTCTTTTTCACGATGACTGCGATATCCTGAGGTTGTATTCCAGATGCTATCTTTATCTCTATATCTGAGATGATAGCAGAGAGCTCATGGAGCTCAGTATTGTATCTATATTGGTGTACTCATTCTCATTGGCCGCTATTTGACTGGAAATCCTTGCTAGTTCATGGGAATATAGTTGATATATCGGACTGTTGAGATACTATAACTGCTCGACTAGACTCGATGATCTCACTGGTAGATCGATAGTTCGTACCCAAGATGATGAGTCGAGTATCTGTATATCTATCATGGAAGTCTCGGATATTTTTGACATTGGCTCATTGGAACTTGTAGATGGATTGATCATCATCTCCAACGGCGAATATATTGGGATTCTCACTGTCTACTGAGAGTATCGAGTTCACGAGTCGCATCTGTGCTTCGTTGGTATCCTGGAACTCATCGATGAGGATAAACTGGTATTGTTCTGCTAGGTTCGCCTGGATCATCGGATCTCGCTCGACGAGCTCGATAGCTCTCAATATCATATCAGAGAAGTCTACGAGTCACTCTGATTCGAGACGGGATTGGTATATCTCATAGATATTTGCAAGCGAGAGTTGTTTTTTGAGCTTCTCCGACTCTTTCCAGATACGATCTCATTGGTAGTTCTTGTCTGTCCAGCTATTTTTCCAGGCGGTGAGGAACTTGGTACTCGGCTCATCATCATATTCTAACCAGGCTTCATCGAGTCAGAGTTGTATAGTATGGAGGAGTGAGTCATATCCGCCTATACTCTCATTTTCGGACAATTGTTGAACTATATTAGTAATATTTTTGAATATGGCGATCTTTTGCAGTTTCTCATCTTTCTTCTGACCTAGGGCGTCTATTTGCTCAAAATGACTCTGGAGAATAGGTGCGAGCCCATCGATGGTTCGACGATTCATCTCGAGGATCATACGATAGAGAGTTGGTGTGATGCCTCATTTTTTGAGATCTCAGATACGCCCGAGGATGTCCTGGATGGTTTCTCAGGCTCTCATACCTGGCTTGTATGGATCGTTCCAGGCGAGAGGAGCGAGTATCTCATCGAGGATACGAGATGCCGTCACTATATCTATCGTTCCTGAGTCGCTATATTCACGAAATAGATATCTATACCGGGCGAGTATCTCATTGCCGAAGCTGTGGAATGTATGGATTGCTACACGGTAGGCATCAGGCCCGATCATACGAGCGAGACGATCACGCATATTGCGAGCAGCGTTGTCTGTGAAGGTGAGACAGAGGATATTGGATGGGAGATAGTCGGTTTCCTTGAGTATATTCGCGATACGAGCTCCGAGGATCTGAGTTTTTCCACTCCCTGGTCAGGCGATCACGAGGACTGGTCCATATATAGTTTCTACAGCTTCTCGTTGCTGAGTATTGAGCGACGCGAGGATATCAGCAAATGGAGTCATAGTAGAATATTATATTCTCCTGAATTCTATAGAAAACCCTGAATAAGTCGAGCTAGAGTTGCAAAAAATGAGTCGCTCTATACAATCCAGATATGCAAAAACTCAATGGTATCTCAGGACTGCGTGGTATCATCGCACTCATCATCGTATTGTATCATCTCCAACAGATCAGACCAATACAGGGTCTCGCAGACTGGGATTGGGCTCTCTATGAGTTTTTTAATATGTTGCCAGTGGTAGTTGCAGTTTTTTTTATCCTCACAGGACTCTTGCGTTCCCTAGGATATTGGGGATATATCCTCCATGACGAAAAGAAACCTGATATTCGCAAAGTCATCATAGATAGGTGGTGGCGTATTGCTCCTGCATATTATGTAGTACTGACTGCTTCATTCGTCTGGGGCATATACATATCAGGTTTTAGTTTGAGTAGTCTACCTCAACTTTTATCTGGCTTCACTTTTCTCAATTGGGTATCACCGACTATATTTTTCCCGACATCTGTCAACTGACCACTCTGGTTTATCGGATATGATATGATGGGATATGTATTCACGGTTGCTATGATGATCGGATTAGCTCATATACAAAAAAAATACATATATAGTTCAATAATTGCTTATATTTGTATATTTCTCTCACTTCACTGAATATGGGTATCGCTCCCATGGATACCATGAGATGGGATACTCAGTGTCTGGTTTCCTCACTATAGTCCGTTCATATTCGCACTTTACTCGATCATGGGGATTGTCATCGGTGGACTCATCACCGGATATCGTAATATGACGAAACATATTATTTGGGATGTTATTTTTGTTACCTCAATAGTATCTATATTCTCATACCTCTGGATCATCAGATGAGCTCCAGATCTCGCGTATTCTTATCCGATGAGTCCATATAGATTTCCAATCATTCCAGGACTCTGGGCGATCGCTATATACGCTCTCATTTATTCGAGATTTTGTGGCATCTGGATAGATAATCGATTCTTCACTTGGATTGCGGGTATCTCCTATAGCCTCTACCTCTGGCATGGACTCATTATTAGTATACTCCTCATGACCATATTTCATCAAGTATATACTTCATTCACTGACTGGAGTATATTCAGTATGGCTACTATAGCCTTATCACTCCTAGTGGCATGGGCTAGTGTGAGATGGATAGAGAATATCAGGAAATAAATTAGAATATCATATTCAATACATCCTGCACTTCTCTCTGTGTAGTTTCTTGTTCTTTCTCTTCGATATTCTTCACGGATTCGGATATTTCTCCAGCAGTCGCATATGCTTGTTGGAGTTTTTTGATCTGTCACCTCGTGAGTGGTTTTTTGTTATGTTGCCCACCAGACGGTAGGTGGTCTCAATATCACATAAATAGTTTTTATACAGTTTCTATTTTTCCACCGAGCTTCGCGATTTTCCCGATGATATCCTCATATCCTCGTTCGATATATTCTACATTAGTTATCATGGTCTCTCAGCTTGCGATCATCCCAGCGAGGATCATCGTTACTCAGGCCCTCAGATCCCATGATGACACCATAGCTCACTTGAGGGGAGTATGTCCGAATATGAGAGCCTCATGCGGATTCATGATAGCAATATGCCCCTTCATTTTCTCGATCTCGACCAACCAGTTGAGTCGTCACTCAAATAGTACCTCATGTACCCGTGATACTCACTCTGCTTGGGTGAGGAGGAGTGAAAAAGGGGACTGGAGATCTGTCGGGAATCCTGGATAGATATTGGTTTGGAAGTGTAGAGACTTGAGTGAATCTCGAGAATTATATACTGTGATAGTATCATTGGATTCATCGAGATCGAGCTTGACTCATGCCTCTCGGCACTTCGCTATGAAGAATCTGAGATCACGGATCCTCGCATGATGGATCACGATATGATCTCGAGCCGTCAGTGCTGCGAGTATGATGAATGTACCACTCTCGATATAGTCATGTATCACTGTTGCCTCTGCTTGTTCTGGTGCATGCTTGATACCGTCTACTGTGATCGTATGATCGTGTGATACGGATATAGTGATACCGAGAGATCTGAGGAACTCTATCATATTCATCACATGTGGTTCCATTGCTGCGAGTTCTATAGTGGTACGACCCGAGCGGAACGCTCCTATCATGAGAATATTTTCAGTAGCAGTCACAGCGAATCCTGCTGATATACATACATTAGTAGTACTATAATTGCCCGAAAAATGCAACATCTCACCAGTTCATTCATTCACATAGCCGAATGCCTCGAATCCACGAATATGTTCATCGATCGGTCGCTTGCCGATATTACATCCTCCAGGATAGGGTATCTCTAGGGTACGGAATCGCTTGAGTAGGGCTGGAAATAGAAATATACCGACTCTTATTTTTTTTACGAGATCAGTATTGAGATGCTCCATGCTCATGGCTCTTGTATCGAGTGTGAGAGTACTTCATACAAATGTGACTACTACGCCTAGAGACTTGATAATTTCGAGAAATGTCAAAACATCACCAATACGAGGGACATTATGGAGAGTAAATTCTTCAAAAAAGAGGCCACAGGCGATGAGTGGGAGGGCGGCGTTTTTGGAGCCTGAGATATCTACGCTACCAGAGAGGTATTGAGGTCAGTGGAGAGATAGCATAGTACGAATTCAAAATAAAGATACCAAAAAAGTATTTGTATTCTATAGAAACAAAGAGGATTCGCAACTCGAAGTCACAAATCCTATAAAATAGTACAATTATGTAACCATAATTGATTTATTATACAATATGAGTCCTATATCCGATACCACGGATCGTCTCGATTTCTATACTTTCTCCGATTTTTTTCCTGAGATTTTTCACATGAGTATCGATCGTCCTGTCATAGAGATAGTTCTCATATCCGATGATATCCTTCATAAGAGACTCTCGCTTGATGACACTATCTGTATTTTTTGCGAAGTATTCGAGTATAGCAAATTCTGTTTTGGTGAGTTTGATTTCATCGCCTCCGACTGTCACGACAAAGTTTTTGGCGTCGATAGAGATATTTCCGAGAGTGAGTGTTTTGTTGGTTTTTAGTTTTTTGCGACTTTCGATCCGCTTGATGATGGTTGCGATACGAGCCATGAGTTCTCGGGGGGAAAATGGTTTCGATACATAGTCATCTGCACCGAGTCCGAGGAGCATCACTTTGTCATCTTCACTCTCGCGAGCGGAAAGTATGATTATCGGTGTTTCTGATATAGCTCTGATCGCTTCACAGATTTCGATTCCATTTTTGCCAGGGAGATTGATATCGAGTATTATGAGAGTTGGTTTCTCGGTCGTGAATATATCGAGTGCGAGATTACCATCTTGACATACTATGATAGAGTATCCAGACTGTTCGATGTATATTCTTAGAGGAGTTATGATACCAGTATCATCTTCTATGAGGAGTATTTTTTGCATACAAATGAATAGTTATTTTGTCTTATCATCCTGAAGTATATAGGATCTACTTATGTTGTTGGGTAGATCTCGAGTACTTAAGATTTTAAAATAAAAGGAAGAATTATGATTTTCATATATCAGTGTAATCATCTCATCTCAAAAGTAAATTATACTCTCTCATTATTTCATATATTTCGCAAGGAAAAATTGTTTCCATTTCATTCAACTCCTGCTACAATACGGGAATAGATAGAGTTGATTTTTCTCTGTTTTCTCTATAATCTTCACACAAAGTTTACCATCAATACCTCATGCTCAACCAATTCACTACACAATATCGCGATATCATGCTCGCCGCCGAATGACGAGCCAAGCAATTTGGCTATCGAGAAATCCTCCCAGAGGATATCCTCATCCAGATGGCCAAGGTCACGGATGGCAATATCTATGATCTCTTCGGTAGCTTTGGGATCAATGATGCTATACTCATCGACCTATTCTCTCGTCCTCCGTTCCAACTCGAGGGTGGTAATCGTGGTGGTGACTATGCTGGTATATCTCCTCGACTCAAGGCGGTCATCATCGACTCTATGCGAACAGCAGCCAAGTTCGGCAAGGGCCAAGCTGGTCTCGAGGATTATCTCCTAGCACTCCTCCACTCTGAGACGGATAATTGGTTCATCCAGATTCTCGACTTCATCGGGATCGATCCCAAGGCGTTCGATATCGAACTCGTCGAGATCAATACACTCATAGCGTGAGCGGGTGGAGCGAGTACTGGAGGTATGTTTGAGACGATTGATGATCTCGTACATCTCATAGAGGATACATTCGGTGGTGCCAATGATGACAAGAAATGAAAAGAAAAATGAAAATGAAAAGAAGAACCGAAAAAATGAGCCCCATTCGACCAGAATATTCCTCAAGATAAAAAAGACTCTACGACGCCGGCACTTGATTTTTTTGGTGTTGATCTCACACTCGAGGCCCGCAACAAGAAGATCGATCCCATATTCGGTCGTGATGCTGAGATCGATCGTCTGATCTCGATCCTCAATCGCAAGACCAAAAATAATCCCTGTCTTGTCGGAGATCCAGGAGTCGGTAAGACTGCAGTGGTAGAGTGACTCGCTCGTCGTATCGTCGAGGGGACAGTGCCATTTGCTATGCAGAACAAGCGGATCATCTCACTCAATTTGTCTCAGATGGTCGCAGGAACCAAGTATCGAGGTGAGTTCGAACAGCGGATCAAGCTCGTTATCGACGAGGCATCCAAGCTCGAAAATGAGGTCATCATATTCATCGATGAGATCCATACAATCATCGGAGCTGGCTCTGGAGAGGGATCGCTCGATGCAGCCAATATCCTCAAGCCTGCTATGGCTCGTGGCAAGATATCACTCATCGGTGCTACAACACTCACGGAGTATCAGAAATATATCGAAAAGGACTCTGCTCTTGAGCGTCGTTTCCAGAAGATTGATGTTGCAGAACCCACCAAAGAAGTAGCAAATCTCATCATCACAGGGCTTCGTTCGAGTTTCGAAGAGTTCCACAATCTCATCATCGATGATGATGCTATATTAGATGCAGTCGAACTCTCAACTCGCTATATTACCGACCGATTCCTCCCAGACAAGGCAATCGATCTCATCGATGAGGCATGTAGTACCAAGAGTATGACCTACAACTTCGACACCTCAGAGGTCACCGAGCTCAAGGGAAAAATGCAGATAGTACAAAAAGAAATGGAAGATCTCCTCATCTCACAACAATACCAAAAGGCTCTTGCCAAGAGAAAAATGATCGAATCTATCACACTGCAAGTCGAGGAAAAAAAGAAAAAACGAACCATCCCACGCAAGGATCGCCTCCATATCACTGGATCAGATATCCAGAGAGTTATCCATCAGATCAGCGGTGTTCCACTCAAAAATCTCGAAAAAGAAGATATGTCTCGTCTCAGATGACTCGATCTCCTCCTCAAAAAGAGAATTCTCGGCCAGTCTGACGCTATCTCTGCTATCACGAGTTCACTCAAGCGTTCAGGAGTAGGTATATCCAATCCGAATCGTCCTATTGGATCATTTCTCTTCCTCGGGCCGACTGGAGTTGGGAAAACTGAACTCGTACGAGTCCTTGCTGAGGAGTTCTTCGCTGATCCCAAGGCTCTCGTCAAGATCGATATGAGTGAGTTCCAGGACAAGTCATCTGCATCCAAGCTCATCGGTACGACTGCTGGATATGTTGGCTATGAGGAGGGTGGTATGCTCACTGAGAAGGTGCGTCGCAAGCCGTACTCGATCGTACTCCTCGATGAGATAGAGAAGGGAAATAGCGATGTCTATAATCTCCTCCTCCAGATCCTCGAAGATGGTGTTGTCACAGATGGCAAGGGTCGAACTGTCAACTTCAAGAATACGATTATCATCATGACCTCCAATATCGGATCAGATGAATTCAATGAGAAGGCATCACAGATCGGATTTTCAACAGGAGAAAAAGAGGAAGAAAAAATTATTGCTGACTACTCAGTCATCCGAGATAAAGTCCTCAAACAGCTTCCTGATTATTTTTCTCCTGAGTTCCTCAACCGTATCGACAAGACAATCGTGTTCAATCCGCTCGACAAAAAAGTACTCAAAAATATCGTCACACTCCAGCTCGATGATCTCTTAGAGCGTCTCGCAACTCTATCTATTGTAGCGAGCTATGATACCAAAGCGGTGAATCTCATCCTCAAATCAACCTACAATCCAGAGTATGGAGCTCGTCCCGTCAGACGATATATCCAAGATAAGGTCGAGGATGCTATCGCAGATATGATGATTGCTACAGGTAAAAAGAAACAAAATCTGGTACTGTCTGCTGCCTGAGATGAGCTCACATTTACCTGGAAATAGATATATTTGTATTTTTACCTGATATATGCTACACTGACTCTATATCTAAATAGAAACTATGTCCAATACTATCGAAAATCTCTACATATTCGACGGATTCTCCAAGGAGGTGATTGCATTCTTCCTCCTGATGAGTCAGACGCAGTATCACAAGGCCTGAGAGACGATCATCAAACAAGGCGAGGCATCAAATGGATGTGCCTACTATATTAATTCAGGCAAAGTACGCGTATTCCAATGAAAAAAAGAACTCGCTACACTGGAGGCAGGTGGATTCTTCGGAGAGATTGCTCTCATCACTGATGATCTCCGCAATGCGACGGTCGAGATCATTGAGGATGCTGAACTCCAGGTGTTTCTCAAGGATGATTTCCTCACACTCCTGCAACAATCCGCTCATAGTGAAGAGATGAAAGAAGAGATCCGTAGACGCATCATCGAGAATGGGAAAAAGTAACATAAATAAAAAAATGCATCCGACTCGTCGGATGTATTTTTTTATTAGCCCTAGTACATTCCACCCATTCCTCCACCTGGAGGTATCACTGGTTCTTTTTTCTCCCCTGGAGTATCGACGATGAGCGCCTCAGTCGTGAGGAACATACCCGCGATAGAGATCGCGTTTTCGAGAGCAGAGCGGGCCACCTTGGTTGGATCTATGATACCAGCTCGTACGAGATCCTTGTACTCGTCACGAGCCGCATCATATCCATAGTGTGGGTCTGGATTTCTGATCACTTCTGATGCGATAACTGCTCATTCCTTGCCAGCATTGTCAGCGATCTGACGGACGGGGTAGGAGAGTGCTCGCATCACGATATCGGCTCCGACTTTCTCTTCTCTCGTGAATTCTGCCGTCTCGAGGACTCGTCCAGCTTTGAGGAGAGCCACTCAACCACCAGCAACGATTCCTTCGTCTACAGCCGCCTTGGTGGCATTAAGAGCATCCTCGATTCTGAGTTTTTTCTCTCGCATCTCGACCTCTGATGCAGCTCCCACCTTGATCACGGCTATCCCACCTGCGAGCTTCGCGATGCGTTCGGCGAGTTTTTCTCTATCGTAGTTAGACTTCGATGCATCGAGCTCAGCTCCGAGCTCTCGTACTCTCGCCTCGATGAGGTGTGAGTCTCCACTTCCTGAGATGATCGTCGTCGAGTCCTTGGTTGCTATGACTGCCCCTGATCGACCAAGATGCTCGACATGCGCATTCTCCAGCTTGTACCCAGTCTGATCCGTGATGAGTGTTGCACCCGTGAGGATCGCGAGATCTCGGAGCATCTCTCTCTTCTTATCACCGAATCCTGGAGCCTTGATCCCGAGGACAGTCAGAACGCCCTTCAGCTTGTTCAATATAATACCCGTGAGAGCCTCACCATCGATATCGTCCGCGATGATGACGAGTTCGCGAGATCCACTACTCGCGAGTGACTCGAGGACTCCGAGGATATCCTTCAGACTCGATATCTTCTTATCCGTTATGAGGATATGAGCGTCAGTGATGCGAGCTTCCATCTTCTCACCGTCGGTGATCATGTATGGCGAGATATACCCATTATCGAACTGCATACCCTCAGTCACTTCGACTTCTAGGCCAAAAGTCCTGCCCTCTTCCACAGTGATCACTCCGTCCTTACCCACTTTTTCCATTGCGTCTGCAATTATCTTGCCCACTTCGACATCTTGTGCAGATATTGTCGCGACTTGCTCGATCTCTTCTTGGGTATTGAGAGGAGTAGACATCTTTGCGAGTTCAGCTATGACGAGAGATCCTGCTTTTTTCATACCGTTCTTCAGCTCTATAGCATTGATACCAGAGCGGATCTCACGCAGTCCTTCCTTCACCATCGCATAGGTGAGGAGTGTCGCCGTCGAGGTCCCGTCACCCGCTGCATCGTTCGTTCTACTCGCAGCCTCTTTGATGAGCTCGGCTCCCATGTTCTCGATCGGATCGGCGAGCTCGATCTCACGAGCGATCGTGACACCGTCGTTGGTCACCTGTGGCGCACCATATCATTTGGAGAAGATGACATTTCGTCATTTGGGTCCTATAGTAGCCGATACTACCTTAGCAACCTTCTCCATACCTATGAACATCTGGAGGCGAGCCTCGTCTCCGAAGTGAATTTGTTTTGACATGTTACTTTAAATTGTTATATAAATATTTGGGATTTTTAAAAATCTAAATTTCTTTTTTTTCCTCTTTGGCCTTTAGATCGTAGTATTTTATTACTCGCCATAATCATTTAATTTGCTCGTTTATGTTATAATGACTCTGTCAAATTTCATTATGAAATTTACTTAAGTTTTCATTAACTTTCTTAATTAAGAATGCTATTATTGCAAGGATGAGTGCTATAAATAGCAAGAGGATTGATTCCATATTTTATGTTTTATTAATATTAGTTAATCTTTGCTAGTATATACTCAGCTCAGACGAGCTTGTATGTAGTATCTCCGACCTTCACATCATCTCAAGAATATTGTCCTGATATTACTCGATCTCCTTTTTGGAGGTCGATTTTTTGAAGTACTCAGTTTTTATCGAGTTTGCCTGGTCATACGCTGATGACCTCATAGAGTGAAGGTCGCTCCTTGTTCGCCGAGTCAGGTATGATAATACCTGATGCGGTGACTTTGTCTGCATCGATCGGTCTGAGGAGGACTCGATCGGAGAGGGGAGTGATCCGATCGATCATGTCGTGAGTGATCATAGAGATGAGGGTTAGAAATAAAAATATACCAAAAATCCACCATCAGTGTACGAAAACCTCTGTAAAAGTCAAAACAAGGATTTTCAGATTTTGAGATCTTGTGAATTTTTCGAAAAAGTGTTGTATTCTAGGATAATCCTGTACAATAAGTTTGTTCGATACTTTCTATCCTTTTTCTACTATGAAGCAATCAGACCTCGTTTGGTGAGATACAGTAGCAGAAAAGCAACTCTTGATATGACCTATGGTTTCACTCATAGCCTGAGAATGACAGGATAGACAGTCACAGGCTATTGCGATATCCAAAATAGCTGTCATCAGAGCAAATATAGATACAATACTACAAAAGGCATCAGTCACCTCAGTCGCTCTATGATGAAAAAAACCAGATTTTTCTATGCGGGATATCCTCCAGTGAGCCTATATAGTGAAAGAGGCATGAAAGTGGTCTCTCTATGGAGAAGAAATAAAAATAGTGAGAGAATTCGTAAAGAAAATAGTCCAAGAGATACAATTTTCTAAAGAAAGAACGCATATCACTCCTATTGCGAGCAATGAAAAATCCTTCAAGATTGCTGCGTAGTATAAAACTAAAAACTCAAAAAACTCCTCCTGAGTATTCAGGAGGAGTTTTTTATACTTCGTGCATCGTATCGGACTCAACATGTGGGATCTCGCAGCCGATCATCATGAGGTACTTCTCCATATGTTCGACATCACGGATCTGTTGCTCATGTCGTTCTGATTTGGCTGTTTCCGTATGGAACTTGTACTTCGTCAGGAGCTTGTAGACGAACTGCCAATAGGCACACTCTGATATATCCTTACCACCCACAGTACGGATCTCCGCGAGATAGCGTTGCGAGTAGATGAACTCTGACTTGGTCCCGATATTATCCAGATCAGCATCTTGGATGATATTTTCGAGGTGAGTCCGAGGAGTAGAGAAGAGGACGGTTGCCATGATAATCTTCTCGATTTTGGCGATGCGATCCTTGTGATGACCTGCTTCCTCGAGCCACTTGCGAGCTATACGAGCTCCGATATGTTCATTTTTCTCATATTGCTCTGAGAAGCCAGTATCATGAAAGAGACAGGCGAGTTGGAGATCCTCGAGATCCTCATTACCAATATCCTCAGCCAGGGCGATATATGTGGCTCGGTCGAGTACTCCGGTACTATGGGCTGGATTATGATAGGGATATGCAGCACATACCTGTAGGAGATCCTGGGTATAGATACGAGCTGATTCAATCAGAGATATAGACATACGGTATAAGATAAGATATAAAAATACAGAAAATATTTATGAGTATTTTGCTAAGTAATGCGATGATATCATATTTTGCGATATATTGCAAAATCTCTCTTGCAAAAGGCAATATTTTTTCTATAATCTGCCCATCTCTATCTCAATATCTCTCACAAACATGAATATCCGCAACCGTGTCCTCGTCATCGTCTGACTCGTCATCGCTTCAGGACTCTATATCGTCCCATGGAACCAATATGGTGTGGACAACGCTTGGCTCAACAAGCCGTATACTCTCGGTCTCGATCTCCAAGGAGGTGTCGAACTCGACTACAAGGTAGATCTCGACGCTGTCAGATCACAATCAGGGAGTACTACCGAACAGAGTATCGTCGAAGGGATCAAGTCTGTCATCGATAAGCGAGTGAACTCTCTCGGACTCGCAGAGCCAACTATACAAACTGCCAAGTATGGATCAGATAATCATATCATCGTACAGATCCCGACTCAGGCACATGCGGATCTCGGTGAGGCGGCTCGTAAGATAAAGAACGCCGAAGATATCAAAAAAGCAAAAGAAACAATCGGAAAAGTTGTACAACTTGAGTTCCGTGAAGAGAAAAAGTCAGTCACAGATACAGATCGTGCAGAGCGTAAGGCAATAGCAGATAAAGCACTCATAGATACAAAAACTACACCATTTGCGACAGTATGACAGAAGTATAGAGATAGTTATGAGAATGTTGGATTCGCACCTATGGCTACAGGAGCACTCCCGAAGGAGGTATCATTCTCAGGTATTGACTCTATAACTACATTTCCCTATACTACTCCAGTATTTGTTGCTCGAGGCGAAGAGAGCTATGTCAAGGATGCAAGCGGGCAGATCGTCGCGACATCGAATCCTGGATATGCGATTGTCGAAATTCTTAGTAAAAGTGGTACTGGAACAGGAACTATATATAGCTATTCGTATATATTCGTCGATCAGCGACCGAGTCTCTGGCAACCGGCCAAGACTGCTGATGGTAAGATTCTCAATGACAAATATCTTGTTAATGCTGGAGTCTGATTTACTCAGGTGGGGCAACCTCAAGTGGAACTCCTATTTAATGAAGATGGTAAAAAAATCTTCGGAGAACTCACAAAGCGTCTCATCGGTAAGCAGATCGCTATATTTGTCGGTGGGCAAATCTTGACTGCTCCTACAGTACAGGCAGTTATCACTGATGGTAAGGCAGTTATCACAGGAGACTATACTATAAAATGAGCTCAGACTCTCGCTAATGATATCAATACGGGTATTGTGCCAGCACCGATCTATCTCACGAGTGAGCGTACTATCGATGCAAAAATCGGATCGGAGTCTCTCAAACAGATCCTGATGTCTGGTACTATCGGACTCCTCGCTATCATCATATTTCTCGTCGCGATCTATCGTGTGAGTGGACTCCTCGCAGGTCTCGCACTCATCACCTATACACTCATTCTCATTGCTCTCGTGAAAGTGACGGGCGTAGTACTCACTCTCGCCTCTATAGCAGGAGTGATACTCTCTATCGGTCTTGCGATCGATGCCAATATCTTGATTTTTGAGAGAATGCGAGAGGCTCTCACTGATGGTAAGACGATGGATCAGGCGATCGCTCTCGGATTCGAGAAGTCGTGGACGGCTATCTGGGATTCACATATCACATCACTTACTTCTGCAGTGATCCTGTATATATTTGGTATTTCACTCATCAAGGGATTCGGATTCATGCTCGGTATGGGTATCATCCTCTCACTCTTCACTGCTATGTGGGTATCTCGTATCCTCATCATCGCGGTAGGTCGCAAGCTCGGGAAAAATCCATCTACATTCATCGGATTCAAGAAATAAGTTGATAAAAACCCGAGAACATATAAAATCAAGAAAGTAATTTCTTGATTTTATTTTTATGAAAATACTCTGAGTTGATGAGATTCCCGAAGAGTGGAAAAATAAACTCAATTTGACAGGATTAGCGAGATATTGATTATTTGTTGAAGAACTCAATTTGACTCCTTTTGTCTTGGCAGTATCGTCAAAATGAGCTCTAGATATACTCACATGAATTCGATGAGAAGAGTTCCCATATAAGGATCTGAAAATCTGAAAACCAACGCTCCCTCACTGGAAAATACTCAATCGAGCAATACATATGTGAGTACTCATACAAAATAATAAATGAGTCATACAACTCCTCGAGTGAACTCTTGATGCCACACTGATACCAACCGATTGGAGTCATATAGACCACCCAAATATAACTTTCTAATTCATGCGTATCTGATTTTTTGACTCAGGACTCGGTGGACAGGTCGTGATGGCTGAGTTCCAAAAAGAATTCCCAGAGATCGAGATGATCCTCGAGATGGATAGTGCGAATGCTCCGTATGGACATCGGAGTGGAGATGAGATACGTATGCTCACTATTGCATGAGTAGAGAGACTCCATGCTCGCTGAGCTGACGTAGTTATCCTCGCTTGTAATACGGCATCTGTATATGCCTTGCGTCACCTCCAGACAGAGGTATTCGTTGGATATCATATTCTCGGCGTCACGGTGCCATGAGCTGAGGCAGTGGTCGATGGGGGATACCACCGGATATGAGTCCTTGCAACTGATGCTACGGTTAGGAGTCGTATGTATCGTGAGCGTGTGAATATCCTCGATGACTCTATTATTGTAGAGGAGATCTCAGCCCCATGACTCGTACCACTGATCGAAGCAGGAATCATATCATGACCTGAGATCGATACATTGCTCAGGGAATATCTGGCACAGTTCTCTCCTGATATCGAGGCACTCGTCCTCGGATGTACTCACTATCCTCTCATCAGTGATTCTATAGAACATATATGGATGGAGTTATATGACAAAAAAATCCCGGATCTAATAGATCCGGGAGAAGAAGCAGCAATGAAATTTAGAGGGTGGATGGAGAAGAAAGGATATTAGTTTTTTTTCTCATAACAGCATCGACAGCATTATGGACTATATGTTGTATGTCTTCGGAAGCACTTCATTCTAGATTTTTGGGTTTTGGGAAATTATAGATATCCGACATGGTATTTTTCCCTTCATTGTATATATCACTGGTTGTAAAATATACCCTTTCTCTTCCAGTTCTCTCACTTTTTGTTTTGATGAGCAGTAAGAATGGTTTTTCTCCATGTCATTGTGGATATAGAAGGTGATTAAGGAGTTCTCTCGGATCAAATTCTGTTTTATAGTGTTCGAGAACATACTGTATATTACCAATAGTAAGAGCTCAAAATAATCGTGCATTTGCAGATATTATTTTTTTAAGATCATAGACTTTATGGCTTGAAAATCAAGATTCATTTTTATTGTTAGGAAGCACAAACTGTATTTCCGGTGAGATATATTTTTTCTCTTTTCCAGGCTTCGATATATTCACTTTTCCTCATACAAATTTTGCATCCTCATAACTCAGACTGGCTCATCATTTAGTTTTTTTAATAGTGACCATTATAAATACTTTTTCGAGCTCTTGAATTGCTTTAGGGGATAGTATTCCTCATTTTACCTCAAAATTTATTTTTATATTTTTTCAATATAGGTTATCTCGTATTTTTCTTATTGTATGAACATAGCCAGTTTCCCCTCCGCTTGGATCTAATGTAAGTCTCATAGCCTCAAGATCTTTAAACTTTTCGAGAGTATTATATGGTCTATTATAGATAAGTTTTGTACGGATTGAGTCAGAACCCTTTGGTCGATCTTCCAACTTGCCTTCATAGGTATCATCAAGGGTATATGACTGATAGTCATTTTTTCTTGATTTCTTATTTACTTGCATTCATGGAATACTAGTAAATTTTGCCATCAGGTCTACCATATTTGTATCAAGCTGACTAACGGCAGGATTCTCATCGAGACCAACTTCAACGAGCATCACTTTGATTATTCCACAAAACATCAAACTATACAGGCCACTTGTATCTCTCTTGAGATGGGATTCAAGATGCTCTAAAAACTCATTTGTACTTATCCAATTTTTATTGTTGAGTCCGTTTGGGATTTTTCTATAGAGAACTCTTTCTAGATATGATACGCTTTCTTTATAGATACGATTCAATTTTACCACAGCTTTTTCTTCATTATTTTTTGAGTCTTTGAGTCCTAATTCCTTGAAAATTTTTTGACGTATATCCTCCAGACTAAAGCCATCAAGAGAAAATAAATCAAGATTGCTAAATGGAAAAGATCAGACATCGTTACTAAACATAGTGGTAGCATCCTCATATCTACTGATACGAATTTTTTCTATCCAACTTGGTATAGCAATACTATCTTTTGGAGTAATAAATGTAGAACTTGAATTTAATGACATTTTCGATATATTAACGGTATATGTATCTGATTTATTGAAAGTGAAAGGTAGGTTCAGCTGTCGCAGCTCTCTGTGAGAAACAGGGGATCTCATATGAGATCTACGATGATAGTGATACTCTGAGTAGCTATGATGCCTATGAGGTGATCATACCATCCCCATGAATACCTGAGACTCATCCTATCTATGCGACAGGGCGAGTGATGTGTGAGCTCGATTTTGCATATCAGTTCCTACCTAGCGGATTTCAGATTGTATCTGTGACGGGCACAGATGGCAAGTCGACTACTGCATGGATTATGTATAATATACTCGAAAAAGAGTTTTCTGTCAAGAAATCAGTCTATCTTTCGGGAAATTTTGATATCCCATTTTCATCGACAGTTCTCGGTATTCTCGAGAAGTGAGAACAGAAGGGTATTATTGTAGTGGAGGTATCGAGTTTCATGGCTTTTGCTATACGAAAATACAGCTCAGATTATTCTATATTTACCAATCTCAAACCTGATCATCTCAATTGGCATACGAGTCTCCAGTGATATATAGATGCGAAGATGAATCTCATGGAGCATACCACCAAAAAATCAATCGTGAATGTACAGGTAATCGAATTCGTACAGAAAAATGGATTGCATGTAGAAATACCAGAAAATATTCGATCTTTTTCTAGTGATATATATCTCAAAAACTCGACCGACTGAGAAAATATCCGAATCTCTGGACAGAAAAAATACAAACTCTCGGGTACCAATTTCTCATGAGTACATAATGCGATGAATATCCTCTCCTGTGCTGTAGTAGCGAATGAGATGTGAATCTGTTCAAATAATATCAGAGAACATCTAAAATATATCACAGGACTCCCTCATAGACTCGAACTGATCGCTACAAAATGAGGTATCCAGATCGTCGAAGACTCCAAGTCTACGAGTTCTCAGAGTCTCTCAGCTGCACTCGGAGCATATGGTACTACTCGCAATTTTCTCCTCATAGTATGATGATCTGATAAGGGAGATGTATTTGCTCATCTCTCGCCATTGTTTGCTCAGAGGGTCAAAGCGATGGTATGTATCGGTGCTACCAAGCAGGCATTCGTCGATATAGCAATACAAGAGAGTATACCCTATCTTGCAACTGATACACTCGCAGATGGAGTGACTTGGCTCTATGGTCGACGTATTGATAGAGATGTACTGATATTATCTCCTGGCTGTGCATCGTTCGGACTCTTCCATGACTATCTCGATAGAGCGAATCAATTCCGAGCGTGTATACAAAAACTCCCAGAATAACTTCTGGGAGTTTTGTTATCTTTTTGAGAGATTATTTTATTTCAAAGAGTGCGAAATAGCTCTGTCCGATGTACTGAGAGAGTACATTCTGCTGTTCGGTTTGATTTTTGGCGGCAGTGAGTCCAGTCTGGAGTGGCACGAGATACTGAGGAAGTGTGGTCCCACTTCCAGACATGCTATTGAGCATACCGATTACATAGTTAGCACACTTATTCTGCTTGACTCCACGAGCTACTGCTCCAGTATCTCGATAACTCTCATAGTTGGTTCCTGCTATATCAATGAACTCTGTATCAGTCTGGAGTCGTCCTGCCTTGTACTCGTTGATGGCGATCTTGAGACAGAGATTATCCGTATCGACGAGTGTCAGATTCGATGCACGCATCGTGAGGAGGAGATGCTCGAACCGAGTCGTGAGTACATGACGAGGATCACGATCTATAGTTGCGGCATTGAGATCCGTGAGGAGATATCCGAGTCCGACTTTTTTCATTCGTTCTATAGTGACCTCAGGTTTTGGATCGTAGAAAAATGACTCAAACTCGAATACGAGACTATCATCGAGATACCTCTTGTTATTTTCATTGATGAGGTAGGTCATAAATGTACCGATACGATATATTCATTTCTTGTTTACTTCGTTTCATTTCGGTGAGAGAATACTCGAATAGAGCTCATTTCCGATATTCTCTATATCTTGTTGTACTTCTTTTTTATCTTGAATTGTATTTTTACCACTCTCTATTTGTGTTATGAAGTAGAGGAGTACCTGGTGGAGATCTGCAGGTTTCATACTCGCGAGTCTCTCAGGAGTTAGGATTTTTCTCATCATTACACTCTTCGCGAGTGATCCAGCTCTGATAACTATTGCCTGTGGATCTATCGTGTTCATTGTTGCGATCGGAGTGATATAGTCGCCACGATAGGTGAATATACTCTCATTTTGGTTCAATTTGTTATATTTATATTCATTCATACCGGCTCATATGAGATTATTCCATCCATGTGGGAATGCCGACCTGATTATATAGACGAGGATGAATAAGAAAAAGAGAAATGAGAGGGTTACCTTCATACCTATTATATCTTCGCTATCTTTGTCTGTATAGCTCGTGAATGCAAGTGATGCGAGTCCGATGAGAGCGAGACAGAGAAAATATATAAATACACCATACCATACGATCCCGAATGCACTGATCAAAAAGAGAAATCCGTATATGAGGAGCATCACGAATATATCCTGAATATATGAGCCAGTCTCATCTCGCTCAACGAAGAAGTGGAATATAGCTATCGCTATAAGTATGCCACCGAGGATGAGGGCATATCCCATAGGGAGCACTATTCCACTCAGCATCGTCGAAAACAAGGTCCCAGTAGATCCCACAAAATAATAGAGTATCGCGATCAGTAGAGCGAGTCCTATGAGAACTGGGAAAATAGAGCGAGTCCAGTTTGCTCATCCATAACGGCGTCCTCGTACAAATAGGAATATTGCAGGTAAGAATGCGAAGAATATATAGGTAATATCTGTAAATTCGCCGGATTGATTTTTCTGGAATGTGAGATTGACGGGGAGCTTGAGATAGTTATTGAGTCCACTTTCTTGTCCGAAATACCTGGAGAAGTCTTCATTCTGTGATTTGCCATCACTGGTGATACTCGATGCTTGCTGAGCCTTTTTCTTGGTAGTATATTCATCAACGGAGTAGATAGCAGAGTAGTTATTGAATCAGATATTTGCATATCCACCGATGAGTCCATCGAGTATGGATCCATGTTGCTCTGGGGTAAATGTACGAGCCTCGAATCCATTTTTGATAAACCATGGAGTCAGAGCAAGAATGATACCAAGTGTGAGTACTAGATTGGCCAGAAACCATGTTCGCAGTTTCACTACCCCATTTTGCATGTATGCGAATACAAGACTCACTATACCGATGACACCGAGTCAGAGAGTGATATTATGGATGAGCCCTATATTTTCAACTGGCATCCATACATTCATCTTTGCCCAGAGACCTACACCAGTAAAAATCGATAAAAATATAAAAAAGAATCCAGTGAGTCCAAAAAATCCAAGAATAGTATAAGCCATGAGAGCAAGACTCGCTATGATGAGTATGAGGGTGGTGAGCTTGATAGAGAAGGCTAGGCCTATTATGAATCCTGCAACTCCAATGAGTAAATAGAAGTGATTTTCTCGGATCTTGTTTTTTAGTGCATACCATAGAACACCGAATGCACTCACACTCACCATCATCAAGGCCGGATCGAGCTTCATATCCTTGGCTTGTTGAAATATTGTCATCGGCATGATATAGTATATGCCAGCGAGGATGAGGGGGAGTGAGATGAGGTATTTGCGATCTCGCGTTTCTAGTACAACAGAGAGTATACTAGTTAGGACTATCATAGATAGTATCCCACCGAGTTGATTGACATAAAATGCCGTTGCGGCAATCTGATTCCAGAGAAATCCACTTCCAGTGATGAGCTGCCAAGTGAAAGTACCGGCTCACTCAAGGGCTGAGCCCGTGAGAGCCATGATACGAGGGAAGTTCATATAGATACCGAGATCGTCCCAGCCTATTGGCATCGGACGGATCGCATTGATGAGTGATACTGAGATGAGAAATGATATGATGAGAAATGCGAACTCTGCCGTGAGGAGTCTCGGATTTACTATAGCGAGAATAGAATCACTCGTAGTATCATGCTGATCGAACTCTATATATTTCGTAGAGATATCTCGGTAAGTTGCTATCCAGCCAGGAATACCGAGTATCAACAATATACCGCAGACTATGAGAAGGCTTGTGAGAGTAAAGAGATGGAACACTGCAAAACTGAGAAGACCCGTAACAAAAAGGACTATCCCTACTGATATCTCTGCACCGATACGGATACGAAGTATGATATCTTTCCAGCCTGGTATCAGGTGGAGGATACTATATCCAACAGCTCGCCAGAGTAATGCGAGAAATACTGGATATACCAGGAGCGAGAGAATATGTCCAAATAGTACTATGCTCGATGCTCACCCAATTCCAAAAAATGGTGACCCAGTCGTTTTTTGCATCGCAGTATAGGCAATCGTGACTACGAGAAGATGGAGAAAAGAAAATCCTATGAGATGCCAAAATCAGAACCTCACTCGATGCTCACTCGACATCATCGATATCGCCTTGTAGATGAGATAGATGATCCCTATTGCTGCGAGGTATCCACCATATCCACTTGCTGATTCGATATGATCGATCTGAGAGAAGTCATGGGAATAGTATGTGAGGATGATGTATACGACCCATGGTACAAATGCGACGGATGCGAGTATGAGTTGGAACATAAGAGAGACAAAGGCTAAGAGTAAAGGCTAAGAGTAAAGGCTAAGGTTAGATTTATCTATTTTTCCTGATGATTCACCAGGCGTTCTTGAGGAGTGATCTATTGCCCAGTATGAATATAGTCAGATTCACGATCATTGCAATTCCAATTATTGTGGCAGACTCAACTCGACTCTGACTTTGTAGTCAGATAGAGTGTATAATATACCAGGAAATAGATCCAGATATGGCTACAAAGATCGTATTGCGGATGAATGGTACCCAATCAAATCCGCTATTGTGTATATGAGTTGCCCTATATGAGAGATACCAGAGTGGTATCCATGAGAGTCCGACCGCGAGTGCTGATCCTGCTACGCCATAGAGGCGGATGAATATATAATTCAGGATGATATTGATCGGGAGGACGATCGCGAGTATACGAGCTCTTGCTCCGATCTTGCCAGTACCTGCTAGGAACTGAAAATTGATCTGGATCAACAGGAGAAAAGTGAGAAAAAATGCAGAATACCCGAGAATAATACCCGATTCCCTGAAATCAGTACCAAAAAATAAGACGGCGAGTGATTCTCCGAACTGATAAAGAAATAAAGATAACCAGATTCCAAGGATAGAGAAATAGAGGGAAAACTCTCGGTGTATATGCTCCATCTTGACTCTATCTTCTCTCCCATGGAGCTCAGATATAACAGGGAAGAGAAAACTAAATAATGGACTAATGAATATGAATGGAATATTGAGGAGCGAGAGATAGTTCGAGTAATAACCAGTAGCAAGAGGATCCAGTAATACTATGATGAGCTGCATATCTACTTGAGAGAGTATCACTCCGATATTGGCAGTCATGAGTGTTGCGAATGCATATCTGAGAAAGTGATTGCGATCTGTGAGATTTTTTTCGGATTTTATTCCAGCAAAGTAGAGTAGATAGTATCTCGTGTAGGAAAAGTAGAGTGAAAAAATACATCCAATCAGAGTACCTCATACCCATGCCCACATATAATATTCTACACTACCTCTGTCTATAGTCCAGAGTAGGAGAGTTCCTACAGCGATAGAGAGTATTTTGAGGAATTCCGATCACTTTTGTAGCTTGGTATCTTGTGATACCGAGAAGAGTACTGTTGTAATATGGAATAGATTGATTCCAATAAAATAGAGTCCCGCTATACGCAGTATCTCGATAATCTGTGGTTCATGAAAATAGGTAGTTGCGAGCCATGGTGCTATAAAAAATAATACTATAGCAATCAATAAGCTCGAACATATTTGGAGTATGAGAGTGAGCTTGAGGAGATATTTCGCTTTTCCATATTCATTTTTGATGATATATTTTGGCAAAAAATAATTCAAGCTCTCAGTACAACCGAGATCATTGAATGCTCCGAGGAGTGTAACAAAACTAATGACGCCATAGATGAGTCCTATACCACCTGGACCGAGATCCTCAGATATCAGTATTTTTATGAGGTATCCGATAGGGCCGATCAGGATAGTAAACAAGTATAACCATAATCCTTTTTTGACAAATTTTTGTGCAAGAGTTTCTTCTGAATTGAGCATTTTTATTTTTTATAAGCAGTAAGTACCCTCCTTTGTGTCAGACACAATTTTTCCATCTGAGAATGCAATAACTCGTTTTTTCATTGTATTCACTATGGTCTCATCATGTGTTGCCATGATTATAGTCTTGCCACTCCGATGGAGATCCTCGAGGAGATGCATGATCTCAGTAGCATTTGCTCTATCGAGATTTCCTGTTGGTTCATCTCCGATGATGATCCGAGGATCATGGATGAGAGCTCGAGCGATACAAGTACGCTGTACTTCACCACCTGAGAGTGTCTCGATACGCTTTTCTTTTTTAGCGAGTAGCCCTACTTTCGCGAGGACCTCAGGGACTCGTCTCTCGATCTCGTAGTTGCTATATCCACATACCTCCATTGCAAATGCTACATTTTCTCTGACAGTTTTTCGAGCGAGGAGCTTGAAGTCTTGGAATATCGTCCCGAGTCCACGACGATACTGGAGGAGTTCTTTCGGTGAAAAAAGTGCAATATCTCGTCCGCTATCATCGAAAATAGTTCCACTCTGGAGTCTTTTTGCTCCGAGAAGTGACTTGATAAGACTCGTCTTGCCACTGCCGGATGCTCCTATGAGGAATACAAATTCCCCAGGATCAATCGAGAGTGATATATCTCTCAGGATGGTACGTTCACCATATGCGAGAGTGACATTGTTGTATTGCATAGATTAGCGGGGTAATATATTGAGTACGAATGACTGTGATGCAGTTTGTATATTTGCATCAGTGACTTTGACTTTGACGGTGTGCTTGCCCACTGAGAGTCCAGTAGCACTGACAGGAAATACGAACACATCACCCGCATCAGCACTCTGTACGAGAGTATCATCGATGGTGACAGTGATTTCCCGGATTCAGGTTGATATACTTGTCTCGAATCTGAGGTTGAATATAGTATCACTATAGAGATTGAGACTCGATCATCTCGGATTGATCATAGTGATAGTTGGTGGAGTTTTTGTACCAGTTTGGCTCGATACTCCTGGATCGATCGGGATGATATCTGTGCCAGGGAGTGCTGTGAGTACATCTCTATACTTATATCCATATATATCAATTGCCTCTATAGCAATATCTTTAGCCAGAGCGAGATTAATACGAGTAGTTCCTTCCGTTGATCCACTATTTCCATATGATATCTCTTTGATAATCCTATCACCTGATAGGGCTCTGATACTTGATATGATCCGGTTTCCTGACCACTTCACTTCAATAAGAGTATCCTTGCCAGCTCATACTGACTTGAGACTCAGATTCACAACACCTAGATCTGTGGGACGGACACAAGGATCCTTGCTTATTTCGATAGCCGTACCGGTACCACTACTGTATTTACGAGAAGCAGAGAGGAATCCTGCGAACCACTCTGGATCATATCCATCCACGATTGGTTTTACTGTAGGGGTATATATGGTAACTCTGGAGTCTATAGGAGTTGCTGGAGTTGCTAGCCCATTGCAGAGTGTATCTATTTCAGACGATTCCAGTCAACTATCATAGGTATCGAGTTTCACAGCCATCAGAGTAGATCGTATCATATTTTCAGGGGTATCTTTGGTTGCGAGGAGGCCAGAGAGTTTTGATATGTTATAGGTATAGATATCTTGTGGTTTTTTGAATTCCTCTTTTGGGAGATCATGGAGGGCAAAGGTCATATAGTTCTTCCATATTGCTGCTGCACAGTTGAGTCCATCACAACTTCATTTAGTTTCTCGTCCATCTACATTGCCTGCCCATACAACTGTCGTGATCTGTGGCGTATACCCTATAGTCCAGAGATCTCGTGGGAGGATTTTTTTGACTCCTCATTTGCTCACATCCTTGTTTGATGTACCTGTTTTGGCTGCCACTGTCCGACCTGTTATAGAGAGAGCATTTCGCCAAAAACTCGACTCAGGACGGGCATCATTATTCGAGAGAATCCGAGATATGATGTATGCTGCAGCTGGATTCATGACTTCTTCCCCGGTTGCATCTTTATGTTCTTCGATGATATTTCCATCATTATCTTCGATTTTTTCTATGGCGTAGAGTTGTTTTTTGAGTCCATTATTAGCAAATACTGAATATGCCTGCATCATATCAATCGGCTTTGCTTCAGCGGTTCCTATAGCGATAGGAGCTCCGTAGCCATAATTCTCACGGAGACTCGAAATACCGAGTCACTTTGCATATTTGATGATTGCCTCTTCTTGCCCTGCGAGGTAGTACATCTTGATGGCTGGGATATTGCGAGAATAGTCGAGAGCAGATTCGAGAGACATCACTCACTTGAATGATTTATCGTAGTTATCTGGCTTCCATTTACCAAAAGATACCGGACCATCAGTCACGGGACTCGCTGGGCCTATCGGGTTCTTTGCGATCGCAAGTGAGTAGACAATCGGCTTGAACGATGAACCTGGCTGACGAATTGCTGTAACCATATTATTATTACCACCGTTTTCTATATCGAAATAGTTGGGTCCACCGACCATCGAGAGGAGACGGCCACTCATATTATCCATACTCACGAGGGCTGCACTACTCGCACCGAATTGTGCTATGTTGATGGCAACTTGTTTTTTTACGGCTTCTTCTGCGTAGTCTTGTAGTTTTGGATCTATGGTTGTATAGACTTTGAGCCCGCTAGTTACATCGATATCTTTTCCATATTTTGTTTCGAGATATTCCTTGATATACATCACAAAATAGGGATATTTGATATTCTCACTATATTTTTTGAATTCGAATTCGATACCGTCGTAGAGTATCTTGAGAAATGTTTTTCCATCGATTTTTCCATCTTCGAGCATCTGTGCAGCTACGAAGTCTTTGCGACCGATAGTGTATTCGATGGTGTAGAGTCCTATGAGATCTCCAGATCCTGATTGTCCAGTTATCGCTATATTTCCTATGAATTCTATGACTCGATCAAAATTCATATCGAGACAACCCTGACTATTTGGTACAAATATCTGATTCTTGACAGCATCTTGCTTCACTCCACATACGTGGAGCCCTGTGGGTGTTCGTTCCATTGTCATTCCCGAGAGATATGATCTGAATCACTTGTATATGGTTCAATAGGTATCTCGATCAACTCTTGATATGAGAGTTTGACTACTCGTTGGGTCTCACTGTGGGTAGACTTCGAGTTTGCCCATGAGCCTATCTCTATGGAGATATGGCGAGTAGTATGTTGGTCACTTGGGGAGTGAGGCGAGGATCGTTGCTCCGAGTGGTCATACTTCTTTAGCACTTTTACCGAAATAGGTACGAGATGCTTCTTCTATGCCATTTGCATTGTAGCCAAAGGAAAATGCATTGAAGTACATCTCGAGGATTTTATCTTTGGAGTAGGTCTTATTAAGTTGATAAGAGAGATACATTTCTTGTATCTTTCGTTTGATAGACTTTTCATTAGTGAGGAGGGTATTTTTGATGAGTTGTTGTGATATAGTTGAGGTTCACTTCACCGTATCATTGGATCCGAGTACATATTTCCCTCAGGCTCGGATGAGTCCCATCATATCAATACCAGGATTTTCGAAAAATGTCCGATCCTCAGTACTCACGATGGCATCCTTGAGTGATTGCGATATCTCAGAAGAGTCTACATAGGTACGTTTACCATCTTTGAAAAGACTATATATCACTCCACCATCCTTATCATAGATAGTTGTACTCTCACGGAAATAGTCACCACTCTCGAGTGTCGATATAGCTGGGGCTCCTCTGAGAAAAAATCCCCACAGTATGAGGATACCGAGAGCTGAGAGGAGTACGAGAATACCAAAAACTCGAAATGCAATATGTTTGCCATTTTGAGTTTCGAAAAGTGCTTTCATTTTGTTGATATGACCTCACTTGTTGTTGCGAGATGTTATATGTCTGATGCGTGGTTCTTGCATGGATACTATGATGAAGAATTAGAGATTTTCCCATTCGCCTGGAGCAGGGAGGATCGAGGTTGGAGCTGGAGGCTTTGATATTGGTGTTTTGATTTTATTTCATTGGTTTGGTGATAATTTTGTTGGTATATTTTTTTGTTCTCCTGAGAGAGTTGACCCAGAGAGACTATTACCTGATTGTGCTGGAGAATCGACCTTTGGGAGGTATGATACAGGACTCGCGAAGCCAAAATAGTCTCTATAGTCAGCTCCGAGGACTATCTCTATCTTGGGTCCATCATTCGTCACATACTCATTGTTTGATATGACATTGACTGGTATTCGGATGTCGAGAGTACGCAGAGCTGTTGCGATATCCGAATCTGGATCGATACCTATCTTGTAGTCTTTATTCCAGTATATATTGATATGAGATTTGAGGATACTTCCAGTAGATACCTTGAGTACATGAGCTACATCATAGTTGATTCCTATTTTTTTCATCTCCATGAGCAGATTGCGAGCATAGTTGGCAGATGCTGCAGTATGTACGACTACTATTGGTTGTTGGGTGCTATGTATTCCAGGAAATCGGAATACAAAGTCCACGAATCTACGAATACGATCATAGTAACTGAGATTGTTGATATGGGCTCACTCTGGGATCACGGACCATGCACCACCAAAGTATGCCATCGATGGATTGTAGAGATATGAGCCAACACTACAGACACTATAGCTGAGACAGTCGATACCTAGATTATAGACGTGTACCTGTGACTGCTCGATGCTCGCGAATGATGTACCGAGAGAGACAATATCCGCGACCGTGAGATCTGTATCTATATTTTTACGAGTGGCATCGATGATATTGGAGATTTTGCTCGGGCTCGTTATCACTCCAGCCGAGAGTGCTTTGGATTTGATCGCATTGATAATCTGCTGTTGACGATGAGATCTATCTATATCGCTCGTCGAGTGACGACTACGAGCGTATCTGAGAGCTGTTTCTCCATCAAATATTTGTAGTCATTTTTTGACTGAGAATACAGTATAGCCATAGTTGTAGTCTGGATACTCATTATCATAGAGATTTTTTTCGACATCTATCTCAACACCATCGAGTGCATTGACTACATAACGAAATGCAGTGAAGTCGATGACCATATAGTGCTGTATAGGTTGTCCTGTTATCTCAGAGACTTTGCTCGCTAGGAGTGATATTCATTCTTTTTGACCGAGTCCGATAGGATAGAGAGTATTGATCTTGCCTGCACCAGATCATTTTCCATAGCTGACATAGAGGTCACGAGGGATTGAGATCATTGTTATTGATTTGCGATCTTCGTCGAATGATGCGAGCATGATAGAATCAGTGAGAGATCCACCCTGATGATCTGCTCCACCGATACCCGCTATGAGTATATTGGTCACTCATGTTTTGACTGGAGCAATGACTCCACTTGCTTCGAATACTGGAGGCACCCAACTCGTGCCATCTCAGGCTGTACCGACACGGATATTGCCGATTCCTTGCACGGCATAGTTGATACCAAAAATAAGGGCGAGCACTATGAGAAAACTGGCTATTATTTTGCGTACTTTTTTCTTTGAATCAGTAGGAATGATAGATATTACAGGCGTCTCCTGGATTTTTTTTGTAGGAGTGTGGTGGATTTTTTTTGTTTTGAATTGTGACATGCTCTGATTATAGGGAAATCTGTATTTTTTTCAAAAGAAAATACGAGTATTTTATCATCGATTTCCGCTTGACAGAAAGCAAAAAACGACTACGATTCCACGAGTTTCTCTCGGGTATATTTTATTGTTTTATTGCCTTATTTTGCACCATGATCCTGTCCTCATCAGTGAGATAGAGTCCCTGTTCATGGCTCATCCAGGCCCGAGGGTCGTGGTAGATGCAACACTCGGACTCGGCGGACATGCGAATATGTTTGTTTCACATATGTCCCCTGAGAGTATATTCGTCGGGATTGATCGTGATAGGGATAATCTGGATATCGCAAGAAATAATCTCGAATCAATCCAGAATCAATCATCAAAAATCCAAATAGAGCTCGTCCACTCGAGTTTCTCAGATATAGATACAATTCTCGACGAGAGATGAATTGGTGGTATTGATTACATCCTCTACGATCTGGGCGTGAGTAGTGCTCACTATGATGATGGAGAGCGTGGTTTCTCTATCAGATATGATGCTCCACTTGATATGCGCTTCGATCGTACTACCTGACGTACTGCTCGTGATCTCGTGATGATGGCCTCCGAATATGAGCTCCGTGATCTGATGTGGCGGTATGCTGACGAGAAAAAATCACTGCATATAGCGAGAGCCATAGTCGAGACTCGCAAGCTCAAGTCGATTGATACGACATTTGAACTACTGGAAATCATCAGATGATCGAGCTATGATAAGGATTCTCCAAAGAGAGTATTCCAGGCTCTCCGAATAGCCGTGAATACTGAGTTCGAGCATATCGAGATCTCGATCAAAAAAGCGATCGAAAAACTAAACATCGGTGGACAGATTGCCATTATTAGTTTTCACTCGATCGAGGATCGTATCGTGAAAAATCTGATCACACCGTATCTCGCTGGAACTATCGACGACTTCACATGACAGACAATCATCCCAGCTCGTCTCGCCAAAGACAACAAAAAACCAATCCTCCCAACGCAACTCGAGATAGATCGCAACCCTCGTAGTAGGTCCGCAAAACTCAGAGTCCTCACTCGTATTAACTAACTATGTCTCTAGTGAATGCAAACGTCCTGGTAGCCAAAAAATGACATCTTTCCTTTTTCTCAGAACGCAAAGTTGCTCGTGAGAATTTTCGTCTGTCATTTACCCAAGCGTATATACTCGCGATCGTACTCATCGCATGTCTCGGGATCTACTATATCTGGATACTCAATCAGAATGCAACAAAAGGATACCAGATCCGTGAACTCCAGGGGCAATATCGAGAGCTCACATTCCAGGAGAATCTCCTCGATATCCGTATTGCTGAGGGCAAGTCTATCGACGCCATCATAGCGGCTCCGATCATGCAGAGCATGCAGACTGTCGATGCTCCGTTTTTTCTCGTGATGCGTGATGCACCATCTACTCCCAAAAACTAACACTAAAATGCCAGAAGCCCTCAAGCGTATAATCGATATGATCCACTATCTCCCAGGAATAGGGGAGAAGACAGCGGCAAAACTCGCGTTCTTCCTCCTCAAAGCGAATGCTACCTATGTGTCCAATTTTGCCCGAGCACTTGCAGATCTCCACGAGAAGGTGAGAGAGTGTGAGGTGTGTCATGGGATGACGGATGTCGAGCATCCGACTTGCTCTATCTGTAGTGATCCGAGGCGAGATGATACGATGATCTGTGTCGTCGAGGACTATCTCGATATGCTCTCGATCGATCGGACGGGCGTGTGGCGTGGACGATATCATGTCCTCGGAGGGGTGATCTCACCGATCCAGGGGACGACTCCAGATCAGCTCCACTATGACTCACTCTTTGCTCGTATTCTCGAGTCTCCGCAGGTATCGGAGATCATCCTCGCGATGAATCCCAATATCGAGTGAGAGGCAACCGCCCTCTACGCGATCGGACATATGCCACGAGAAGTGAAGATATCTCGACTCTCGAAGTGACTCCCACATGCAGGCTCTATCGAGTATGCTGATGAGATCACATTGTTGTCAGCGTTTCGGGGGAGGGGATAGATAGTAAAATAAGTTGGTTTACTAAAATTTGGAGAAACTACAAAAATAGTATATTATGTAGAAGTATTTTTACTTGTTTATACAAAGTATATGTCAAATTCTCCATCCGTTCCTGCATCTTCAGTCCGAATGCCTGATCCAATAAAATCAGCACTTCGACTCGATGCTATCCGAAATACACGAGCAACTATGAAACAAAGAGTTGTAGATGCAGTTGCAAGAAATAAACCAAGCTATAAGAAGGCGGATGAATTGAATGTTAAAAAGTCTCTTGTAGTACCAAAGGAAGCCCTCATAATTCTCTGAGAATATGAGATCCTATCTCAGGAGTGGCTCTCGAAACAGCCACCATTGGATGGATTCTTCGAGGAGGGTCAGTCACTCGATCTTACTCCAGATCAAATAGATAATACCAAGAGGCAATGTTGGCTCGATGGTGGGATATACAGATACAATGAACTCGGATCTGACTGGACTCTCCAGCAACTCGGTTTCAATACTCCTGAATATAATACTATTACCAAACTGCATGACACAGCTCCAGGAAGTAACTATGCAGAGATAATGAAAAATATGGGTGCAGTAGCTACAGGTTGGCGGGAGACGAGTGATGGCTATATTTCGAATGCAGGGTTTGCCTATCTGCGATCTCGTACTGTGGATAGGTATGGTACCCGTATAGTGTCGGCCGGATTGCTTCCTCATATGTCTCGTGTTTACCAGGAGAGTTTCCTACCGGGTACTGGTATAGTTCCATTCGGTGTCAAGGATAAAAAAGTCTCTGTGTAGTCTCTTGGTTTCCTTTGACTCTTTGGTTTCAAATAATCCCCCTCAATTTTACTTGAAGGGGATTTTTACAGAAACTCTGGATTGCTTCGTACCTTGCAATGACGAGGCAGAGAGAACTAGATACTGTTTGCATGGAGGCGGATACCAGGTCCCATAGCGTTACAGAGAAATACAAAGTCTCATGAGGCTAATCACTACTGAGAAATAGCTACACTACTGAGAAATAGCTACACTACTGAGAAATTCTTTCACCTGAGTATCACTTGGACCATGTCTCATATACTCTACTTGCTCACTCATATCGATATCATCATAATAACAGAGCTGTTCTCGGAGGAGTTTTTCATTGTATCCTCCTGCGAAGAGAGATCTCGCTATCAGAGAGAGGGTAGTGAGAGTATATCAGGCATGAAACAGAAAATAGATATCTACATAGTCTTTCCATTTGCCTCTTCTTCCGAGTGTATAGAATTTCATAGACCCGAGAATAGAGAGATTTGGCAATGAGATCCCCTCAAATTGTTCGCTACACACAATATCAAATGGATAGTACAAAAATGTAATTTTCACTCCTGATATAATCAGCGTGAGCTCTTCTCATTTATTATCCACGAGAATCCTGTCTATAGAGAGTCATTTCTCTTTGAGAGTTTTGAGTATTTTTGAGTTATTGATCTCTTTTCCAGAAAAAAGATCAAAATCAATACTTTTGCGATGTCAGAGCTGTAGGGCAATAGCAGTTCATCCAGCCAGATAAAAATCCCGAGAAAAAATAGATAAAATCTGGGTAATAGCGAGTTGCTCTGGATAGAGAATTTCCTTAAACATGAAAATAAAGATTAAAGAAATTGATCGTTTTTTTAGAAAAATGGGATCGTTTCTTATCCCGAAGAAGGATATAGTCTTTCTTCAAGGCATCTTTTCCATATATAGATTCGATATTTTTGATATTTTCCCAGTCTCAATACTGCAAAAATCGTTCCTCAATCGCTAGGGTATCTAGTTTTTGTAGGTTTGCAATATCCCAAAATAATGATGTATTTTCGACTAGAAGGGTATCAATCGTTTTCATATTCTTAGGGTAAATATATATGTGTAATTGTATTGAAAATTGTCTTCTCTCCAAATATATTTCTATTTTCAATGATATACTGTAGACAAAGTAATCCCCCTCAATTTTACTAGAAGGGGATAATTTTTTGGATACTTATAGTGACTGAATCCGCCTAGGCGGATGACAGAGATGACTAGATACTGTTTGCATCGAGGCGGATACCAGGTCCCATAGCGTTACACACGAATACCGTATTCATGAATGCTACAGATCCCTTCACTCCTGATGGACGAGCTGCCTTCATCGTCTTGACGAAGAATGTGATATTGTCCTTGAGTTTTGCATTACCGAATGAGAGCTTACCAACGATAGAGTGGATATTTCCTTGTTTGTCGTTTTTGAACTCGAATCGTCCAGCCATGAGCTCTTTGACGATAGCTTCGAGATTTTCTCCAACCGTTCCAGCTTTTGGATTTGGCATGAGACCTTTTGGTCCGAGGACTTTTGCTACCTTACCCATTTTCTTCATCATACCTGGACTCGCGATCGCGATATCGAAGTCGACATGACCCTGGAGTACACTATCGATGAGATCATCACCACCAGCCACTGCGACACCCATAGCCTTGAGCTCTGCCTCGTTACCGATATCGGTGAACGCTGCAATACGCTTGGTCTTACCAGTTCCGTGAGGAAGTGAGAGAGTCGAGCGGACGAGCTGATCTGCTTGTCGTGGATCGATAGAGAGGTTGAAGTGGATCTCAATCGTAGGATCGAACTTCACAGTATTGGTTCTCTCGAGGAGATCTACTGCTTCGTCGAGCGTATAGAGACGATCGATTTCGATCAGACTCGCTGCTTGGTTGTACTTTTTTCCGTGTACTTTTGCCATAATATAAAATGATGAAAGAATAAATTGGTTCTAGCGTTTCTTGTGTAATGTACTGGATCCGCCTAAACGAACGACAAGTACCAAGAGACTCCCACTTTTCCAGAAGAAAAGGACTCGCATAGTATAGTGATTTTTTGCAGATTGCAAGTTTATCTGACTATTTCGCCTGGTATCGTCGTCCCATCAGTTGGTATGATGCGTCATGGATATACGAGAGTACCGATACCGAGATGAGCTCCGTCTCCGATAATGGCACCCAGCTTGTGTCGTCCACTATCTATGAGTGTTTCTTTCACCATAACTCGGATATCCGAGTGGTCGTGTCTGAGATTGGCCACTTTGGAGCCTCCTCCGATATTGACACGATTACCGATCACAGAGTCTCAAAAATAGGAGAGATGTGGTATAGCAGAGGACTCGCCGATATATGAGTTTTTGATTTCGACAAATGCTCCAATCTTTGATCCGTTTCCGACACTTGTATTACCTCTTATGTACGAATTCGGTCATATAACTGTTCATTTTCAGAAATAGACATTCCCTTCGATATAGGTTCCAGACTTCAGGATCACTCCTTCTTCGAGATAGATATTTCACTTTATGGACACATTTTGTTCGATAATTGCTCATTTATCTACTGTTTCACTATATCATCCGATGATCGCATCGTTGGCCCTGAGGAGATCCCACGGATACCCGATAGATATCCATCGACCAGTAGCCTCTACAATACTATAGAGTCATTCCTGGATATAGATATGGATGAGGTCAGTGATCTCGAGTTCTCCGCGAGGCGAGAGAGGGAGGGCTCTGAGTATCTCGAATATCTGACTATCGAACTTGTGATTGCCAATATTAGCGAGATTCCCGATACTCGCATCAGTAGGTTTTTCGATGATTCCAGTAGCTTTTCATTGATTATCACATGTGAATATCCCGAAGAGATCAGGATTTTTCACTTGTTTACAAAGTGTTGCGTATCATTTTTGTTGTATCAGTTTCACGATATCTGTACTCTCATAAAGATCATCACCAGATATGACAACGAACTCTCACTCGATGTGTCACTCGAGTGAGAGGATCGCAGCACCAGTACCAGATTGCTCTGATTGCTCGATGTAGTGTATTTTTTTTCATTTATATTCCTCGCCAAAATACTCCCTAAAAAATTCTGACTTATACTTCACAATCATAAAAATCTCATCGAAATATTCGATGATGACTTCGATATTATGTTCGATGATCGTCTTGCCACATATCTGTAAAAGTGGTTTTGGTGTAGTATCAGTAAGGGGTCGCATACGAGATCACTCTCCGGCTGCCATGATGACGAGGTGCATATTCAATGATTAATTATGAATATTGTATGACTTTCTATTTTTTGTAAAGAAAAACCCATCCAGAAAGTTCGGGACGGATCATAGAGATCTTTATAAAACATGGGATTTCTCAAAAACAAGAACTTCGAGGCAGAAAAATTTTTTCGAAAGGGACTTCCTGATGAGTAAATGAACCCCAAGGGTATTTCCATTGCTTTGCAAAGGGACACTGAGAAATAAATTTTTATAACGATGAAATTCGCCGTTTTTTCAGAAGTCCCTATATTGCAATATGTGGGAGGATGATTACTGAGGTAGTTCCTGATATTTTTTGCTTGGCGATAGTATCATTCATGAGCATGGCATGATCGATACGGTCTCTATAGGTTTCGATGAATATCGAGAGTGATTGTGGTATGATATCAGTGGAGCGAGTACTGATTTCGATAGGGGTGATTTTTTTTGTTGACTGCTCAATAATGAGAAATGATACTTCGGCTCCAGATTTCTTCCGGTAGAATCTGATATCATGAGTAGATGCGAGTTTGCGATCGAGCTCGAGAAATACAAAATTCTCTATCACGCCCTGTTTACCCTCGCCATGATAGTATCCGACTCCGAGTGCTGCATGAAAGTAGGCAAGATCAGAGAAATAGATCTTCACATGTCGAGAGAGCTCGGTAGTAGGATTCTCGACCCATGGGCCGACCGCTCTGATGAGATTGTATTTGAGGAGTATCTCCGTATATTTCCTGACCTTGCGTCTGGAGATACTCATCATCTTTGCTATTCGTTCTTCCTTGAATATATCACCTACATTTATGGCGAGCGTCCTGATGAACTCGATGAAGTCTGATTCTTCTTTTTTAAACAATTCCCCATTCATAATAGATATTTTCTCATCGAATGAGATCTGCGTATGTTCAGGAGTATTGAGATTTTCACTATATTGCCCGAGATGGATATAGGTATCACGGAGCTCATTTTGTCTGATAATATCATTAGTACCTGACATGATATCATCGATCTTGATAGTCTCTCATATTCACTCTGCATATTCTCGAAATGATATGCCACTGATTGCAAAATTCGCTACATCACTCATCTCTATGTTCATATCACTTGTGAATATCACTTTTGATTGGGACGAATTCGATTTAATAAATGTACGAATAATATCAATATTCAGCGAATTATCAGAATCGATGATGATGAGATTAGCCTCAAGATTCGAGAGTATGGTTGGCTCAAGTGGGGATTCATTCGTGACAAAAATCGACTCTCCGCTATATGCAGAGAGAATTCCCGTGGTTGTGATGAGTTCGATGAAATCTGACTTTTCGCTCACAGAATTCCCTACGAGAGCAATATACTGATTCGTCGTACTCGTGAGCAGTTCTCAGAACTTGGCGATGAGCTTGGTTCGAGGGTATATCATAATAAAAGGTTATTTGAGTATATTATATCAAATAACCTAAAAATGTGCAAATATAGAACCGATTTATATTTTATACTGACCTTTTCTTATTCCATTCTAGCAAAACTCCAAAATAATATACATATAAATATTATACTTAATAATAACAATAAAAATATAAGTATTTTTGTCATCATTGCCTGATTCTTATACTTTCATCATTTTATGATAATTACCCAAATAGCTCCACCGTATAAAAAGGTAGTTTCCAGTATTAGTAAAGGAACATTGATAATCCATTTTAGATTTATTGGTAAGATAAAATATAGTCCTGAATTAAGAATCGAAAATAAAATTAGTCATACTAGCATTACTAAGCCTACATAAAATATTCACCCAAGTAAGTTACTAATAGATCCATTTTGGATAGAGGATTTTTTAATTAGATCTGCCTCATCTATGGCTGTAATGTTCATATGAATATAGTTAGAATTGTTTCAAAAATCTCACATCGGGACTCATAAAATATCTCATATCAGGGATCCCATACCTGATCATCACGAGGCGGTTGAGTCCAAATCCAAACGCGAAACCAGAATATATATCAGGATCAAGTCCTCCTTCTCGGATCACATTTGGATGGATGAGTCCTGCTCACATGAATTCGATCCAACCAGATCCCTTACATATCTTGCATCCAACCCCATCACAAAATGGACAAGAGAAATCTACTTCGACTCCTGGTTCTACAAAAGGGAAGTATCCAGGTCGCATACGGATATCGACCTTTTTACCGAAAATATCTGAGAGCATTGTCTCGATCGTGAACTTCAGATGCGATACCCCGATTCACTTATCCACCACAATTCACTCTACCTGATAAAATGTATTGTCATGGGTAGCATCGACATCCTCATTGCGAAATACTCGTCCTGGGATGATTGCCCTGATCGGTGTATTTTTGTTTCTCATTATCAGATTTTGCATACAGGAGGTCTGCGTAGCGAGAACATTTCACTTGCCCTCCAACCAAAATGTATCCTGCATATCGCGAGCTGGATGTGTCTTCGGTACATTGACTGCATCAAAGTTGAGATACTCGCTCGTCATTTCCATAGCATCATAGATATCAAATCCCATCCGTACAAATGTATCCTCTACCTCTCGCTGTACGAGTGTGATTGGATGGAGGCTGCCATGTTCTCTCAGGAGAGGTACTGTCATATCCTCCTGTTCACTCGAGAGTCTCTGAGCGATCAGGTCTTTTTTGATCCTGGTACGCTCCGCCTCGAACGCATCAGTGATGATATCGCGAGTCTCGTTCGCGGATTTGCCTACGGTTCATCTCTCTTCTGGAGTGAGATCCTTGAGTCACTTGAGTATAGTAGTGAGTTCACCAGATTTTCCGAGTATCTGATTGCGATATTCGATGAGAGCGGATTCGTTCGTGATGGTTTGGAGATGTGCGAGGACCTCTACTTGGAGTGTTTGGATTTGCTGGATCATAAAAAAGAAAAATAACTATATCTTGAGTGGCATGATGAGATGGCGGTAGGACTGCTTGGATTCGCCAGTGGCAACTCACTTGATGACAACCGGTGAGAGTGGATTTTTGTACTCGAAGCTTATATAGTCCTCACGGATAACAGAGAGTGCCTGGAGAAAATATTCACTATTGACGCCGATGATGTCCTCTTGCCCCTCGACGGATCCTGAGAGGCTCGCCATACTTGCACCGATCTCTGTATCACCCGTAGATACTTCGATTTTTCCCTCGTGTTTGGATCTGATTCGTGTATTGTAGTTGTTCTGTCTAGCAACCAGATTGGCTTGCTTGAGAGCATTGACGAGCTCACTCCGCAGTACTACAGATTTGGACCGATACTCCGATGGGAAAAATGCCTCATAATCAGGAAACTTGCCTGCAAGGAGGCGAGAGGTGAGTCGGACTGGGCCGACAGTGGCGAGGAGCTGCGACTCATGAGTACAGATTTCGACTGTTTTGATATCGTCTGTGAGGAGACGTGAGAGTTCGTTCGCTGCTCGCTCTGGTATGATGATCGGTGTATGAGAGACGCTATGCTCTGGTTTGATACGGAATTCGGAGAGTCGAAAGCTGTCTGTCGATGCAAAGATGAGTTCTCCATCGATACTTCGCATATAGATACCAGCGAGCATCGGACGTACACTCCCATCAGCAGTGGAAAAGAGGGTTTTCTCTATAGCAGTCTTTATCTCACGAGCATTGAGAGTGATGGCTTGTCCAGTAGGGATTGTTGGAATAGATGGAAACTTGTCTGCATTGGTTCCCTTGAACTTGGTCTCACTACTCTTCGTCACGAATGAGATACTCCCACCCTTCTCGAGGCTCACGAGCACCTCACTATCTCGAACGAGGGCTATATATGAGGCAAGGAATTTCGATGATATAGTGAATTTACCCTCTACTTCAACATCCACACCTGTTTCGACAACATACTCAATTGCCATATCGAGATTATTTCCAGTGAGAGTCACTTTCTTGTATCCAGCATCGATGAGGATATTCTCGAGGATTGGAGTCAGATTTGATGTACTCGTCGCATGACTTGTTGTTTCTATTGCTTTTTGGAATATGTCAGTCTGAATACGAAATCGCATAGTATGATTCAAGATTAAAAATACAAAATTTATTGAAATATAGCCTACTTGTGAATGAATTTCACTCTGAGTGATATATATTGATATTCCAAGATATTCCAAGATATTCCAATTTTTGTTGCAATTAGATTATAAGAAAAGAGAGAAAAAGCAACTTTTCGTTGCAGTTTTTTTGTGTTTTAGGAAATATTCACTATACTTACTTTATATTTTTTATATTACTATTTCCTATGTCCCAAACAGAACTCCATGAAAAGAGTGCTGGTGGTATCGTGTATCGGAAGAAGTGATCGTATATAGAGATTCTCATGCTCGCATGGAAAAATGCCCGTGATGATCTCGAATATGTCCTTCCTAAAGGACATATCGAAAATGATGAAACTGCCATGGAGACAGCCCTCCGTGAGATATCAGAGGAGACATGACTCGCAGAGTCTGATCTCAAAGTCATCAAATTCATGAATACAGTCAACTATTCGTTCACGGCCACTTATCTCGAATGAGCTCCTATCATACATAAGGAGGTATCATTGTTCCTTGTGAAATACACCGGTAAAACTGAGCCAAGACCACGCAAAGAAGAACGATTTGTTTGATATAAGTGGTTTACTCCAGAGTCCCTCAAAGAAACTTGGATCAAACCAGATGTTACTTGATTTATCGAAAAAAATATCCACTTTATGTAGAGAATCTCTATAAAATGCTAACTTTGCATTCAAATCTCAGTTCCTCACTCATCGTACTATCTGTACGATTCTCCCGGTACTCGATTTTCATACAAATTTCATCATTTTTTAGGAAGTTCTCACTTATCTCTCACTTATCTACCCATTATATGGACTTCTCATACAAGAACTCGACTCTCACCATCTCCTCTGACAAAAAAGAAATCGTACTCACTTCAGATATAGTAATACTCGATTGACTTTCTATCGAACTCCCAGGTGAGTACGAGAAGAGTAGTATATTGATGTATGCCTTCAACAAAAATGATGAACGACTCTATCACTTCCGTACTGAGGGCTATTGGATCGCTTATATCCCCACTCTTCTTGCAGATATATCGACTGAGGCTCTCGACTTTCTCGGTGGGATCGATATCCTCATCATGCCAGGATCGAAGAGTATTCAACCAACTGTCGAAAAAATAGAACCAGGACTCCTCATCACCTATGATGAGGGAGCGAGTGAGATCGCACTCGTGCTCTGATCTATCAATGAGCCAACCAGTAAATACAGATTCAAGGATGCAGATCTCTCGACAGAGAAAACAACCTGTGTGGTGATGGCATAATTTTTAAATAGTATAAAAAATAATCCTCGAGAAATCGAGGATTATTTTTCTCTAAAATTCATTTGCAAAAAAATCGAGTTTCTCTATACTCTCGCTCGTAATATGAACGAAACTACTACAACAACACATCTCGAGTCTGGTGCCACTCTCACAGAGGAGGCTATGACTCACGCGACTACTGAGCACGCTGGACCTCATATTCCGAGCTCGAAGGGGGAGGTTATCCCAGGATTCACAGTTGTAGGATTTCCGATCACCAATACGATTTTCTCGACTTGGATTTTTATGGTAGTATTTTTTGTCCTGATTGCCATATTCTATACAGCTATCACGACGAAAGCACTCCCTCGAGTCAAGGCACTCGGTCTCGATATAGTCAATCGAATATTTTCCTATGCAACGTCACTCCTCGGGAGTGCACAGATGGCGAGACGATATATGTGGCTCCTCGGAGGCATCATAGTCATTATTTTTGTAGGAAACATGTTTGGACTCATCCTCGACTGGTTCGTTCTCGTGTCAGAGAAGGAGTGGCTCTCAGCATATCTCCGACCGATGTACTCAGACCTCTCGACGACTCTCGTATTCTCACTCACCGTCATCATCGTAGCACAGATCACAGCAATCGCTATGAAGGGGCCAGTACATCATATCAACCACTACCTCTGGAACTATCACGGAGACTCGACGGCTGAGAAGATTGTCGGTGTATTCGTCGGATGGCTCCACTTCGCTGGTGAGTTCATCCGTATTGGATCCCTATCGATGCGTCTATTTCTCAATATATTCGTCGGAGCTATACTGATCGCTGTAGTAGTATTCGTCGGAGAACAGATCCTCCCACAATATACTGGATGAGCATTTCGCTTACTTTCTCTTCCATTTTGGTTCTTCGAGCTCCTCGTCGCGTTCCTCCAGGCGTATATATTCATGACACTCTCAGCGCTCTATATCCGTGAGTCGATTCCCGAGTCCCACCAACACTAGAAGTTGGAGTGTAGGACTTCCATGAGTCCTACACCCTGGTTTTTAGTCCTTCACGCAATCGGATACCCACTCTCCGTGTGATACTAGCAGCTTTGGATTCTTATCTTTTCATCTCTTTCTTTTATGAGTTACCTCCCATTTGCTCTTCTCGGTGTTATCGGCTCAGGAATCGGTATCGGACTCATCGGTATGGGTGCTATGCAGGCTATCGGACGCAATCCATCAGTTTCTGGTGATATCAATGCCAAGATGCTTACGGCTATTGCCCTCTGTGAAGTTCCTGGTCTCCTCGCATTTGCTGCACTCTTCCTCACTAAATAATTCTCTATGTCAGCCCTCTTCGATCTATCATCATTTATCATCCAGGCAATCAACTTTGCAGTGGTGGCATTTGTATTACGCAAGTTTTTCTTCGTTCCATACATGGCCTATCTCGATGCAGAGGCTATCAAACGTCGTACTCTCGAGGTCGAGATTGCCAAAAGTGCGAATATTCTCACGGATGCTCATAATCAGGCAACGAACATCATCGATCAATCAAAAGTCGATGCCAAGTTGATTGCCTCTGAGATCGCAGAAAATGCACGCAAAGAATCTGTCGAGCTCATCAAAAAGGCTCATGCAGATGCAGATGCAGCTCGGTCAAAGGGATTCGATGATATTGCTCTCGAACGCAAGATGATCATAGATGAACTCCGCTCCAAGGTCATCGATGTGGCTCTCAAAATGAACGAAAAACTCTTCGCGAAAAATGAGTCCAATGTCGAATTCCTCAAAACACAAGCTAAAACTATCGAACTCTAAAATATGTCTCTCGCTACTCTCTCATCATACTCTCGTGAACAACTCTCTGATGTTCTTCGGATTCTAAAAGCTTATAAAACAGGGCTCGTGCAGATTGGTCATCGTGCATACCTTGTAGATCCAAAAGAAAATCTGAGTATTCGCGTCAGGGTCGAGTATCCACTTGGTGCCTCACTCGAGGATATCCGATCATTTGCTGAGACGAGTATGCGGGCACATTTTGGGATCGAAAAATTGCCCGAAGATATCGTCTTCGTCGATACTCCAGCCCTCATCGGAGGTATCAGGATCTTCGCCTGAGATGATATGGTCGATGTATCGTTCCAACGCTTCGCCAGTCAAATGAAAAGCTAGAGATTCTTCAAAATAATCCACTATTCCTAAAATCTAAATTCCTATGTCTCACTCGTCTGTTGCTATTGCTCAAGAACTCATCCGTGATATCGAGGCTCGCATCGATAATGCTGATCTCTCACCAGATCGTGTCAATGCTGGTATTGTATCATATCTCGGTGATGGTATCGCCAAGGTCGTCGGACTTCGCAATGTAGCCTACAATGAAGTAGTCACATTCCAGTCTGGTGCTAAGGGTGTTGCTATGAATCTCGAAGAACACTATGTCGGTATCGTTATCCTCTCAGGATTCTCTACTATCGCCGAGGGCATGACAGCTCAGGGTTCTGGGAAGATCCTCGAGGTGCCAGTTGGTGAGGCGCTCCTCGGCCGTGTAGTGGACTCTCTCGGGAATCCGATCGATGGCAAGGGTGAGATTAAGGCTAAAGAATACTATCCAGCTGAGCGAGTAGCAACAGGAGTCATGAGTCGTAAATCAGTCCATGAACCTCTTGCAACGGGTATCAAGGCAGTCGATGCACTCGTACCTATCGGACGAGGACAACGAGAACTGATTATTGGAGATAGACAAACCGGTAAGACGCAGATCGCGATCGATACCATCCTCAATCAAAAAGGAAATGGTGTGAAGTGTATCTATGTGGCTATCGGACAAAAGGACTCAAAGGTTGTCGCTATTGCTGAAGAACTCAAGAAAGCAGGAGCCCTCGACTACACAATCATTGTCAATGCGGGTGCCTCATCTCCAGCTGCGATGCAGTGGCTCGCTCCATATACAGGTGTGGCTATGGGTGAGTACTTCATGATGAACGGACAACACGCACTCATCATCTATGATGATCTGACCAAGCATGCGAATGCGTACCGTGAGATGTCACTCCTACTCCGCCGTCCACCGGGACGAGAGGCGTATCCAGGTGATGTATTCTATCTCCACTCTCGTCTCCTCGAGCGATCTGCTAAGCTCAACGACGAGCTCGGAGGTGGATCTATGACAGCACTCCCGATCATCGAGACTCAGGGTGGTGACGTATCGGCATATATCCCAACCAATGTGATCTCGATCACGGATGGTCAGATATTCCTCGAGTCAGGACTATTCAATGCGGGCATCAAGCCTGCGATCAACGTGGGACTCTCGGTCTCTCGTGTCGGTGGATCCGCTCAGACCAAGGCAATGAAAAAAAATGCTGGAACCCTCAAGCTCTCACTCGCTCAATATCGTGAGCTCGAAGCGTTCTCACAGTTCGCTTCTGATCTCGACGCTGATACCAAGAAGCAACTCGAACGAGGAAAGCGTATGGTCGAGATACTCAAGCAGGGTATCTATGCTCCAGTTCCATTCGAGAAACAAGTTGCACTCATATTCGCAGGATCAGCTGGATATCTCGACAAGATAGATCCTCGCCATATTGCTCAGTATGAGCGAGATCTCTATGTAGCACTTGATAGAGAAGAGAAGATCATCACTGCTATTCGTGAGACCAAGGACTTCTCAGATGATGTGAAGGCGTCACTCGGAACATTCCTCGAGAATTTCGGAGAACTCTTCACGAAGAAGAAATAGTATGATATCGAGTATGACAGATCGACACAATATCAGATTGGATAATTTCTAACTTGTAAAACTGTATAACTGTACAACTGTAAAACTAAAATTCCTCACTATGGCATCAGGTAAAGAAATCAAAGCTCGCATCAAATCTATCAAAAATACTGGTAAGATCACCAAAGCGATGGAACTCATCTCGACAGTCAAGATGAAAAAAGCCCAAGAGAGCGTTATTTCTTTGCGTCCATTTGCACTTGCAGCACTGGACATCCTCTCTCGTGTATCACATGAGGAGTCAGTACTCGGAGTCTATGGGACTGCACCTGAGACGACCCGTGAGCTCATCATCCTCGTAGCAGCTCAGAAGGGTCTCTGTGGAGGGTACAATGTGAATGTGTTCAAAAAAGCTACCGAGTATATCCGCGATGATATAGGTACTCCATATACACGAGAATATGACTATATCACTATAGGGAAGCGTTCACGAGACTTCATCTTGCGGACTGGACAGTCTATGCTCGCAGACTTCTCAGATGAGATCAAGGATCCATTGACCATTGCTGAGTCTCGCCGTATGTTCAGATTCGCTATATCCGAGTGGAAAACTGGTAAATATAGCAAGCTCTCGATCATCTACAATCACTATGTATCAGCTCTCACTCAGCTTCCAGTAGTTAAGACCATTTTCCCAATCAATCAGGCAGATATTACAGCATATCTGATCACTATTGCTGGCTCAGTTCCGACTGTGGAGTCAAATGTTGCCTATACGATAGAACCAGATGTCGCCATGATAGTCGACTATACGATCCCTATGGTACTCGATGCGATGATCCATGAGACACTCCTCGAGTCTCGAGCCTCTGAGCATGCAGCTCGTATGGTCGCTATGAAAAACGCAAAAGACTCCGCAAATAAAAAATGAGCTTCACTCACGCTCATCTATAACAAAGCCAGGCAGTGAGCCATCACCAAAGAAGTCTCTGAGATCGTGAGTGGTGTGGAGAGTATGAAGGATGTATAGTTGTGGAATCAATATATAATAAGCCCTCTCGATTTTGAGAGGACTTATTTGAATAAGGAGAAACTATGCTCGTTATTTTACAATGGCATTACTATGGCCTCAGGTTTTGATTCATTCATATTTTTATATTTATTTGCCGTATCTATCATTTTTTGGGTTTGTTCCTGTCGAAATGCATCTACATCAACAGGTAAATTTAGTAACAAAGGATTCGGTTTGTCCTGAGTTCATTCTCGTCAAAACTTGATGAGTCACTTTGTTTCTCCATATTTCTCCATCTTTACGAAAAGCTCTTCAGGTTTCATATTTGCTACTTTGTAATAGTTATCCATATCGGCATATTCTCCCATGCTCTGTGATCAGTTCTTATAATTTGGAGCTATATTTTGTACACCTTCAATCAGTAAATTATTTACTAAGAGTTTTCATTCATTAGATAAACTTGAATATGTTTGAACAACTTTCATTTTTATTTCATCATTACTATGTAATGTGTCACTAGTTATATCTCAATTTTTGATAGATCCCTCTACTTCTGCTGTTAGTTTTTTTGTTTCATCTTCAATACTTTTTTGCTTTTCCTCGTGTTCTGGATTCTGGACAAGACGACCTGCATTATAGAATCGATTCACTTTTGTTAGTGATAGTCATCCAGTAAAAAAAGAATTTATCATATTTTTGTATAATTAAAAAGTAAATGACCAAATGAGTATAGCAGTTGTTTTTTTTTTTTGCAAGTTTTCGAGGTACTTTTTTGTTAGATTTTGTTCCATTTTTGTATCTATATGCAATAGATATATGCATATGCAACTCGAAATATGCATCTCTACTCGCAAGGTGAGGACTTTTATATATAATCACACCCATGTATAATACTAGCAAACAGAAACAACTCATCCTCGTTCGTCATGCTCATGCTCTTGAGGGTGTTGATTTTTTTGGATCTGATCATGATGTCCCTCTCTCACCAAAAGGGCGAGAATATGTGACTATCGTGACAAAATATCTCAAACTTATCGGTATCACTCCGAATGCTGTTGTATCGAGTTCAGCTCTCCGCACGAGAGAGACTGCTACTATAATGGCTCAAGAATATGGAATCACAGATATCAAATATGCGGATGATCTCTATGTTGGTAAAAATCCAAAAACCCGACATGCTACCCATATCTATCTCGGTGCTATCCAACAAACTGCCCCAGATGTAGATACACTTATTGTTGTTTGACACAATGATGAGATTACTGAGTTTGCTCGGTATATCTCGGATGATGGCATGCCCTCTATGAAAAAATGATCTCTCGTTATACTCTCACTCCCTGCAACGATGAGTTGGACTAATATTATCCCAGGTCATCTCTCTATTCTCTACTATCTCACTCCCCAATTTCTCAAGCTCGAAGATCTCAAATAGCTCCATGATACCTAAAAATAAAATTGCATATATCCGATCTCTTCATGATAAAACTAATCGAATCTCTGATGGTGTTTTTTTGGTAGAGTGACGCAAGTGTATGCTTGAGTTTATGAATTCAGATTTTGAAATCGTGGAGTGATTTTTTACTGAAGAATTAGTTCTACAAAAACAATATAAATTCCCATATCAGATAGTCACAATAGGTGAACTGGCTCGTATGACTACACTCACGAGCAATGATGCAGGTATATTGTTAGTTAAGATGCTAGATCATAGAGTATCAAAAATAAAAAAAGATGAACTTGTACTCGTTCTAGATAAGATCAACGATCCAGGTAATCTCTGAACTATCATCCGTACAGCTGACTGGTATGGAATCTCACAGATTATTTGTTCTCCTGATACAGTGGATTGCTACAATACCAAGGTACTCATGGCGACGATGGGATCATTCATCCGGGTTTCGATTTTTTATACAGATTTGGATCAATATCTATCTGAAATACAGTGAAAAATATACTGAGCCTATCTCAACGGAGAGAGTACTCACACAAAGGATTTCTCAGCTAGATGAGGATATCTTGTGATCGGGAGTGAGGCACACGGCATCTCTGCGAACCTGAAACAATATATCACAGATCGTGTGACTATTCCACGATTCGGCCTTGCTGAGTCACTGAATGCTGGAGTTGCTACGGCCGTTATACTCGATCGGATGATGGGATAATTTTCATACTTTCATCTTGCTTTATTTTTGGTTCGAAAAATCTTCACATTTTCCTTTGCATTTTGGATCACTTTCGCTATAATCCGCCCGTTATATTTTCACTTTTCTCCCCATGGCTCACTCAGGTATCATCACCAAAATCATCGGTGTCGTCGTCGATGTCGCGTTCACCGATGGATATATCCCTCAGATCTACGAGGCACTTGAGGTCCAAGGAGCTCCAACCAAGCTCGTACTCGAGGTACAACAGCAACTTGGTGATGGGATCGTCCGTACGATCGCGATGAATCCTGTCGATGGTGTACAGCGTGGACTCACAGTTATCGCTACCGAGGCTCCGATCTCAGTACCAGTAGGAGATGCTGTTCTCGGCCGTATGTTCAATGTCCTTGGTGATCCGATCGATAATATGGATGCACCAAAAACAGAAAGACGAGACCCAATTCACCGCAAGTCTCCAACATTCGAAGAACTCTCGACCAAAACTGAGATATTCGAAACGGGTATCAAGGTTGTCGATCTCATCGCTCCGATGCTCAAGGGTGGTAAGGTAGGACTCTTCGGAGGAGCTGGAGTAGGGAAGACAGTGATCATGCAGGAACTCATCCACAATATTGCCTCTGAGCACGGTGGATACTCAGTCGTCGCTGGAGTCGGTGAGCGTACTCGAGAAGGAAATGACCTCTACCATGAGATGAAGGACTCAGGAGTCATAGATAAAACTGCCATGGTGTTCGGTCAGATGAACGAGGCTCCAGGTCCTCGTGCTCGTGTTGCTCTCACAGGTCTCACTATGGCGGAATACTTCCGTGATGTCGAGAAGCGAGATGTCCTCCTCTTTGTTGACAATATTTTCCGATTTACACAAGCAGGTTCTGAGATCTCAGCCCTCCTCGGTCGTATCCCATCCGCAGTAGGATATCAACCAACTCTCGCGACAGATATGGGTATCCTCCAGGAGCGTATCGCATCAACAAAAAATGGATCAATTACCTCAGTTCAGGCGGTATATGTGCCAGCTGATGATCTCACAGATCCAGCTCCAGCCAATACATTTGCCCATCTAGACTCTACAGTGGTACTCAATCGATCTATTGCTGAGCTCGGTATCTATCCAGCGGTTGATCCCCTCGACTCGACCTCTACAGTACTCAATCCTGCAGTTGTCGGTGAAGTGCACTATATGGTCGCTCGTGAGTGTCAGAAGATCCTCCAGAGGTACAAGGAGCTCCAGGATATTATAGCGATCCTCGGTATGGATGAGCTCTCTGTAGATGACAAGCTCGCAGTATCTCGAGCTCGCAAGATCCAGAGATTCTTCTCTCAGCCATTCTTCGTTGCTGAGCAGTTTACGGGGACTTCGGGAGTCTATGCAAAACGTGATGATACGGTTCGCGGATTCAAAATGATCATCGACGGAGATGTTGATCATATCGGAGAGAGATACTTCATGTATAAGTGATCGATCGATGAAGTAGTAGCCGCTCATGCAGCTGAAACTGCTAGCAAATAGTATAAAAACCTCTGAAAAACTAAAAACCAATGAAACTCATCATCACTTCTGCATCTGGCAATATCCTCTCTGCTGACCAATTTGCTCGTATATCTATCATGACTGAGGATGGAGAGATCACTGTCCTCCCTGGACATGAGCCACTGCTCTCAGCGATCCGTCCTGGAATACTATCAGTCGAGTATTTTATATGAGGTAAAATACATACTGCAGAATATGTTACAGGAGGTGGTGTTCTCAATATCTCCCCAGAGGTATGTACGATCCTGGCTGATGTTGTAGTCGCAGACGATACACTCACGGATAGCGAGTATATCGAGTCACAAAAAAAAGAAGCACAAGAGATGATGATAGCTTATCGTGCAGAAAATGGTTCAGCAATCGATCCAAAAAAACTCATCGAACTCGAATATGAGCTTCTCAAATATACAGCAATGCATCACCTCGGAAAAAAGTTCCACGAGAATCATGGAACTCGCAAATAGATTATTTGATCCTCACAAAAGTGGGGATTTTTTGAAATTAATCTATAAATCAATACAATCATAAGATATGATCTATATCCTCGGTGGAGCTTTCGATCCGCCACATGCTGGACATTCGGCGATCGTGAGATCCGTACTCCATTACAAAAATCCCGAAAAAATCATCATCATTCCATCAGGACAGAGAGATGATAAGTCATACACCGTGAGTGACGAGCAACGACTCGCGATGCTCGATATTTTTGTATGAGAGATTGCTGATATTCGCATCATTATCGATGATTTTTTTCTCACAAAATGGGAAGGTAATATGATCACTCGTGATGTCGATCTCTACGCACGAGGAAAGTATGGTGAAGATATCTGTCATATATTCGGCACGGATACGATAGAGTCTATGAGTGAGTGGGATAGCGAGCAATATGCAGCAAAAACTGTATACAAGCTGTTTGTGCCTCGTAGTGTCGGTCATGATCACGAAGTCTGAAACGATCCAGAAAAACAAAAAAAAATTCCTAATGATGACTGGATTGCTTCATATCTCGTAAGGACAGAAAAATTATGAATACTCAATTTCGAATTTTTAACCGAAGCCAATATTCCCGATATATCCTCAACAGAAATCCGCCGGATCATCCCAGAATATGCCACGATCCACGCGAGATTCGACGAAGATCCTAGATTCATCATACCTGGTCTCTCTCGCAAGATCTCCAGGTATATCCTCGAAAACAAGCTCTATCTCACCAAATCTGATAAAAAACCAAAAATCCTCGTCCATGTCTGTTGTGGGCCTGATGTGACGATGCCGATTATACAGCTGCGAGATGACTATGATATCATCTGTTTCTGGTACGACCCGAACATCCAGCCAAAATCTGAGTACGATAAGCGATATGAAGCATTCGTTCGGATCTGTGAGATCGAGAATATTCCCTATATCAAGGGGGCATATGATGTTGGGAATTTTTTCACTCGCATTCGCTGAGTCGAACATACACCAGAGCGAGGGGAGAAGTGTACTTACTGCTATGATATGCGGATGATGGTTTCTGCGAAACTCGCGAAACGACTCAAAATCCCGCTCTACACATCCTCACTCAATACGAGTCCCAAAAAAGATCTCGATAAACTCTTCAAAATGGGGCATAAATACGGTGAGAAATATGGTGTCGAGTTCCTCGATATCCCATTCCGAAAACATGGTGGATTCGAGAAATCAGTCGAGTATACTCGAGAACATGATATCTATCGTCAAAACTATTGTGGTTGTATTTACTCGATCCGAGAAGGAGGGGAGAGTGAGATGAAGAAGCGAATAGTGGGATAAGAGATATCGTTCTATTATTATATACAACTTACTTTTATTAAAATTGTTGTTTTTATTGTTATCAATAGACTGAGCGAGTCTATTGATAATTTTTATCACAATGAACAATTCTATATCTTCACGATCGCTCGCTCTATGAGTCCTGATATGACTCTCTATCACAGGTGCATATATCACATCAGCGACTGTAGATCCTATGAGTGGCAATACGCTCACTGGTCCTACCTCTACAGTAAGTTGAAGTACGTCTTCCTCGGTGGCCGTGATTTTACGGTAAGTGGTTCTTTTGATGATGGAGATACAGTAACTCTTGATCTGATGAGCTGATCGACTCTGGTAAATAGTTTTTCATCTCTATCTACGGTTTCGGGCTCTACTTCGTTCTCGACTAATTTGGATATCAGTTCATTTGCGAGTGCGAGTTATGTGCTCTCTGGATCTGTTATTGACTCAGGCTCTACAACTGTAGTTGCCAGTATACTCAGTTCTTCGTTTATCCTTGATGACACCGCACCGACTCTCACTATGAGCGGCTGAGCTACTGTGAATCTTGAGGCGCGCACAGCGGCCTTTACCGGCATAGCAAACTGTACCGATGATTTTGCACCTCTGAGTTTCAGCGGTATTGCAAGTCCTCTCTCGCTTACGGGTAATATTGTAGGAGTATCCAATATCAATATGACATGTCTCGATACGGCAGGGAACTTCTCTACCGGAACACAAGTAGTCACGATAGTAGATACAACGCCGTCAGTTCTCACTCTCGTTGGTTCTGGTACGCATACAGTCCAGGCCTCTACTGGATCATATGCTGATGCTGGTGCCAACTGGACAGATATCGTAGATGGTACTGATACTATTGCAGTTGCTTCTTCAGGTACGGTGAATATGCGTGTCCCAGCTACATATACACTCACATACTCCAAGACTGATGCAAATGGCAATATCTCTAGTATTACACGGACAGTGATAGTTACTGATACAACTGCACCAACTATCACTCTCTCAGGAGCAACTCCTATGACTGTCGAGGCCTCTACTGGTTCATTTATTGATCCAAAAGCAAACTGGATAGATATCGTAGATGGTAGTGGATCTATCACTGCAACAAGTGGGACGGTCAATATGCAAGTTCCAGGAACATATACTCTCACATATTCAAAGACGGATGCAGCTACCAATGTCTCCAATACTGTCTCTCGTACCGTCACCGTCATAGATACTACCGCCTCCAGTCGTGACTCTCTCTGGTTCTGTTAGCATGACTGTCGAGGCCTCTACTGGATCATTTGCTGAGCCCGGTGCCAACTGGTATGATATCGTCGATGGTACAGGTACTCTCACTATATCCTCATCAGGAACTGTGAATATGCGAGTTCCTGGTGTCTATACACTCACTTATACCAAGGTAGATGCTCATAATAATACAGCAAGTATCTCCCGTAGTATCACTGTTATAGATACGACTCGACCAACTCTGACTCTCGTATGAGCATCATCTATCGGAGTCTATATCAATACAGTGTATACTGATCCTGGTGCCACACGGATTGATATCGTCGATGGAACTGGTACTATTGCTACCTATAGTGGAACAGTCAATACATGAGCACTCGGTACATATACCTTCCAATATCGCAAAACTGATACAGCATGAAATATTTCAGCTATAATAGCTCGTACTATTATAGTGAGTACACCTCCATCTGCTGGTGGTGGGAGTAGCGGTGGTGGGAGTTCTTTTTCTTCCGTTTCACCGACTCCAATAGTAATGAGCTCTACTGGTACAACTCTACTTCAAACTGTGTCGCCTAATATCGCCAGCGGTTCCGTGATACTAGCTATAGATATCAGTAAAAATAAATATAAAACAGCCATAGAAGCAATGATACAAAAGTGATATATACAAAATACAAAGAGATTTTATCCAAATCGTACTATTACTCGTTCAGAATTTCTCAAACTCCTCGTACAGGCCTATGGCTATACTGGGCCTGTGAATGTAGCCAAAAAATTCGCTGATATTCCTAATTCAGGAAATCTGGGACTATATGTCTATTTTGGAGTAGCAAAAGGTTGGATCAATACCAAAAATATGAATTTCCGTCCGAACGATATAATCACGCAGGCAGAGATCAATAAACTTATTTCAGTGGTAAAATGAACTGCAACAGCAGATACAATTGTTTCTTCATCTTTTGGAGTGACTCGTGCTCAGGCTGTATATACTATTGTTCAATCATTTGATTTTCAGTAGTTTTTCACGAAAGCCTCCTTCGGGAGGTTTTTTTTGTCATCTATTTTCTTTATGAGATTTTGTCTCATTTTCTTTTGCTTTTTTTTAGATTTTTTCTATCATCTATTTCTAGATGTTCTCGGGCTAGTGGTATCTCCTCTATCTTTGCTCGTAACTATCTCCTATCACTATTAACTATCTCTACCTATGACTGACCACTTCCAAAAATCGATTGAAATGCATAAAAAATACCAATGAAAACTCCGTATGGAGGCAATCGTCCATATCGAGAATCGTGATGATCTCTCATGGGCATACTCTCCAGGTGTAGCTGAGCCATGTCGTGAGATCGCAGCAGATCCGAGTAAGATGTATGACTACACATTGAAGTCTCGTACTATCGCTGTCATCTCTGATGGTTCCGCTATTCTCGGACTCGGCAATCTCGGACACCGAGCCTCTATGCCTGTGATGGAAGGGAAGTGTGTACTGTTCAAAGAGTTCGCATGAGTTGATGCTTTCCCGATAATCATCGGGACACAAGATGTCGAAGAATTCATCCAGACGGTCAAAAATATTGCCGATGGATTCGGCGGGATCAATCTCGAAGATATCTCTGCTCCAAGGTGTTTCGAGATCGAGGATAGACTCAAGGCTGAGCTCGATATCCCAGTGATGCATGATGATCAACATGGTACTGCTATTGTCGTACTCGCAGGACTCATCAATGCTCTCAAGGTCACAGGTAAGAAAAAAGAAGATATTCGTGTGGTACTCAACGGTGCTGGTGCAGCAGGTGTTGCTATCTGCAAGCTTCTCCATCTCTATGGAGTCAATCACTTCATCGCATGTGATACGAAGGGAATCATCCATCAGTTCCGCGAAAATCTCGATATCTCGAAGCAAAAACTCCTCGAATTCACTAATAAAGACAATATGACTGGTACTCTCTCTGATGCCGTAGTCGGTGCTGATGTATTCCTCGGAGTATCGGCAGCAGGTGCACTCACGGGCGATATGGTACGGACTATGGCGCCTGACTCGATCATATTCGCCATGGCGAATCCAGTACCAGAGATCATGCCAGAGCTCGCACTCGCGGCTGGAGCTCGCATCGTGGGTACGGGCAGGTCTGACTATCCCAACCAGATCAACAACTCACTCGCATTCCCCGGGATATTCAAGTGAGTACTCAAGTATGGTAAAAAGAAAATCACCGATGAGATGAAGATCCGAGCTGCAGAGGCACTCGCGAACTATGTAGTCCATCCTACTGTAGATATGGTCATACCAGGACCATTTGATCCAGGGATCGCGGATGTTGTGGCGGAGGCGATGGCGAACTAACATCGTTTTATAAATAATCCCCTATGAAAGTAGGGGATTATTTGAATTTTTAACTGATTTAATATATACTCATCTCATGATAGTATCAAAATGTCCGTACCCTCATCATGATGAAATACCTCATTCCCCAAATTGATCTCCTCAACAAAATATTCGCCATATTTTCCAAGAATTGCAATCTTGAGTATCTATCATTATAGATACTCCTGAAAAAGAACAGGCACTTTTCGCATATAGGATTTTCCAGTTTGGAGAAAATATTTCTCAGTTGCAATCACAACTATGAGTATATATAGAATGAATGAGAGATATGCCAGATACGTATAAGAATCTAGCAGATGAAATTTGAGTAGTTCTCAAAAAATACGGAGAGCATTTTTTTCTTGCTATAGAAAAAGATCCTCTTGTTAGAAATCGACTTGTTGCATGACTTGAGACATTTCACGCTTTTATAAAAAGGGCTGTTCTTTTTACCGAAAGAGACGAGAATAATATCAGAATTTTTCCTTATAAAAATGCTGTACAATTTGCTAGTACATCAATAGAGAGGGCTCGTATGATGGCAATAGACCCTGATATTAAATGATGGGAATCCTTATTTTTTGATCCTGATATAGATATATCAAAGCAATATCTTGGTTATCCCATTAGTCGTCCTATATATCGCTGCCCTATTCTTTATTCTGGAAAATTTCGAGAAACTATAGATGTTTATTTTGCAATCCTATGTGAAGTATGGTCTATCTCTAAAGATACACCAGTTCAAGTGGATTGGAATGATAATAGTAGATAAGATATTTATCTCCCAAAGAGTCTGGAAATGAGCCCATGCTTCTCACTATCTTTTTCTATTCTGAGTATTTCGATAATCCCAAGTACGCATATCATGATGAATCCATATTTGTAGCCGTGATGAGAATTCATAAAGTCTGTGATTTTACCTCAGAAATTGACTATGAGTATGAGTAGGAGAAATATGCTCACCATCAGAGTCTTCCCGTTGGCTCATACCCAGTCAGAGAAAATAGAATGATCTGTTTTGAGATATTTGGTCTGTAATATTGCAAATCATCCTACTATAAGAATAAGAAGTATCGTGAATATACTTGATTCTGGTATACCATAGATAGTATTGACAGCGATCGCTTTGCCAAGTCACTTCTCGAGCATATCGAGAGCGGTGAAAAGTATGATGAACAGTCCGACCCATGAGATAGATGGATATTTTACTAATAGATTGGCAATATATCCTGATGCTACGACCATCAGGATAATAGAGACTACTAATCCTATTATAAGATTGACTACATTACCATGACTTGCACCCGCGACTGCGAGCACGTTGTCGAGTGACATAGCCACATCAGCAACCATGATCGTCTGGATAGCAGCCCAGAATGTTGCTCATCATTCTTTTCATTCTTCATGGTGCTCGTGAGCCCTGATCTCTCGATAGAACTTCCATACTACATAGAGCAATAGTATTGCTCCGAGGAACTCCAGACCAGGTATCTGCATGAGCCACACGACTCCGAGGGAGAAAATAATACGGAGAATAGTCGCACCAGCAACCCCCCAAAATATAGCCTTTTTTCGATCTGCTCATTGGAGCTTCTTTGTTGCCATACCGATGAGGATAGCATTATCTCCACTCATCACGAGATCTATCATGATGATATTGAGTAGGGCAAATGCCCCAGCAGATGTGAGTAGGAGGGCAAAGTCGGGAGCGAGAGAATCGAGCATATTATTTTTGATTTAGGTATATGAAATATTGTATAGAAATATGAGAGAAATCAATGAGATTTTTGATATATTGCTGATTTTTGACAGAAGAGAGAGAATCTGCTAAAATATCTTTAGCTACAAGATTTATAATTCAATTATTATGTCATTCGAACAATTTGAGCCAGCCCGAGCAGATGAGCTCAAAAATCCAGAAGCAAAAGCTACTAATGTTAAAGAATTCTGAAATCATCAACAACCGAGTGATCAGTTATGAGATAGTAAGGAGTGAGATCCAAAACCAAGTAAATCATGAGAATTACCAAAACCTCTTGATACTAAAATTCTATCAAATATTCAAGAATGAATTGCAGGGGAAAGAAGAGAAGCATTAGCAATGATGCCAAAAAAAGATGATCTATGGCCACCCGTAACAATAGAATCATCGGTTGGATGAACAGAGTGAGGTAAAAATATCGAAATGAAAAATGCTTAAAAAAATATCCCTATCTGTATTCAGATAGGGATATTTGTGTCTATGGTATCCTCACGCTATCGAGGATCTGACTCGTCACACTGTAGGCTGTGGCTCACTCACTCATAGAATTATAGGAGAGCCCGATACGGTGATCGATGATATCATGGGCGAGTGATACGATGTCTTCGGGGATCATATAGTCACGACCTGCTAGTACAGCCCTCACTCGACCTGCTCTGATGAGTGCGAGGCCAGCACGAGTAGATGCACCATAGGAAAGAGTTGGATTCGGAGTTGATATTGCCAGTTTTCTCGTTGCCGATATGATATCTGAGATATAGTCGTAGATTTTTGCATCGACTCTGATGTTATCCGCTATATAGTGGATCATCTCGATGAGATCTACTATTTTGAATTTTATTTCAGTTGTTATTTCTTTTTTGTCCTGAGATCTCATACTACCACACTCTGAGATATAGATAGCTCGCTCGTCCTCCATACTTGGGTATGTGAGCATGATTCGCATGAGAAATCGGTCGAGCTGAGCCTCGGGAAGGGGATAGGTACCCTCATGTTCGAGAGGATTCTGAGTTGCGAATACCACAAAAGGGGATGGCAAATCGAGTGTCTTATCTCCTATGGTGACTTTTTTCTCCTCCATGGCCTCGAGGAGTGCTGATTGTACCTTCGGGGGAGTGCGATTGATCTCATCAGCGAGGAGAATATGTGTGAATATAGGTCACTTGCGTATCTCGAACTTGCCACTCTGTTGCCTGTATATCTCATTGCCGGTCAGATCTGATGGGAGGAGATCAGGGGTGAATGATACTCGACCGGTATCCAGTCAGAGTACTCGTGCAAAAGTACGAATAGTCCGAGTTTTCCCGAGTCCAGGAACTCACTCGAGGAGTGCATGTCCACCTGCGAAGAATGTGATAATCAGTTTTTCTATCATAGCATCTTGTCCGATGATTTCTTTTTGGATCTCTTGTTTGATTTGAGAGAGAGTATCGTGAATATGAGAGAGAGCAGGATTCATAGTTGAGTTGATTGAGATGTATAGAGGATATGAAAATCTCGATTTTTTGCAAACAAGAAAAATCTCACGATTTACGTGAGATTGATAGTTGGTTTTTGATTGTCTTGAGTATTTTTTCTCATCCAATTCTGGAGAGTATCAGGAGCGATCGATTGCCCAGAATCTGTTATGAGATGATGAGTACTGAGTACTCCTTGCATAGCATTTTTCATATTGGTTGGATTGCCGAGTGCACTTGAGAAGGCTCTCTCTACTTCTGCCAGACTCGATGAGATGATTTCTTTTCAGAACAATTGGGCATAGAGGCTCTTGAGAATTTGTTGTTGTTCCATAGTTCCAGTTTTTCCATCGATTGCTGTATTGACTCACTTATTGCGGAGTTCTTGAGTCAATAGTGGTATATGAGGGATGAGCTGAGAGAGTCCCAACTTAGCATAGAGTCGAGTATCTTCCTTGTATTCGTTTACCTGATCTTTTGTGATATTCCTAGCTGCAAAAAGTGGAATATTAAAAGTACCATCAGAATTTTTGGATACAGTTACTTGGGATAGCTCAGGGGCTGAGCTCACTGATACTTCAGAGTTTCATCGTAACAAGTCATCCATAGATACTGACTGTCCTGCCTCGAGCTGAGCGAGAGTCCGCTGAGTTGGAGTGGATTCTGGATCTGTGAGCACTGCAATTTTTTCGAGAGCTTGGAAATTATAGGTTTCTTTCGGGTTACCTGATATGAATTGATTGGTTTGAGTGAATATTTCTTTTTTATCACTCTCTGTGAGATGACTAGAATAATCTTTATATACTTGTGCTTCACGTATTTTGGATTGTATATATCAGCTTAATTCTGATTTCAGTATTTTTTCTTCTTCTGAGAGGTTTCACTTTTTTTCGAGTTCTTGGAGTTTCTGTTGAGCTTTTTCGAGAGTATCTATTCCATATTCTTTGATAGTATCCAATTTATTATCAGATGATGCTCGAGATACTGAGATCTCTTGTGCGAATTGAGCTTTTTCTTGTTCTCAGCTTGAATCCAGTGATTCTCAGAGTTTTTCTTTTGTGATATTTGGATTTTTCTCTATTGCTTTTTTAGTAGTTTCTGATTTTAGCTTTGCATCAGCTGCAAGTCTAGTTTTTTCAAATCCTGTATTGAGGGCAAGGAGAATAGTGAGTATTTTTTTTATATCACCTATTTGTTTGGGGTCTTGTATTCCTTTGAGATGCTCCTGTATAATGGGTGTATATTTTTTGATCTCATCTTGATTGAATGAATGGAATGATCTATTGAGTATTTCTCATGTTCCGATTCATACTATTTTAAGGTCACTGAGTGATTTGATCGGTGTAGATTTTGCTACTTCTTTTGCTATCCTGAAGAGTTCTTTGGCATCTTTTCTCATAGCATCTGCAATATCTTTGAATTTTCAGGGTATCTCATTGAGATTTGTTATTACCATCTTCTCTATTGCCTTGCTTGCATTGATAGTACCATTTGGATTTTTTTCTAGATATATTCTAGAAAGAAGTGCCGCAAGTTTTGGATCATTTTTTGAAATATCTGGCAAGAGAGAATCTAGAAGTATAGAAAGGGTTTTTTCTTCCATTTCTTTCTTTTTAGAATACAAAGTTTCCATGCTTTTTTTTATATCAGCATTACCTCAAATAATTCTGGTATCCCAGTTTCTTTTGGAACAATAAACACTAATATTTGACCATGTTTCTTTTGTGAATCAAAGAGGTGATCATTGTTGATAAAGTCACCAAAGTCATTTTGATACTCATTTGTTTAATTGATCAGGATCCTTGCTAACAAGTTTTTCATAGGCATTCATACTCATCGGTGTGTATTTTTCATTGGCATAGAGTACTATATTTATGACACCATTCTTTGCCGCATTCAGCGCTCATAGGATGGCATTTGCCCCAGATTTACCTGCTGAATTTGCAAAACGTGCAACTACTCTTGCCTGATTGAGCATCCCTATTTCTATAGTTCCTGTTGCTTTTAAGAGTTCTAGTGTTTTTTTAACATCTGGATTTGTAGATTTTTCCGCTTCCTCAATTGCGTCTTTAGTTCTGAATGCAAGATCTCTTGCCTCGCTATCTGTTGCGAGAACGGATGCACCACTTATTGCGTTTCATGCAATATTCATCCCCTTTTTACCGGTATCAACTGCCTTATCAATCGTATCAGATCATGCTTTTTGAACAGTGGTTGACCACTTTCCTATTGATTCTCCTATTCATTCTCAAGAAAAGAGTACTAGAATGTTTTTTTTGCCTATAATATACATGCTCTCATCCTATCATATCGCTCTCCAGAATGCAAAAATCGAAGCAAAATTCGCATTTTCGTAACTTTTTCCTATAATTCCCATAAATTTACTTTGTACGGATTTTTTTATGACTACTTTCCCAGATTTCTCATTTACCCTCGATGCAACCGACTGACTTGCCCGAGCTGGTACGATCACGACGCCTCACGGAATTATACAGACTCCGATATTCATGCCGGTTGGTACTCGTAGTGCTGTGAAGTGAGCCACGATCGATCAAGTCCAGGGTATCGGTTCTGAGATCATGCTCGTGAACAACTATCATAGCTACCTCCGTCCTGGTTGCGATGTTGTAGAGGCGCTCGGCGGACTGCATCAGTTCATGGATGTGAGTCTTCCGATCCTGACTGACTCTGGAGGATTCCAGGTGTTTTCACTCGGACTCGGGATGCAGACTGATTGAGGAGAAAAGCTCGCAAAGATCACCGAAGAGTGAGTCAATTTCCGCTCGTATCTCGATGGATCCAAACACTTCTTCTCAGCGGAGAATGTGATGAATATGCAGTGTGCCCTTGGTGCTGATATCATCATGGCGTTCGACGAGTGTGCTCCAGGAGGATCTACACACGAGTATGCGAGGCAGGCGATGGAGCGGACGCACCGATGGGCTCTCAGGTCTCAGGAGCAGTGGAAGGTGAACGAAGCAAAAAGGAAACTCGAAGGTCGTCATCCGCAGGCACTCTTTGCCATCATCCAGTGAGTTGTCTATGATGATCTCAGAGCAGAGTCATGCGAATTCATCAAAAATCTCGATACTCCAGGGATCGCTATTTGAGGACTTTCCGTGTGAGAATCCAAGGAGGATATGTACAGAATTCTGGATGTACTCGCCCCAATCTTGCCAGTGGACAAGCCTCACTATCTCATGGGAGTCGGTACGCCTGAGGATCTCGTAGAGGGGATCGCTCGTGGGATCGATATGATGGATTGTGTCCTCCCGACGCGTATCGGTCGCCATGGTGAGGCTTTTAGCTCATATGGTAATCTGAAGATCTGAGGTGAGAAGTACAAATTCAGTTTAGAGAAGATTTCGATGCTTCCTGGTTTTGAAACTCAGGTCTCAAAACGATATTCACTCGGATATCTGCGTCATCTCATCAATGTGGGTGAGGCAACTGGTGGAGTTCTATTATCTCTCCACAATCTGGAATACCTCCTCCTCATAGCAAAAAAATCCCGACAAGCTATACTTGACGAGAAATTTGCAGAGTTTAGAGCTGAGTTTTGGAGTGTGTATCCGAAGAAGTAGAGATTTATCGTTAAGCTAATTCAGTTCCAGTGAGTATCTCTGGATTCTTTTTAGCTGCTATTTGACTCAAAATTTGCTTCACTTCATCTGGGTATTCTCTTTGTAATAGAGTGAATGTCTCAGATGAGTCATTCGATATTTTTATGTCAAAATATTGTGATAGATGGTTTTCTAGTGCATCTCGCTTCATGTTAGGAGTATTCATAAATCCAGGCATGAATTCCGACATGAAAGCAAAACTCTCTCTAAGATTATTTAGAGATATGACTGTTTCAATCTTATTCTCTCGTAAGATATCCATATTTGATACAATATCGCTTGTTTTCCCTGTATATCTGAGCAATACGAATCATCATGGGATTTTTGTTATTCATAGAATCTGATTTCTATACTCTGCTAAGTGCTCTGACGATGCAATTTTATGTGAGCCTTCATCCTTTATTCTTAGTGTATCGTTTCATTCTCCAAGAAAGTTACCGATAGGTCCATGTTCACCATGGGTATGCAAAAAATTGTCTGATATAAAAGATTGTGTGATAGGTTGTAATGATTTTATCATACTTTTAAGTATAAAATATACAAAAAAATGTAAAAGTCAACTAAAAATCCCAACTCATTGCTGAATCGGGATTTTTGATATAGCATTACATATGCATCATCCCAGATCCCATCATCATACCTGTACTCGTTCCACCTGTCTGAATATATCCCCATGCCTTCATCCATGCTTGCATCTGCTCGATCTCCTTGCCCTGACCAGCGATGATATCACCTGCGAATTTCACGAGTTCTGGATGCTTCGATCTAGCCATCATCTTCGCCATATCGACCGCACCCTGATGATGTGGGATCATCCCCTCGAGGAACGCCTTATCGAGAGCATCCCCCGTCTTACCGACCATCATCTGACTCATATCTGCCATACTCATAGACATCGGATCAGCCATATTCATAGTGTGCGTTGGTTGAGTTACCTGAGTTTGGTATTTTTCACAACCTGCCATCTCTGGCATAGTCTTGCAGTGTTCTGCCATCGGATCCATTTTTTGTCACATCTGACCCTGCATCATCCCACCACGACGAGAGTAACCGTCACGATCATCATCACGATCCCACTGACCGTGAGATCCGACAGCGATCCCAGTAGCAAAAGCGGCTATCACGAGACCGACCGCGATCGCGATGCGGAGAGCTGCTCCCCAGTTGCACCAACTACTTCGGCAAGTTGTAGACTTCCCACAACATGCATCATCCTTTCACTCACACGGATCACACTTGCAGTCGACACATGTACATGACTCAGATTTTTTGGTTATCATAGGAGAAAAAAGAAAGAAAATAAAAGAAACGTGACTATTATAGAGATATACTTTAAGAAATCTTGAATATTAGCGGAATTTTTCACACCCAGCCATAGCTGGCATCGTACGGCAATGGTCCCGCATCGCCGCATCGTCGGACGACACAGGAGTCATCATCTCAGAAGAGATGATCGTACTCTTGTCGACTTGCATCATATGGCTCGTGGTGCTGTCAGACATATCCATGGACTCACTCATCGACATACTCATCATAGACTCAGGATATATGAGCATGTAGAGTACCATCAGGAACATAGCGAGATTCTCGATGAGAGTCACTTTTGTCATCGGGAGCTTCCAGTATGTACCCATACAGGCACATACTACGACTTTTCCTGTGGTGATTATCTGGTACGCACTGATGATCCCGAGGAGAGAGACAACGAGGGTGATGAGATTGATCTCTGTCATGAATATCATCCCCGTATTGAGTATATAGATCAGTCCGATTCATATCTCTACAAAAGGAAAAATATACCCGTATCCGTGCCATGCTCTTGCGATGATATCATACTGAGCAAAGCTCTTCGCAAAACTACGAATATCAATAAGCTTGAATATCCCAAACGACAGGAACCAAGTTCCCATCAGATACATCATGAAAGTATTGGAAGGAAATATAGACGTCAGTACTATACTCAGAACGAGTATAGCCATGAGGAGGAGGTAGAGTGGTAAGAGGGAGCTGAGTTTTTCTACCGTACAGCAATCAGCTTGTTTCATAGAAATATGTATAAAAAATAATAAAGAGGAATAATGAATCTAATTATGATGATCATTTGGAGCGATCATAGGTACTATATTCTCTGATGGTGGAGTTGCTTCGATACCCGCAGTTTCTAGATCCACCGAGTTCGATACATTATGTCTGTGTCCTGTGATACCTGTATTCTCGATGACAGCGAATATCCCTATAGATATACATATCACCGATACGAGAGAGATACTTGCATAGGTATATTCTTTTTTACTGAACTTGTATCCATGTACGAGTGCATAGAATACGAGTGAGAGTGCGAATCCAACGGGGAGTATCCACAGTGACCGCTCTGGAGAGTCGGGAAAGTGCTGGAGTCCACCGGTGACAGCTCCGATCCCGACCGCGAGTATCGCCCCTGATATTACAGATTTCCAGCCAGTAGTCGTACCCTCCTCCATGAGAGTTCCTATGATGAAGCAGACGACGCCGATAGCTCCAGTGATGAGAGAACGAGTGCCTGAGAAGAATCAGTGAGAGATAGCACCTGTGATGAAGCTGACACCGATATAGCATATAATAGTAGAAAAGTGAGAACGAGAGAAAGTCATATAGTTGTATCAGTTAGATATGAATATATTATTTGCGAGTGGCGACATCCCAAGTTCGAACGAGCTCTTCGATAAAAGCACCTTGTTCAGGATGATTGTTCGCGAGCTTAGTCGAGCCACAAGAGGCGAGATGATGCTTGAGGAGTTCACGATTGAGTGACTGGAGGAGTCCCATAGTCGCATTCACCTGATGAGCAATATCGGCACAATACGCGTCTTGCTCGATGAGTTCTGCGACTTTTTTGAGAGTTCATTCCGCTTTGCGGATACTGGTTTGGAGCTTGGACTTGTATGGAGTCATACTGATATGGCAAAAATATATTGAAAAACCCTATGATTTCGATATACTCGATTTACTTTTTAGCGAAAGTACCTCCCGCATCCGCGGGATTTTATGTGCGATTTAGTTGCAACATGATCCATCACCGCAAGAGCAAGTCTTGCAAGTACATGGATTGCATGTGCATTGTGTAGTTTTCATAAGTGTAGAAAAAGAATATACCTAACCATAGGGTATGGTTACTATATTGATATATTTTTTGATTGCAAATCTATTTTACTTTTTAGATTTTCCACTATAATCCATTCCGTCAACCGCAATTGACTCTTTATCCTATAGCTACAACTATATATGGTCTCACAACTCGGTGCTCGGCACAAGCCAGCATATACACTCCTCACATTCTACAAGTTCGTCGATATCCCAGAGTCAGAGCTCGATCAGCTTGCTCAGGAGCACCTCGACTACTGTCGAGACATCGGACTCCATGGTCGCGTCTATCTCGGGACCGAGGGGATCAGCTCGACAGTCACGGGCAACCAGGGACAATGCTGGGCATACCGAGCATTCCTAGAAAAATCAGAATATTTCAAGGATATCCCAGATATCGATGCAAAAGCAACTCCAGTCGATGGACACCAGTTCTCTCGGTTGAGTGTGAAGATCCGAGAGGAAATAGTCACAATGGGAGAAAAAGTGAGTCAGCTAGAAGTAGAGCAATATCATAAAGAAATCAAAATAGAAGAATTCAAAGATATCATCGACAACAAAAACGACGAATACGCGATCCTCGATATGAGAAATGACTATGAGTACCGACTCGGACACTTCAAGTGAGCCGTCCCAGCAGGGACGGACAACTTCCGAGAGGTACCACAACTCCTCGAGAAGTACAAGAGAGAGTTCGCAGGAAAAAAGGTCATATTCTACTGTACGGGTGGTATCCGCTGTGAGAAGGCATCTGTCATCATGAACAAGGCTGGTATGGATGAACTCTACTCACTCCAGGGTGGAGTGGTGAAGTATGTGAACGAGTTCAACGATGGCAACTGGCTGGGCAATCTCTATACATTCGACGGACGAGTCTCGACGGAGGTTGGTGATAGTCAGACACATACGACAGTAGGAAAGTGTCTCTATACGGACGAGCCGACAGACAACTGTGAGAATTGTAGATACTCTCCATGCAACGCGAGACTGATCGCAGGTGAAAAAGAATACAAGAAACACTTAGGTTTTTGCTCAAAAGAATGCTATGAGTCCGCTCGCCTCGACGGATTCGTGAAGGATACGAGTTGGGATCGATTTGATTACAAGTCGACTCGTACTCTCGCAGATGGAATAACTCGTATCCAGGCTCATCTCGATCGCAAACTCGCTAATATCGAGTGGAGATATGCGACTAGTCAGAAAGAAGAGGATATCGTGGAATGCTAGATATATAATAAAGACTGCCAAATTGGCAGTCTTTATTTTTACATAGAGAATTTCCCATTGACTTTTTCATATTTTTCATATAATTCCGTCATTCACTCTGGCAGATATCCGATTTTGTTACTCCATCTGCTCGAGTTTTTTCCGTCAATCTAGTCTCATTTTCTCATTACTGCCTTCTTGTCATGGAGCGGTTCGAGCGCTAGACATTGCGGAAAGAATGTATTCTACATTTATAACATACTATTACATGGCAAAAAAACAAGAAACGAAGGTTTCTTCTCTCACACCTCTAGTATCAAAACTAGGGGAAATTTATAGTGATCAAGGGAGATACTACTTCAACGATGATCGTACAATCCTCGAGCTCCCAGGACTCATCGAGGTACAACTCGATAGTTATGCGGACTTCCTTAAAACAAGACTAGACAAGGCATTCAACGAGGTATTCCCGATCGAGGACTTCTCAGGAGAGAAGATCGCCGTATACTACAAGGGATACTCACTCGAAGAGCCAAAATACTCTGTATCTGACTGTAAACGAAAGAATCTCAACTATGAGGCTCCTCTCAAGGCTCGATTCGAGATGCTCAACAAGCAATCTGGTGAGATCAAAGAGCAGGATGTCTACCTCGGTGGTATCCCTCTCATGACGGATATGGGGACATTTATCGTCAACGGTATCGAGCGTGTGATCGTCAATCAGATCATCCGTTCTACTGGTATGTTCTTCACTCCAGATCAGAAGAATCCTGGACTCTTCGCTATGAAGGTCATCCCTCAGCGTGGTTCATGGTTCGAGATCGAGATCGAGAAGCGAGGAGTCATCAATGTAAAAATCGACAAAAAACGAAAAATCCCAGTCACGGTACTCCTCAGAGCGTGGGGGTATGAGTCTGATACCGATATATTGAACGAGTTCAAGGGAGAAGATGAGTGGATCACCAAGCATATCTCTCTCACTCTCGAAAAGGATAAGACAAAAACTCGTATGGAGGCCCTCTATACCATCTACAAGCTCCTGCGTCCAGGAGATCTCGGTACAGATGAGCGAGTAGAACAGCTGTTTCAGACGACTTTTTATGATCCAAAAAAGTTCGAACTCGGACCTGTTGCTCGTATCAAGATCAATCGAAAACTCTCAAAACATTTCGCAGAACATAAGGCAGCGTCAGAAAATGCGGAAACTGAGCAGTTCCTCATCCGTGAGGATCTCCTCTCAGGACTCAAGTATCTCCTCTCACTCTGTGACAACCGTCCGGGATACCATATCGATGATATCGATCACCTCGAGAACCGTCGTGTGCGTTCTGTCGGTGAGCTTGTCTATGACAAGGTCAAGGTCGGTCTCGCTCGTATGGAGAAGATCGCCAAAGATCGTATGACGATCATCGCAGATCTCGAAGAAGCAGTGCCAGGATCATTCATCAACTCGCGTCCTATGATCGCGGTGATGAGAGAGTTCTTCGGTACCAATCAGCTCTCACAGTTCATGGATCAATCGAATCCACTCTCAGAACTCGCCCACAAGCGTCGTGTGACAGCACTCGGAGTCGGAGGTCTCACTCGTGAGCGTGCCTCATTCGAGGTACGTGATGTTCATCCTACTCAGTACGGACGGATCTGTCCGATCGCGACTCCTGAGGGACCGAACATCGGTCTCGTGCTCCATTTTGCATCATATGCTCGTGTGGATCAATACGGATTCATCACGACTCCGTTTCGAGAGATCCAACATGAGGTCAAGGTCAATGAGACTGAGCTCATCAATCGTATCACCCTCAATGACATCATAGATGTAAAAGGAAAAGTGATCGTACCAGAAAAAACACTCATTACGGCTTCAGTAGCTGCAGATATCATTAAAAATATCAAAGCAGATACTATCGAGGTACGCGGATTTGTCACTGACGAATACAAATACTTCGACGCATATGAGGAGCGTGAACTTGTCATCACTGAGGCGAATACCGCAGTAGATGAGTTCGGTAACTTTACCGAGACTCGACTCTCGGCTCGTAAGGCGTCTGAGGCAACTATCTCACATGTTCGCCAGGTGACACATATCGATGTCTCTCCGAAGCAGCTCATGAGTGAGACGACAACTCTCATCCCGTTTCTCGAACATGATGATGCGACTCGTGCCGAAATGGGAACAAACATGATGCGACAGGCAGTGCCATCTATCCGAGCTGAGGCTCCGATCGTCGGTACTGGTATGGAGCGTCTGATCGCTGAGGGATCAGGATACGTGGTGAAGGCTACTGATGATGGAGAAGTGATCGGAGTCGATGCGAAGCATATCACGGTTCTCTACTCAACTGGAAAAAAACAGACCTACGCACTTCGAACTTTTGAACGGTCAAACCATGATATGCTCATCCATCAATGGGCTCGAGTACACAGTGGTGACAAGTTCATCAAGTGACAGATCCTCGCTGATGGTCAGGCCATCGACAATGGTGAGCTCGCCGTCGGACGCAATCTCACGGTCGCCTATATGCCATGGGAAGGGTACAACTATGAGGATGCGATCATCATCTCAGAGAAGGTCATGCAAGATGACTATTTCACCTCAGTACATATCAATGAATATACGATGGATGTCCGCGAGACCAAACTCGGCCCTGAGCAAACCACCAACGATATCCCAAATATCTCGACAACCAAGCTCCAAGACATCGATATCGATGGACTCGTGAGAGTCGGTGCATTTGTCCGAGCGGGTGATATCCTCGTCGGTAAAGTCACACCAAAAGGTGAGGTCGAGCTCTCTCCAGAAGAGAGACTGCTGCGTGCCATATTCGGTGATAAGTCGAAGGATGTCAAGGACTCATCACTCATACTCCCATCAGGTTCAGGATGAAAGGTAATCGCAGTACATACGCTCCGTCGTGAAGATGGAGACAATCTCCCTACTGGAGTATTCAAACAGGTCAAGGTGTATGTGGCACAAACTCGCAAGATCGAGGTCGGTGACAAGATGGCGGGTCGTCACGGAAACAAGGGTATCGTCTCTCGTATCGTTCCGATCGCAGATATGCCGTTCATGGAAGATGGTACTCCTATCGATATCATCCTCAATCCACTCGGTGTCCTCTCTCGTATGAATATCGGACAAGTCCTCGAGACACATCTCGGTGGTGCTGCTCGCAAGCTTGGAATCAAGGTAGCTACTCCGATCCTCAACGGTCTCACGACTGATCAGATATCAGCTCTCATGGTTGAGGCATGAATACCTGCTGATGGTAAGGTCCAACTCTACAACGGAAAAACTGGAGACAAATTCAAAGAGCGAACAATGGTCGGAGTCAAATATATGCTCAAACTCCATCACCTCGTCGAAGATAAGATCCATGCTCGTAGTGTCGGTCCATACTCTATGGTTACTCAACAGCCACTCGGAGGTAAGGCTCAGAATGGTGGTCAGCGACTTGGTGAGATGGAAGTGTGGGCTCTCGAAGGATACGGTGCTGCCAATATCCTCCAAGAGATGCTCACGGTCAAATCAGATGATATCAATGGTCGTACACAACTCTACGAGGCAATCGTGAAAGGAAAACGCATCAAGCGTCCAAATGTACCAGAGTCGTTCAATGTTCTCTTGCGTGAACTCCAGGCACTCAATCTCAATATCGATCTCCTCTCCGGAGAAGAGGTCGCAGAGTTCGAACAAGTCATGAAAGATCGATATGAAGAACTCGAGAAACTCGATGGACAATTCGATGTCGAGATCGACATCCCAGAGCCAACAGAGATTGCCTCTGAAGATGCTCCAGTTAGCGGATCGATCATCGAAGATGATAAAGAATAATAACCTCATACATCCCACCACTTCATCCGTATGGCACTGTCCAAGAGAAAGAGGATAACTCCTCCTTACGACCTCTTCATGTATATGATACGGATGCAAAAAGTGAATTTGGTTCATAAAACCTAAATTCTAATACCTAATCCCTACGACCTATGTTTCCAATGACAAAAGATCTCGAAAACTTCCTCAATGATAAAATCACCGACTACTCTCAAATCGGTAAACATGCAGGAAAACGAGACATCACCCAAGGAAAATCTCTCGATAATCTCAGAGCGATCTCTATCGGACTCTCAGATAAAGATGATATCCGAGCACTCTCATATGGAGAGGTGCTCATCTCTGAGACGATCAACTACCGTACACAACGCCCTGAGCGTGGTGGACTCTTTTGTGAGCAGATTTTTGGCCCACGCAAGAACTACGAGTGTGCCTGTGGCAAATACAAGCGTATCCGATATAAAGGAGTTGTATGTGAGCGATGTGGTGTCGAGGTAACTACCTCTCAGGTTCGTCGCCAGCGGACAGGTCATATCGAGCTCGCCGCTCCAGTGGCTCATATCTGGTATCTGAAGTCAGTCCCATCTCGTATCGGTCTCATGCTCGATATCTCAGTCAAAAAACTTGAGCAAGTGATTTATTTTGCCTCATATATCGTCACTGATGTCTATGAGGATAAGCGGGAAGAGGCTATCGCTGAGCTCGAGAACGCATACAAAAATCAGAAGATCACGGTACAAAAGGATCTCCAGAATATCATGAACGATCTCACTCTCAAGCTCGAAGGCAAAGAAATCTCGAAAAAAGAATTCCACGAACTCGAGATGATGCACATGAACAAGCTCGACCAACTCGATGCCGAGTACAACAAGCTCAAAGATCTCCTCAAAGTTATCCGTCCAGCTGAGGTCATCGGAGAGCTTGACTATCGTATCATCTACCAGAAGTTCCCTCATGTATTCAAGGGTGGAACTGGAGCTGAGTTCCTCAAACTCCTTCTCGAGCGTATCGATCTCAAGGCGTTTATCGCAACAGAACAAGCAGAACTCAAGGTCTCTCCAAAGAGTAAACACAAGAAGATCCTCCAGAAACTCAAGCTCGCATCATCACTCTTTAAGTCAGGGCAGCGACCTGAGAATTTTATCCTCTCAGCTCTCCAGATCCTTCCTCCTGATCTCCGACCGATGATCCAGCTCGATGGTGGTCGATTTGCATCGTCAGATCTCAACGATCTCTATCGCCGTGTCATCAACCGCAACAACCGTCTCCGCAAGCTCTCTGAGCTCGGTGCCCCAGATGTCATCCTCAAAAATGAAAAACGAATGCTACAAGAAGCGGTTGATACACTCCTTTCAGGAGATGTCAGATCCAACCGCCCTGGGTATACAACAGCGAGCAAAAAGAAGCTCAAATCACTCTCTGATGTCCTCAAGGGAAAGCAGGGACGGTTCCGTCAGAATCTCCTCGGAAAACGAGTCGACTACTCTGGTCGATCGGTGATCATCGTCGGGCCTGAACTCAAGATGAATGAGTGTGGTCTCCCAAAGACGATGGCTCTGACCCTCTTCAAACCGTTTGTCATCGGTCGTCTCATCGCTCTCGAACAGGCGTACAATGTCAAACATGCTGAGAAAATTATCGAAGAGAAGACTAAAGAAGTCTGGGACGCTCTCGATACCGTTATCGAAGGCAAATATGTCCTCCTCAATCGTGCTCCGACTCTCCATCGTCTCGGTATCCAAGCATTCCGTCCGGTACTCATCGGTGGTAAGGCGATCCGTCTCCATCCTCTCTGTTGTACAGCGTTCAACGCTGACTTCGACGGAGATCAGATGGCAGTCCACCTCCCACTCACGATCGAGGCACAGTTCGAGGCGTCGAATCTCATGGTCACATCAAAGAATATGCTCAATCCGTCAAACGGTGAGCCGATCGTAGCTCCTTCACAGGATATGATTCTTGGGTGTTATTATCTGACGAAGATCGATACTGGAGAGTCTACTCTCGCATTTGCCTCTGGTGATGATGCACTCGCAGCCTATGAGAACGAGGTGATCACGCTCCATACTCCAGTCAAGATACGAGTCGAGGGACAACTCATCGATACGACATATGGACGATTCCTCTTTAATGAGATCCTTCCAGAGTCTCTCCGATTTGTGAACGAAACAGTCGGCAAGAATGCAGCGAAAAAAATCCTCGCCCGATCGTTCGATATGCTCGGTGGAGAGGCAACTGCCTATCTCGCTGATGCGATCAAGAATCTCGGATTCAAGTACGCGACTATCTCTGGTCTGACGGTATCAGCATTTGATATGATCATCCCAGAAGAGAAGTATGTATTCGTCTGAGAGGGTGAAGAGAAAATCAAAGAAATCCAAAAAGCACATTGGCATGGTCTCGTGACCGACAACGAGCGATATCTACAGTCACTCCAGGTATGGTCTCTCGTGAAGTCTCGAATCGAGAAAGAGATGAAACGAAACTTTGATCCAAAGAATCCAATCTATAATCTCATCGACTCAGGAGCTCGAGGAAACTGGGGAAATGTGACACAACTCTGTGGTATGAAGGGTCTCGTGGTATCTCCAACAGGAAAAACTATCGAGCTCCCGATCAAATCTAATCTCAAAGAAGGATTCACGACTCTCGAATACTTTATCGCGACACACGGTGGACGAAAAGGAAAGGCTGATACCGCCCTCAAGACGGCTCAGTCAGGATACCTCACTCGTCGACTTGTGGATGCAGCACAGAATGTCCTCTCCCGAGAAGAAGACTGTGGAACGATCCACTTCGAGACAGTTGACTCAACTATCGAGAAGTCACTCTTTGGTGATACATTTGAGAACAAGATATTCGGTAAGTTTACGGCTCGAGATGTTCTCGGTGCTGACAAAAAAGTCATCGCTCCAGCAGGAACACTCATCAATAAGACGGTTCTCAAGGAGATCGTCGAGTCAGGTGCTACAGTAGTCCCTGTCAGATCTATTCTCACTTGTGAGACGGAGGAAGGTGTATGTCAGAAGTGTTATGGACTGGATCTTGCTACATCGAATCTCGTCACTATCGGTACTCCAGTTGGTATCATCGCCGCTCAGTCGATCGGTGAGCCTGGTACTCAGCTGACGATGCGAACATTTCACTCGGGAGGTGTGGCATCAGCCGGTGTGGATATCACGGCAGGTCTCTCTCGTGTGGAGGAACTCTTCGAGGCTCGCAATCCCAAGTATCTTGCTGAGATAGCACCTTTCGATGCTCATATCATCTCAGTTGAGTCAGAGGGCAATATCACCACCGTTACGGTGGAGGCACTCGAGCTCAATACTCGTGAGTACTATACTCTCGATGAGACGATGCGTGCGACTATCGCCAAGGGTGATACGATCGAGGTCAAACAGATCATCGCAAAAAGCAAAGAATCAAAACAAAAAGTCCAAGCAACTCATTCGGGCCTCGTGACCAAGCTCACTGATGATGTCATCACGGTCGAAGATCTCGGTCTCGAGAGAGTTACATTTGAGGTGCCAGCAGGTCGAAATATCCTCGTTCGCGAGGGTGATACGGTCAAGATCGGTAGCAAGCTCACTGAGGGGCATATCAATCTCCAATCTCTCATGGATACGGCTGGTATGCTCGCCACAGAGATGTATATCGTGAATGATATCAAGGAGATCTACTCCTCTCAGGGTCAGACGGTGAACGCGAAACATATCGAGCTCATTGCTCGTCAGATGTTTTCAAAAATCCGTATTACCAATGCTGGAGACTCGACATTTTTCCCTGGTGATATCGTCGATGTGATCAGATTCCGCAAAGAGAACAAGGAACTCGCGAAAACAGGAGGTGTCGAGGCACTCGGTGTGGATCTCCTCCTCGGTCTGACGAAGATCTCACTCTTTACGGAGAGTTGGCTCTCAGCAGCATCGTTCCAGGAGACAGTCCGTGTCCTCGTAGATGCCTCTTGCTCACGCAAGGTCGATCATCTCGATGGGCTCAAGGAAAATGTCATCATCGGTCGTCTGATTCCTACACTCCAATATTTCGATAACAATCGAGATGTTGGTGAGTACTTTGCTCATGAGCGAGATGGAGAGTTCGATGATGAGTATAGCTCATCAGAGCTCGAGATCACGACATCGAGTACGAGTATGGTATAGTTTCATAGGTATAGCTTTGTAAAAATAAAAATCCCATACGGTCAGGTGTGGGATTTTTTGTGTTTTCTCATTTCTTGTGATACTATAGAGACATATTCATCCATCACTCTATGCGAACTAGTATCTCTCGTACGAACAATATACTATTGTCATCATTTCTCATACTCAATGTATGACTCATTGTCTGGATGAGTCTCTATGCTCTTGAGTCAGATACTATATTTTATCTCATTCTTATTATAACTCTGAATTTTGCTATGCTCTCGAGCTATATAGTGATTAATTCGAGATATTGGTCTGAGTATAGCAAACTATTTCAGCACTTTCAGGCCTTTATCCGTGACAAGAGAGATCCACTCGTTATGCCTCATGATGAGGAGTTTTCAGAAAATGCTGAGTTCCTCTCTTTATTTCAGCGGACGTATATCGAAAACAAGATTCTCAAAAAAGACTACAACGACTTCAAAAAAGTATTCGATACATTTATCCCCAAAGAGATCCATTCTCAGATAGGGTTTCGTGGATATGAGCGTATTGTTCTTGGTACTGCAGAACGCAAACGTCTCACTATTATGTTTCTCGATATCATGAAATTCACAACAGTGAGTGAGTCTATTGGAGATCCATATCGAGCGCTCCTTCTCCTCAATATATATTTTGATGGTATCGGCGATATTATCTACTCACATCATGGCTATATCGATAAATATCTCGGTGATGGTATGTTGGCCATATTCGCCGACGAACATACAGATGATGCTATCCATGCTGCGATCGAAATACAAGAATTCATCAGCAAATTCCAGATATCTACCATTGGACGCTATATCGATATTGGTATCGGTATCAATACTGGAGATGTGATCATGGGTACAATTGGTACCAAGCGACGTATGGATGCTACTGTGATCGGTGATGTTGTTAATACTGCATCCCGTATAGAGTGACTCACTCATACGAGTCTACATCATATTATCATCTCTCGAGATACATATGATGCCATCATACATCCTGAGCTATTTTCATTCCATGATCTCTGAGATTCTCCACTCAGAGGCAAGGAAGAAATGGTACAGATATATGGAGTCGATGCATTCGAACGAGTGAATCTCCCAGATGGTGCAGATAAAAAATAAACAATCAAAAAAACTCTCCCGAGTAATTGGGAGAGTTTTTTTGATACTTTTCTCATCATATCTCATCTATGAAATATGAAAAATCTATAGTAATATCTTTGTTATACATATATGAATATAAAATTGATTTCACCTCCTCTATTGCTATACTTGAGTATATGACAGTCAATATACATCCATCTTGGTATAGAGTACTCGCACTCGAGTTCGAGAAGCCATATTGGGAAAAACTCACAGATTTTATAAAAAGCGAATATTCGCAAAAAGTATGTTTTCCACAAGGGAAAAATATCTTCAGAGCTTTTGATACAACTCCTTTTGATAGGGTACGTGTTGTGATCCTCGGGCAAGATCCGTATCATACAGCTGGTGCTGCTATGGGACTCTCATTCTCTGTGCCAGATTGATCCCGAGCACAACCGAGTCTCCGCAATATTTTCAAGGAACTCGAATCCGATATATGAGTCCAGAGAACACAGACAGATCTCACTGACTGGGCAGAGCAATGAGTTCTCCTCATGAATACCGTATTGACTGTCCGAGAATGAGAACCTGCGAGCCACCAACATATGGGTTGGGAAGAATTGACTGATACTATTATCACTGCACTCTCTCGAGAACGAGTAGGTATAGTATTTATCCTTTGGGGCAATGCCGCAGTAGTCAAAAAATCTCTCATCGATTCCAGTCGACATCATATTATAGAGAGTCCTCATCCGAGTCCTTTTTCTGCTCATCGTGGTTTTTTTGGATCTCGACCATTTTCACAGACCAATACGTATCTGAGAGGACAGGAGGAGATAGAGATTGTATGGGGATAGATTTTCACTTGCTTTTTTGGCTGTTTCGTCGAGAATAGAGATATAGATTTTATTCTCTCACTCCATTCGAATCATGAAAAAAATAAACTCTCAAATCCTGGGTGCAGTCATCACAACAGTGATCGCCTGTAGTGTAGTATTTGCCATAGCTCTCTATATATTCGGCACTGGGGGAATCTGGGGTAGTCGTCCTACTCCCCCTGCGAATATACTATCTGGATCAGGTGTCACTATCTCTATACCACTCCCGACCCAAACATGAGCCATACCACCGATTAGTACTGGTAGTAGCATGACAGAGACAGGTGAGCGTATGTGTACGATGGAATATGCTCCTGTATGTGGATCCGATGGGAAGACCTATAGCAACGCATGTAGTGCTGGAGAGATCGCAATCGATCATATAGGGGAGTGTACAGGTACAAATATAAATACAGATTCGACTATCAGTACAAACAGTGGTATGGTATTTGATACTGGATCATATATCATATACCAAAACAAGAATTTTGGATATTCACTTGCTCTCCCAAAATATAGTTACTACAAATGATATAATAAAGGTGCATATACGGATGGAGCAGATCATGTACTGGTTGTGAGCTTGACAGCAAGTGGTGTCGAAAGTCCGAGTCCAGCAGAAGTAAGAGTGTTTGCTCTCAAAACCAATACAAAACTTGTCATGGATGGTAAAATAATTGATCTCAGTAATGGCGTACGTATATTCGTTGTTGCAGATGAAACAAATCCAAAAGTAGCAAAAATCGTGCAAACTATCATGGCGAGTATTAAATAATTGGATTTTTAAAAACTCTCCCAATGGATCGGGAGAGTTTTTTATTCTATCGTGTTCTGATTTTTCATCACATTCTCATAGTCTGGCATCATCGAATAGACGAGCTCCCAGAATGATTTCTGATGATGCTTTTCCCTCAGATGAGCGAGCTCATGTATGATGATAGCATCGATAAATAGAGTATTTACTCAGATATATTCAGAGAGCCTGTAGCTGAAACAGAGTCAATTCTGAGCACTACAGGATCCCCATCGTCTCTCTGATTTGGTGATTTTGATACTCGTGATTTTTGGTAATCCCTTTCATTCCCAGAGTTTCTCTACTCGTACGATGATATATTCCAAGAGTTTCTTTTTGACATCTCGGATATCTAATTCGCTGAGTATAGCTCTCTGCGGAGTATTGGATCGTTTGATTTGATGTTTTATTATCCAGTCTTTTTTGGCTGTGATCCATCTCTCGATAGACGCAATAGGCATCCGCATGGGAGCCCTGGCGATCAGATTGCCACTCGGATCTATCTGTATCGAGAGACTCTTGCGAGCACTACGGATGAGGTTGTATGGAGTGATCATAGGCTCTACTATACTCAAATATGAGTATATTTCTACTCATATTTCATTGATTTCGATGATATATCAATATAGTATGGCTATATTATCTCATTTTGTTTTCTTATGTTCAGGATCCTACTACTCATATGACTCCTCTTGATCTCGATAGGATCAGGAGCGAATATATCCCACGCTCAGACTCTATCATCTACAACGAGTATATTTCGAGATCTGGGCATCGAACTCCTTGATCCAATAGCAGATAGATACTATGTATGAGATGCTATACTCATCCGTGGTCGTGTGACAGACAGTCGTGCGTATGCCCTCATCTATCTCAAAAATATCACAACGGGTGAGTCGATATCCGAACTCGCAGATACGAGTACAACGGGAGAGTTCTCATATCCACTTCCACTTCCTTTATCTGAGTGAAACTATTCTCTGGTTATCGCGAGTGGTAACTCATTTAACACGACCATACACTACACTATAGAATTGGTTGCGAACAAGACTCCTCCAGTCCCGGTAACTTCTGAGAGTATTCGTCCGATTTTTGTACCGACACCATCTCCGTATCTGTCGATTGGACCTGATCTCTGGGCAAATATGACAATAGAGCAGGGGAGAAAAATATACAAAACACAAGGAAAAATCCTCTCACTCGCAGGACTCTCGCTCCAATATGGACCGGCTCGAATATCGCTCCAAGGGTATCGTCTCACGAGTCCATCATCTCTCGATCGCTCTACCGCATCAGGAGCTAGCTGGACGGGGAGTGTCTATATCGATCGTACTCGTGATCGGATCGGGCGAGATGCTGTATCACTACGAGTACTCCGCTCTGTGGCGACGATGCAGTTGCGTATCCCACAGTGAAAAAAAGTCAAAAGTGATTACTATCTCACGACCCCAAGTGGAGATGTCATAGAAGGAAAATTTGCTCCACAGTATATTGCATCTGATGGATATCTGAAAAATGGAATCAATATCAGGCAATCTTTTTCTATTATGGAAAATGGAGTATACAAAATTGAGGCAGTCTCGAATAATGGATATGCCTATTTTAACTTGCCTATCTCGAGGAGTCAGTTCTATAGTGTGGTCGTACCTGTATCCGATACAGATCGTGATATACTCAGATCTGATCTCTCTAGCGTGACTACGAGTGTACTCGCGAGTATCAACATAGTTCGTAGATGACTCGGGAGACCTGCGGTATCGATAGATCCTATACTCGCGAACCTCGCACAAGCCAAGGCAACTGATATGGCAACCTATAACTATGTATGACATACGACGCATGATGGACTCGATATCATAGAGTTTGCTACGTCAAAAAACATATCTGTCATCGGGACAATAGGAGAGAATGTCGCATGAGGCAATGTATCTGACAAGAGTCTCCAGGATTGACTCGAAGAATCAGGGAGTCATAGATCCAATATGATAGATCTAGATTGGTGACATGTCGGTATCGGATATGTACTCCGCAATGGACGGACCTACCTCGTACAGATATTCGGAAAATAGAGACTATCTCCCTCGTGCCGCTGCTCGTCCTGGTCTCTGCTTGAGTTGAGGATTGGATCCCCCTGCTGGTCACTTGCCGAACTTGCTCCCTCCTGCGAATCCCGCATTCGAGAATTTGGATACTTTTTGTGCTACTGGTGGTACTTTGCTTGGTTCGATCTCTTCTTCATCGATCTCTGGATCTGTATTGGTGGTGGTCATATATTGATAGTTAAGATATATGGATTATATCTGCAATTATTTTTTTGCAAGGGATTTACTGATAAAAATATGATCTAATCACCAGGTAATCAATCATCCAAGGGTATATGAAACAAGGTCGAGCGGATCAAAAACAGAACCGAATAATATCATTATGACTTCATTATCTTGCCAACCCATTATTTTTGGAAGATCGAGATACTGCAGGCTCTCTATAGAAAATGCTAGAAGAACTATACCGACAATGCATATTCATCTCCTTATGGGAATAATACTTTGTATAGAAAAATAGAGGAAACTTATGATAACAATATCTCCAATCCATCCTCTCCATATTCCGAGATTGTTACTATAGTACAATATCTCAAAAGAAATAATGAGAAAAAATATTGCAAAAAATAAATATCTTAATCGTAACTGCATCAGTATGCTAGTTATAGAAATAAAAATCGGACTACACCATAAGGTACTCGATGAGGATACGGGTCCCGATCGCGATGAGGATGAGTCCACCGATGATCTCTGATCTGGATCCGATATGATGTCCCCATCGCTTGCCAAACTCGAGACCGATGTATGATGCCATCAGTGTCACTACTCCGATCATGAGAGCAGGCAAGTAGATATCCGTAGTGCTCGCTGTGAGTGATACTCCTACCGCGAGAGCATCGATACTCGTCGCGATACCGAGTGTGAGTAGCGATCTGAGTGAGAATATATCCCTCACTACCTCTCACTCATCCGCTCATCGCCACCCTGCGTACACCATATTGCCTCCGATATAGCCCAAGAGGATGAACGCGATCCAGTGACTATACTGTGTTATCTGCTCAGCAAAAAGAGATGCGAGCAGAAATCCGATAATAGGCATCACTGCCTGGAAAAATCCAAATGAAAAAGCCATCGAAAGAGCTTCTCGGGTATGTATCCGTGACTGCGATATCCCAGTGGCGATAGCAACAGCGAATGCATCTGCCGACAGTGAGAGGGCCAGGAGGAATATGGTGATGAGCGACATATGGGCTATGGGTTGGGTATAACTAGGCTCGTCCGGCTCGTCATTTTGCCTTGTAGAGACGAGATCCTCACTTGCCGTATTTGCTCTTGCCCTGTGGTCAGATACGACTCTTGCTGAGACTGATGATATCCTCTGAGAATGCAGGCTCCTCATCGAGACCGAGATGTGGAGGGAGTGCTGGGCGGTGTGACATGGGAGATAGAGTTAGATGCGGAGAGTATATACAAAAAGAGAAAATGTGCAAAAAATGCACATTGTAATTATCTCGATCCCTGCTCCTTCCCGAGAATCCGTCTCACACTCTCGACAGGAGCTGAGAATCCTCGATATACGAGTATCCAAGATGCGAGAGTCGATGGTATGAGTGTATGGAGCATAGGAAAATCTGGATCGATCATCTGGTGGAACTCACATATCGAGCGGATGAGCGCTATCTTGTCTTGCATCAGCGGTGATATATGGATGCCCATATGCTCAGGATCGAGAGCCCAGATATGATTGCGTGGTTCATCGGCGAGTGCTCGGATCACCTCACAGAACAGTGACTCCACATATTGGAGACGAGCGACATAGGTCTCATGTATATAGTCAAAATATCCAGGCTCCGCATATTCGATCCTATCGACGAGCGGAATATACTCATCATCATTCGCTGCTGTAGGGATATCTTGGGTTGCTGGATCCTCTGATCATACGACTCTGAGTACTGTCTTCTGGACATATCATACTCGGCTGGATAACTGATCTACATTGGCTATATAGTCCAGTATATCTCCATGAGTCTGAGTGACTACTCTATCCTGATAGAACACTATATCGATGATATAGTCTCGCTCGTTCTGATGCTGGAAAAATCCCTGCAACAGAAACTGGAGCTCTCACCTGGAGAGCATATCCATCTGGAGTCCACCAGTATCTCTCTGATTGCCTATATAGAGTTGTGTCCTCTCAGGAATATAGAGCTCTCGTACAGAGCTCACTATAGCGAGTGAGTCTATCCCGAAGAGCTCCCGAGCGAGATCACTCGCTCCAGTAGACTGGAGATATCCTATGAGCTCTGTTCGCTCTCGCTCTGACATATGCCCGACTCTGGATCGTATAGTATCGAGAGACTCTCTGGCATCTGCCTCTTGTATCGACTCAGCAACTGATGACATAGGTAAAAAACTATGAAATAAACGCTAATTCCTCAAGGTAATATTATCTCCGTGAGAGTGATGCGAGATCGATCGGATCAGCGAGTTTTCCTGTGAATTCTTTTACTGGAATATCTGGACTGATGATGAGTAGACAGTACCGATGTACCCATGACTGTACCCTTTCTGGAATATTCCTCACATTGAGTATCTCCAATAGTTCAGATAATACAGTATCCTTGAGTCATTCTGTTGTTCCCAGCCGTTCATGGATTGCTGTAACTATAGTTGCGACATCAGTGTGAGCAAAAGGTTCATGGATTACATTGGTAATAGCCATAGTGTGAAGTTAATATATTATATATAATATATATTTATATTGAAAGTCAATAAAAACTATTCGATCCTTTGATTGATCGGAGTGATGATGGCTATATAGTTGGTGACATCATATACTCTGGGGATGTGCCTATCTCAGGGATGCCATTACCAATATATGTAGACTGATGTTCTCAGAAATATATCTCTGCCTGCTCACTCGGAGGTCACATATAGTATCCGATATTTCTCAGAATCTTGAATACCCGCTGTCCAACTGCAACTGCAGACTGAGGAGTGATACCAACAATGAGACGATATCTATGCCTGTATGCCATCAACTCAAAAAATCTCTGTATTTTTTCGCTGATTCATTTATTTTTCTGAGTATGTTCCATCTCTATCGAATTCGGTGGTATCACAATCACTTTCATAGATGGATGGATCATATAGTGGAATGAGATTGTCCCATCAGCAGATGAGAGCTTGTAGGTCTGTATATCGAGTGTATCTGGAAGATCTGATAGTTGATGCAAAAATCCTCTATTGATATCTGATGGCTGGAATGACATCTTATGTCCATCGCTTGCCTCTATCTGCAAATAATAGGGCTCGAATATGTTGTGATAATTGGTAGTTCCTTCGATGTGCATATTTGTTTTTGTATTATCTTATCAGATTATATTTTTTTTGTAAAAAGATATGAGAGAGAAAAAATCTACCCTATCCGCTTGCTCATCTTTTGTATGATAGTATTCGCACGCTCGATCTCGGTCACCTCGGCAGGGTCGATGATATCACTACAGTAGAGCTCTGCTCGCTCTATCGCCTCCGAGAGTCGAGCCGCACCACCAGGAGCGATCAGTACATAGCTCACCCGAGCATCGCCGTCATGTGCCTCACGCCTGACGAGTCCCACCTTCTCCATCGGGAGGAGGAGCCGCGTAATCCCACTCGCCGTGAGTCCGATCGTATCCGCGAGATCTATCCGCCGCAGTCGTCCATCTGGCGCCACTGACAGCGCATACAGTATGAGAAAATCCGAGAATCCGAGTCCACCCAACTTGGCATCGAACTTGCGGGAGAGTACTGTCTCGATCCGAGAGAGTGAGATAAAAAACGAGAGAGTAGGGGAGAGTGACATAAAAATAAACTAAAAATATACTTGACTGATCAAGTATATTGAAAGGAGATGGGAAGTCAAAGTTATCTACTTTCCTTAATAAGAAGTTCAAAATATTCAGGGAAATAAAACAGTTTATTTCTTCCTACTTTTTCCTCATTTATGAAGCCAAGTTCAACAAATTTTGCCAAGTAAGTTGAAGCAGTATTTCTATGAATTTTCATAAATATACTGAGCCCATCTACAGAATAATAGGGTTTCATGAATAAGAAATCCATAATTTCTGATATTCTTTTGAGATCAGATCATTTTTTAAGTTCATTTTTTATTTTTTGTTGCAATACTTGTATCTCCAATACCGTTATTTCTGTAAGAGTTCATTGATTCATCATGATCAAAAGTATAAAACTTGAAAGTTCCTTAAGGGATCATTTTTTCATAGAATCCATGCCTCGTAATGTTGAATAATAATCTGTCTTATACTTATGGATATACTGACTCAAAAATAATACAGGATATGAAAGTATCCCATGAAGCGTTAAAAAAAGTACAAGCAATATTCTTCACACTCTCCCATTCCCATCCCCAAATGGGTGAATAGCTTCAAATTGATAGTGTAGAATAGGAGCTAGCAATAGTATATCCTCACCTTCTCAGTTGATAATGAGTTCCTTTTTATTGAAATATTCACAGAAATTATCCATTAGTTTATTGATGAGCTCAGTTCATTGTGGTGGCGTATAGAGCGTTTCTTTGGAACTTGTTTCTATTTTTTTTCATGGACTGGAATAAAAGTCACTCTCGTATCATACGATTATTGAATTCATTTTTTTGATATCGAGAACCGTAATGCCTCCTCGAGTTTTTATTTGATTATAGCCATAGAGGAGTGCTTCTTTATAGTGAAGTGTTTCTTTTGTTGCTTTTGATATTTTGGATGGGTCGTTGATGGCTTCAGCCTGAAATGCTTCATCTACGGTGGTATGTATATTTTCCACCGCATTACTGGCTACCGATTCAGGGATAGAGATAAAATCAAGTAGAATCTTAGGATTTGGTATAGAGTTAATAGCTTTCTCGAGCTTAAAAAGTCTTTTATTGGCCTCATTTAAATACTTAATAATCTCAATATCTTCTGATATCTCTTGCATTCTTCCTTCTGAGATTAAGAGGAGAGAATTATTCGGTGATTGTGGATCAAATGTCATACGCACAAAAAATAAGGATTATAGTGTATATAATATAGAATATGCACAAAAAATCAAAAAAATTGTGTATAATATTATGTATGTGCACAATTTTTATAAGAAAGGCGTATATTTGAGATTAAATTCAAATCGACTAAAAGGCGTATATTAGAACAGTAGATTATCTATTGCTAGGATTAGCTCCACTTCAAAATAAATTTAAAGGATCTTGTTCCGTTCCTCATTCAATTTTAGTCGCAGGCTTATCATTAAATAAGTTTAATGGATCATTTACTGGCTTTGTTTCTCAACAAGAGGCAAGAAATAGAGTAAGTAATGTTAAGATAGTTCAAAATTTGATCATATTGATAGATGAATTAGTTTTTAAATTCTACAACCCTCCTCCTAACTCAAGATACTCCACCTTTTCTAACTTTCCTCCCAGCATCCCACCGAGATCCCCATACATCCCGCCTGTGTTTTTGATCACTTGTTCGAGGAGTTGTTCCCGCTTTTTCCACCGTGACTCGAACGCTCGACGCTCCTCAGCAACCTGATCCTGCATCTGACGGAACGCATCGATGATGTTCTCGACCTTGTCCTTGAACCGAGCACTCGTGAGATAGTTGTAGAGGACCTCCATCTTCTCATCCTTGGACACGAGACTCGTGCGGAGATGCGACATCGACTCGATCTGCCCACGGAGCATGATGGCGATCGGGAGGGCGTATGACCACTCGACGAGCCAGACTCACTTGTAGAGGCCGAACTTGTCCACTCATTTTGGTAATACTGCTGTCACAAGGATCGAGATATCGGCGTTGACTCGGAGTCGGTCTTCTTTGAGCTTGTCCACCCAGCTCTCTGACCAGGCCTTGGTATTCTTCGACTCCCAGGCGATGATCCCGACAGTTCCATTCATATTCCTGACTTCTTGGATGACATCGGCTCACTTTATCCCTTTCTCGACATCGGAGATCGTATCAGTAGGGAAGTTGGTCATGAGGAGCTCGCGGAGTGCATCCTCCTGGATCTCACCTTGGATCTGCATCGATCATTGGTTGGCTTTGCGATTCGCATCTTCGACCGCCTTTTGTGTCATCTCGAGTTGCTTCTGCATCTCGGCCATTCGTTTCTCATACTCGAGTCGTAGCTTGTCCGTATTGTAGGCTTGCTCCTTCTCTATTTGGATCTTGATATCGACTTCCATCAGTTTCTTGGCTTCGATGATGGCTCGTTCCTTCTCGATTTCCATATCCTTGGCTCGCATCTCCATGACTTGTTTTTCCTTGAGATATTGCATCTCCTTGGCTCGTGACTCCTCATCCCGCTTCTTGTAGCTGTCGAGTTCGATGGCTTGTTTGCGAGCTTGTTCCTCGGCTTCGGCCTTGACCTTCATGGCGTAGCTGCGAGCCCGCTCATCGAAGTCCTTTTGCATCTCATTTTTTATCGTTTCTTGCATCTCGCCTCGCATATGCTCGAGCTCGTGCTTCTGGACATCGGAGAGTGAGAACTGGTGACCACAGTTGGGACAGGTGATATTGTTGGACATAGGCTTGATAGTTGTATACTTTTGACTATACTCGAGTATATCTATTTTTGATTTTTTACAAGGAGCGGATGAGCCAAAAAACCACCAGTCTCGACATACAAAAAGGGGAGGGAAGTGTGATCGATATTGCCCAGGTTTTCCCTATGACAGCAACTCGTACACTCGATCTCGCTCGACATGGTGAGGAGGTCTCTGATATACTCTCGATCAATACTAGTGAGCCTATAGATTTGAGAGAAGATGCGAAAATACGCATCAACAGGTTCCATACCACAGAGACGCTCGATCTCGCCATCCCAGAGGTGGTCGATCCTACGCGTTGGGAGGCTGGACTCTTGGATATGGTGTCTCGTCCGAGGACACTCGATATCGTAGATCCATTCTCTATTCCCTATGGAGCACTCGATGTGCGTCGTGATCCTATCCTCTCTACTACTACCTATCCTGATCTCTATGCTCGAGAGCTCCCTCTCTCGCTCGTGATTCGCCGTGTGCTCCACTGAGCTCAGAGCTGGTATAGACATCATCGCAAACAAATCGGTCGAATAGTGGTATGACTCCTCGTATTCTCGATCCCAGTACTCTCGTATGTCGCCTATGCTCTGACACATGGATATCAGACGCTCCAGGATCTCGCCTGAGTGCGTACACCTGAGACCATCCGCACTATGATCCGCTCGGCTCGTGGAGATTTTGAGAGAGCGAGTTTCCTTTTTTCTCCATTTTCATGGATACCGATAGGGCAGATCGATACAGTGAGACGATCCGCAGCAGGTGGGCTCACACTCACTCGTGGACTCGATATGATTGCTCAGGCACTCCCTGCAACTCTCTCGGGATCTACAGTCACTCGCGATATCGTAGATCCACTCGCCTATCGAGCAGCAGCTCGTGACATCTCTCCGCTTGCCTCACTCGGTATCGAGAATCCGACCGATTGGATCGTAGCCAACAAGGCTATACTCGAGCAAGCAAAAACCGAACTCCAGTCTGCAGGTGAGATATATGGAGGAGTGATACCGACTGGTGAGCGTACTATCCGTATGCAAAAGATAGGAAAAACACTCTCCCGACTCGCAACATTGCTCGATTGGTCACTCACGAATGATACTCAGATCGAGAATATGCTCGGACATACCAATCCACAGAGATATATCGTGTTCAATCAGAACCGAGATGAGATACGAGCCAATGGCGGATTCCCAGGTTCTATCCTCTCTTTTACTCTCTACAAGGGCAATATCCTCGACTACCATGCGGACGATGTCTACTACTATGACTGGAATCTCTATCCCTACAAAGAGATACCACCACCCGGTATAGCACTCCTGACTGGTAGCTATGGACTGCGAGATGTGAACTATTATCCAGATTTCCATGAGACACTCGATCGAGCAAACTCGTTCATCGAACGCTCTGGGGATGCGAGTGTGACGACGGCGATAGCTATCCATCAGGGGATCATCGAGGATATCCTAGATAAGACAGGACCGATCACTCTCTCAGGTGTAGCCGTATCATTTGACTCGCACAACTTCTCACGTCTCATGTCGACACTCGTCGAGAATAGATATGCACAGGTCGATACTCCGAAAGATATATTGTTCCGATTTGGATCTGCTCTCCTCTCACATATCCAATCCAAAAATCTATCACTCGATATCCTCGATATCATGGAGAAAAATAGGCAAGATGGTGAGATATTGTTCGCCTCTCGTGATACTGAGATAGATACATGGCTCGCTCAGTATCAAAAGAAACTCCCATGGCAACAATCCTCATCGCCCAACTGGATATATCCTCTCTGGACATCGGTCTCAGGGAACAAGAGTGATCGCTATATCGACCGTACCTATCAGGCAACTGTGAAAAAAATCGAGGGTTGTAAATATGAGAATACTATCACCCTATCGACTCATCATACATTCGCCAAATCAGATACTGAGGAGTTGCGTTCATACTTTAAACAATTCAACATCACGGATAAAAATGAACAAGCGAAACTCGAATTCATCCAAGGTGATGGCAAAAATCGAGCATTCGTCCGAGTCTATGTACCACTCTGATCTACTCTCATTGGAGCAGGATCAGATATCACAGTTACCAGTAGTGAACATGCGACCGTATTCTCGACGCTCATCGAGACACCTGTTGGTGCGAGTACATCCAAGAGCTGGAGATATACACTCGATATCCCAGCATGTGAGTCATATACTGGATCGGTCGAGTGGACGAGACAGCCAGGACTGAGAAGTGTGATCGTGAAATAAAAAATAACAGTTATGAATCTCCCCACCAATTTTTCATCATCTCTCACATCTGAGTGTATTCGATTTGTGTTGATCGTGTCTGGACTCATCTGTGTTGTATTTGTGTTCACTCGTAGTCTGGATAGAGGGACTGAGCGGACACTCTGGGTCATCGATAACTCTCTCTCCATGGCAGTCACAGATATATCTGGAGGGAGTGGACTCCTGATATCTCGGTTGGATTTTGCGAAGCAGATAGTCACATCTGGATCAGCTATGAGATGAGGTGAACAGGCTATCATGACAGCAGCTCTATGAGCTCGACTCGAGCTCCCTATGACAGACAATACTCCGACTCTCTCAGACGTAGTACATGGGATCAATATAGAGAGTCATGGTGGTGGCAGTAGCATATCGACTCCACTCGAGATGATCCGTCTCATCTATGGGAGTACACAGCGTCTCTCTATTGTATGGCTCACGGATGGTGAGTTCTCTGACACTACTACGACTCTCTCTGGATGGGTGACTCCCCCCACCATCTCGCTCATCGGAGTTGGCACTCGTACCTGATGACCTATACTCCTCGGCTATGATAGTGATGGACGTCCCCGCTACAAGGAGTCAGATGGCCAGCGGGTCAACTCTGTTCGTGATACAGATCGCCTCTCTCGTGTATCGGAGTCAATAGGTGCAGACCTCATACTATCCGACCGAGCAAGAGAGGATATCCTTGCTCATATTGCCAAAACAAAAAACTCGAATACAATACCATCATCATATTCCATAATATGGTGAGTTCTCTTGATCACTCTAGGATCAGTATGGCCAAGATTCCGATATAATACTATCAAAAGTTGAAAATAAAAATACTCTTCATTCTCTTCTCTATGTTCGCTGTTTTTATCGTGAATGAGAGACAATCACTGATCATGAATAGCTCCCTCATATATGCAAATATAGTTCACGATATGACCCAATACTCATGAGATCCAAAATGGGTAGCTCACTACAATGAGGCAATCTGGAAATCGAATAATGGACAATATAGTGATGCAAAAAAAGTACTCTCACTCATCCTCAACGATGCAACTGTGAATAAGAAAGCAGAGGTATCTGAGCTCTACGGTGATCTCATCTACTCGACGAGCGGATCACTCGATGATGTGATACGTATGTATGATCGATCACTCTCATCTGCCTCATCTGAGAGAGTGACAGCGAAGATAGCGTATATCAAGATGATACAGCAACAATCCAAAGTAGGATCTGGTACTACCGAAAAATCTCCTCTCTCTCACTCAGGATCCACGCTCGTCGAACTCAAAAAAATAGAACTCAAAAAAACTGCCTGAGAGCGAGACAAATATCTCGGCAATGCTACATCATCTGCATGACTCGATCGTGGTGATCTCGAGCGACTCATCGAGCGAGCTCAGTCGAGCTGATCTACGACTATAACCCAAGACTGGTAATATGAATATATGCCAAAAATCCATTATCAGAGCAGTCCGTCTCTATCAAAAAACCCTCTCACCTGATCACTCATTCTGGGCTCGAGGGCTCGATCATACTCCATACTGCCGACATATCCCGAGTTGTAGTGACTATATGATCGAGGCAGTTGAGAAAAAATGAGCAATTATCGGAACAGCAAAATGAATTGCTCGAATCACGAGATGCAATCCATGGAGTCAGTGAGGGTATGATCCGGTAGACAAAAAATAAATTTTCCCTACAATTTCCTTATGCTTTCTTTTCTCCTCAAAAATCATGAAATCGGTCACTATTCTGGATATCAGACTCGTGTTTTTGCTGACTATTTCTATGAGCTCTCAAGTGAGGATGATATAGCGAAACTCGCGGAGATATATCAGTGGACGCAAAATGAGCGGATCCCACTCCTTATCATCGGTGGAGGTACCAATCTCCTCTTTGCATCCGACCTGTATGAGTGAGTAGTTATCAAGAACTCCCTCTCAGGATGGCAGTATGATACCGTCTCAAATATACTCTATACGAGCTCGGATGAGTCTATCTGGGAGATAGCGAATCAGCTCGAAACCAAATATTATCAACCTCTCTGGCATCGATTCATCGGGCTCCCTGGTTCTATCGGATGAGCTATATATGGCAATGCTGGGTGTTTTGGTCTCGAGACGGAGTCAAATTTTGTCTCATGTGAGGTGTACGATATGCTCTCAAATGAACAGAAAACTATACCAAAATCAGAAATGTGATTCTCATATCGGCATTCTTTCCTCAAGGATAATCCGCATCTTTTTTTGATTTCTGCTACTTTTGACCTCAGTGAGAAACATGAAAAATATCACTCTGATGTCGACAATATATACTTCCGTGAGCATCAACAGCCAAAAGGAAATAGCTGTGGTTCATTTTTCAAAAATCCGAGTAAAGAAAATTCTGCAGGTTCTCTCATCGAGCGAGTGGGTCTCAAGGGATATCGCCATGGTGGAGCCTATTGGTCAACTCTGCATGCGAACTTCCTCATGAGTGATGGACTATCATGTCCGCCATCTGATCTCATCTGACTCGTCTGACTCACTCAGGAAATAGTCAAAAAAGAAACAGGGATCGAACTCGAAAATGAGGTGAGAATTATAGAAAATATCCCAAGTAAAAAATAAAATATGTTTTCTTTTATATTCCTCAATCATCCTGAGTCATTTCCTATCGATGAATCTCGTATTGCTCGAATTTTTGAGATGATCTCATCTTCGCTAGATATCCCACAACATGGAATCCTCAATATCGCATTCTTATCTGATTATGAGATCCAGGTTCTCAATCGTGATCACAGAGGTATTGATAGTACGACGGATGTCCTCTCTTTTCATTATTTTGATGACTTCTCAGATCTCAGTGCAGATCAGGTCGCAGGGGAGATCATCCTGAGTGAGTCACGTATAGTATCCCAAGCTCTGGAACACTGACATAGTTGTGAGCGAGAGTGCGAGATCCTCATCATCCACTCGATTCTACATATACTCGGCTATGATCATGAGACCGATGAGGAATATGATGAGATGTGGACTATCGAGTCACCGCTACGGATGCAACTATAGGATGCTTATTTATGTGATATGAGCCGTATATGATAATCAGAGAGTCTGAGAGGATTCATCTCTCATATGAGATATATCCTCCCATCTGCATCGATAGTGTCGAATTGTCATCATATCACACTCTCTCAGAATGATATAGTTCCATCATCATGACTTATCTCCACGCTATCTCAGTGCCCTATACTGAGCGATCGAATATACTCATCGTGTCTACTTGATTCCAGGCTATGTATGATATTGTCTCGTAGATCGGTCGCGAGTGCTATCCATCGGCTTGGCTCGAGAGAGAGGGTAGTAGGTTGTCGATAGAGATGTTGTACGAGCTCGTCATTATCGGGGAGTAGAGGAGACTGCGTATCGGTATTGATACCGATACCGATACGCAAGAACTCAGTATCTTTACTGATGCTTTTTTTCTGAACGAGATGTCCCGCTATCTTGCCACCATCCTGCAAATAATGAAATGGGTATGCAATACTGACATTGTCGCTATTGATTCAAGAGAGTGTATCGATAATCCCCATGGCTATACGCTCTTGGAGATCTTGTACTGATTGGTATTGATTTTTATCGAGTGTCGTGAATATATTGACACTAAAATTGGATTTCCCATGCTGAGTATTGATCCATCGTCTTTTTCCATTTCATCGTGCAGATGAGAGTCACTCACAGAGTACAGTCAATATACTGTGTCTATAGTTCTCACAGAATGTAAGGATATCTTGCAGATCATAGTCATAGAGTGTCCGTTCTCTCCCGAGCAATATGATATTGCTATCTCCAGGAGACTCTATGAGTTCTCAGAATGGAGATGGGACCAATGAGTTCGCCAGTGGTATCTCAGTACCAAAAAATCAAGCGAGTGTATTATCTCTGATCAACATACTAAACAGGTTTGATAATGAAGAGTCATTTTCCACGGCTATATGATCGCTTTGATTCTATCGCTATAGAGTTGGTGATGATTTCCCATTCTCATTCCGGGAGACGATCTATGCGTTTTCCAGTACTATCTTTGATATAGAAGTTATCACTTCAGAGCTCTCAGAGAGTGATCTGAGTATTGACTTTATTCATGCTCACTTCAAATAGAGACTCATTTTTATTAGATGTTGTTATCTTTTTAGGTATTGCGGGGTTCATGATTTTCATATCTTGACCCATACGAACTATATATTCACCCTCTTGGAGCACTACAGAATCTTCACGTAGCTCAGATATTGATTCTATCTGCTTATCATCGTAGGGTGTGAGATTCGCAAAAAACTGATCTGGTTCACTATCCATGCTACTGATGCGAAGTGTACGATCTCGGAACGCATCACTCTGGAGAATCCTGAGGGCGAATTCTTGATTGGTTGGGATTCACTCTATTTTGAGTGATCCTAGTGCTGATATCATATTAGCTCGACACTCTTCACGTGATTCGCCACTGACGATGAGTTGCCCGATCATAGAGTCATATTTTGAGGTATGATTTATGGCATCTCATATTCAGAGATACGTCTCAAAGTATACCTTTTTTCTGATATTTTTTGGGAGATTGAGTGTCCATTTTTTTATCTTTGCCATACTCACTCCAGCAAATTTTTTTGCTGGATCCTCAGCACATATACGTACCTCCATCACATGTTTCTTATTTTTCTGGAGCTCTCATGCCAGTCGAGCTGCTGTGGTAGACTCGAGTATCTTGTGAGTTCCACCACTGGCTACCTCGAATTGGAGTCCTACGAGATTGATAATCTTGTCGATACCAGTATCGTGAATCAGCTGCTCAGTGATAGTATGCTCGACCTGTATACGAGTATTCATCTCCATGAATGTGAATGTACCAGATATGGGATCATAGAGGAACTCAAATGTCCCAGCTCCGACATATCCAATATCTCTCACAACTGCAATAGCGATATCCTGGAGTCGAGAGAGAGCTCCAGTATCTATACCGAGATCACCTGTCTCCTCTATGATCTTTTGCCTATTGCGTTGCGTAGTACAATCGCGTACACCGAGGGAGACTGCGTTGCCATGTATATCTGAGAATATCTGTACCTCGATATGTCTCTGATTATCGAGAGCCTTTTCCATATACATCGATCCATTTCCAAAATTTTCTACTGCAGTACGACTCATCATATCGAACTGTTCTCGCATCTGCTCATCACTTTCTATTCTTGCGATTCACTTGCCTCCTCAGCCATATACTGCTTTGATCATCACAGGATATCCGATTTTTTGAGCTACATCGATGGCAGTATTCGTATCGGGTATGATCCCATTTCAACCGAGTATATCGTCTGATCCATGAGCCGGTGCATACTTCTCTCTTTCCTTTTCTACTTGTTCCACCTTGTTGAGTACCTGCTTGAATGTGGTACGAGCCGTGATTTTGTCGCCCATTTGTTCTACATTCTTAGAGTTAGGGCCTATGACGACGATACCATGCTCCTCGCATAGAGCAATGAAGCTATCTCGCTCAGACCAGAATCCATACCCGAGATATACGGCATCACAACCAGTATCTCGGATAGCCTGTATGATAGCATATTCATCCATCATATAGTCACTGATTTGTGTAGATTTTCATTTTTTACTTGCTTTTTTCACGTAGGGCAGATCCTTATCTGCTTGGGTTGTGAGTACCATATAGTCCTTTTTCATAGCATCGAGTGTGCGTATGGCTTTCGCTGCTATAGTACCACGGTTGAGTATAGCGACTTTTTTGTACGGGTGGAATAATTCAGTATTTGTCTTTACTACTGATGTTATTTGATTTCTCCTGGTGATTATTGTATTGGCGGATCCATCAAGATACTCCTCAAGATATGATATGAGATCTCGTGTCGGCATCGCGATATCGACACCACGTGATCTGAGTGCCTGATAGAACTGTTCAGCAGTACTCTCTGAGATAAAAGGATTCATGATGATACCTCTGATATTTCACTTGCCAATCTGGAGATCTGCGAGAGTGGACTGGAGAGGGAGCTGATCGAGAGTAACAATACGACCAGCAAAGGGGATATCAGAGAGTGAGAGAGGAAGAGTGATAACTCATGGTGCCTGAGCAAATGATGCAATCGTACCACCAGTACAGACTCAGAGTGGTATAGAGAATATACAACAATCTGGATTGCCATCTGTTTTTCGGAAATATTCTGCAATAGCAAAGTTGATGGCTGTCATCGACGATACTGCCTCTGGCCCACCGTCTACATACATCCCAGCAGATTGGAGGAACATGATCACTGGACGTTCAGTCCTCGCAGCCTGCTCTATGAGCTGTATGATATTGGCTGCAGCAGCTCCATCTATAGATCCTCACTCGATAGAGAAATCGAGCATCACTACACCAAAATGGTGATTCATTTTTCGATATTGTATCCCGTGATCTGTCTCTAGATTATAGCCAATATGACCCCAACCCGTCATGGTAGTAGGATTTGAGTTTTTTTCGAGCTTTGTTCTATCTTGGAGACTCGTAGTAGGTACACGAGAGAAGAGTGTATGAGAGGGGGTGAAAGATGTGAAAAATTTGCGTTCTATTTCACTAAAATTACACTTTCAAAATATCTGTTTTCTAATTGACTCATAGTATCGGATTCTTTCATAGGTAGCCTTGCTCGAGAAGTCTATGGTGAGACTGTCGCTACTTGATAATGTAGGATTATATCAATCATCTTGTAGGGATGCTATGAACTTCTCCTCGAGCAGGAGTGCTAGTGATACGATCGTCTCAGGGAGATCATAGTGTACTTGTTTGAATTGTTTCGTGAGTTCGATGAGAGATTCTCTATTAGACTCGAACATAGTATTTACCCAAGAGAGATGTGATAGTTTCCAATTATCATATCATTGGTGTATGTGATGTGGTTGAGCTGCATCGTATATTTCTTTGAGGAATGTTGCGATCTGATCTCTATCATAACTGAGTCAATCCTGATCTCCAGATATGAGTCTCTTGGCATGGGTCCCAGAAGTAGAGAAAAAGCGATCATAATTCTTCGGTTCTATGAGCTCGGAGAGTGTCTCAAAGAGTGACTGATAGTTATAGAGTTCCGACCTGATAAGTCATACAATATTATTCCTTACTGGTGCATCAAGCTTCGAACTATAGGCATTATCTCATACGTACGTGATCAATGTATCGATTGCTTTGATGATATTGAATTTGGTCAGATGAGATGATTCGAGTTCACTCCTAAAAAATTGTAATAATCGCTCTCCAATAATACTCTGCTCTGGGATGCCAACTACAGTATCAAAACTCGATACCACTCCAGCAACTTCATATCTTGCTATATCTGCTATTGCAGTTTCTATTGTTGCGAGATTTCTCCCTCTAGATGTTAGCATATTTGCTGTTTTCTGACTGAAGTCGAGTCATCGAAATATGCGTCTCGCACCTTGTGGAATATTTCATGCAGACGAGAGCCGGTTTTCTATATGAACAAAGCTCGATGTGATTATATCTGAGAGTGCCCTTTTTATGATACCTACTTCTTTGGACAGCTCTTGTTGTTCAGATTTAGCGAGAGATATATTTGCTATAGCATCTATAACTCATTTTTCTTGGAGGTGTGGGGCGTCGACACCGAGTCTCCATGCGATCTCTTTTGGTGAGTATACGCCCTTGATGATAGCAGAGTGACCTATCGGATGTATTGTCGAGAAATATGCATTCGGGAGTGCTATCCTGAGATCTGTACCAAAAAATACCTCTGCACCGCCAGATCCACCTTCTCCCGTTAGGATCGTGAGGGTCGGTTTGTCGAGAGTGACGACTTGTGTGATGAGTTGTGACATCATCGCAGCCTGATGAGACTCATTTGCTTGTTTTCATGAGTCAGCACCAGGAGTATCAACAACGAATACAACACGATCATATGATCATAGATTCTCCTTCGCTAACATCTTCACAACTGCCTCATGGTCACTAGTCTTGGCTCGTCACTGGTTATGATTCTTATCATGTCAGATAAAAAGGTATCTGTGTCCATCGATCTTGACTCGTCCTATACTGATAGCACCCTCATGAGTGATATCACCTCAAAATACTTCTGTGATGATGCTTACGAGTCACCATTTGGATTTTGGATTCTCATGACAAGCGATATAATCGCTCCAGTACTTATCGAGAGCAAATTGTCCATAGATTTCTGGATATTGTTCGATATGTTTTCTCATTTTCTCTGTATCTTCTTGAGAGAGGAATAGTGGAGATTTTGGAATATACCCAGCATGGTTCGATCTCATGAGGATCTCCATAGCACTCCATGCGGCAAGCGAGAGAGGTGATCTAGCTCAGATACGCATTGCCGTTTCAGCTCTTTCCCTGAAGGTAACACCGAGAGGTGCAGTACGAAAATCTCGAACATTTATCTGTTTCTTTAGAGCAGCATAGGCTGAGTCAAGGAGCTGTATAGAAGTTGACATAGAATTGAATACTTATTAGTAAGATATACTATAATCATATTATTTTAATGTCAATAAATTCAAATACATGAAAAAGAAAACTGATGAAAAGCTTTCTTTTTTCTAAACTTGTCTCATCAAAGTGAGATGAAAAGATGAAAATTAGACTTTCCATGAATCACTATAGATTTTTTTATTTTTTGATTTGCTTTCTGATACTCTTTCTCTATAATGCCACCCATCTACATGGCGGGATAGCTCAGTTGGTAGAGCAATGGATTGAAAATCCATGTGTCCCCGGTTCAAGTCCGGGTCTCGCCACCACCAAAAATATAAAACACTCCCAGAGAAATCTGGGAGTATTTTTTTATTTTACTCAATAATTAAATAGCTCATTCATTAAAAAGTAATCAGGTTTTTTTAAGGATTGCAGTATCCACAATAAGTCGGTTCTTCTGTAGTTTTCTTATGCGGATACATTTCTTCTTTTTTGAAGTGGCAATGTGTACATTCATATATATAACTGAGTATTGAGTCTGTATGGTTTCCACAGAGACTACATTCCAGTCACTTGATTACATCGGTCACTCCCCATCATGGCATCTGACAGTGAGGACAGAGAGATTTGATCTTTTCAATGAGATTCTCCGTTGCCTTTTGGATAACAAGCATTCTCGACGGATTATACATAGCCCTCATATCTGTCTCAATATAGACAGATCAATATTTTGAAAAAAGAAAATCAAATATTTTATCAAGTTCTGTTTTCTCAGTAATTCATTTATAAATATCTGTATTTTGTTTCCTTGATTTACGCAAGATCAATGCATGTGAAGGGAATTTTGTACTTTCGCTGAATTCAGTAAGTTCTTTCTGATTTTTTATTTCTTTTCCATTGAGATTCGTCGACATACTAATTTCTCTAGCAATGATCTCTATATTATTTTTAGAATCGATAAATATGATACCTTCATCATCTGCATGAATAAATGGTATCAATGGATGTGATCAAAATGAGCCTTCACTTGCTACACCAAGATCACAGTTATTTGCTTTCATTGCTCTTATGCATTTTTCTCTGAGAGTGGCGATAGGAGTTCATTTCCTTTCTATTTCACCAGTGAATGTACCAAGGATATCTGTATCGAAGGACTCATCGATAAAACACTTTACTCATAACTCTTTTTCGAGAATGGGTGCCATAACAGTTTCTTTTTTATGCTTTGTGGCAATGATAAGTTTTCTTCCTGCAAACATAATTAAGGCATAAATTTTATTTCAACATATGTATCTATTT
>JACMPW010000002.1 GCA_014377305.1 Candidatus Altimarinota bacterium | reverse complement strand
TGGCGTTGTCGTAACTGCCCTCTGTCCAGGACCTACAGAAAGTGGATTCCAAGTGTGAGCACGAGCTACCCAAAACAAAATGTTCACAAAAAAGCTACCGTCTTCGAGTGAAGTGGCAGAATATGGATATAGCGCCCTCATCCTCACATCTGCCCTCCTCGTCAGTCAGTCTGCTTTTGCCAGTTTCCCTGATACGGAGCTCTCCTACTACCGCGACTCTATCGAGATACTCGCGAGTGAGGGTATCATATCTGGGTATGATGATGGCAGGTTCGGACCTGACAACACGATCACGCGTGCCGAGATGCTGAAAGTACTCTTTGGAACCAAGTGAGTGAGTCCAGTCCGAGCTACTAAGCGATGCTTCGGAGATGTTGGTATCACGAAGTGGTACCATCCGTATATCTGTGAGGGGGTCGCACTCGGTATGGTGCGGGGATTCGATGATGGGAGTTTTCACCCTGATGCTCCTGTGACCATACTAGAGGCTCTCGCTATGGGACTGCGGATGTATGGTCTCGCACCTGCGAACGGCAATCCATGGTATATCCCCTATCAGGAACTCGCGAATACGAACCATATCCTCGACTCGGCGAGTTACTCTGTGAGCTCTCCGATGACTCGTGGCAAGGCGAGCGAGCTGATACTCAGAGTCCGAGAATACAGTAGCAAAAAATCCCCTCTCCAGAGTCTCTCGAAGTGATGTAGTATCCCACAGACTCTCCGCTCAGGAACCTATGAGGTGACCGTTGCGGGCAAGACTCGCAGCTATATCCTGACCGTCCCATCGAGCTATAGTAGAGCGAATCCTGCAGGACTCATCATCGCGATACACGGTCGCACCAACAGCAATAGTATGGTGCAGAACTATATGTGACTGGAGTGAAGTCGACGAGGAGGCTCTCAGAGTGACTATATCGTCGCGTATCCCGCAGGACTTCCAAGTGGTTCAGCTTTTAGTTGGTCAAGTGAGGAAAATATCACATTCGTCGATACCATCATCCGAGATGTGACCGACAGTCTCTGTGTGAGTCGATCAGATATCGATATCGTCGCACACTCACTCGGTGCATGGTTCGCGTCTCGACTTGCCTGTACTCAGGGAGATGTGTTCCGCTCTCTGGCGATAGTCTGAGGTGGTGGATATACGAGTAGCTGCAACGATACTCCGACGGCAACACTCATCTACCAGAATCCGAACGATACACTCTCATCCCCTGCGATAGCACGAGCCACTGAGAGTAAAATGAAACTCGTGAACAAGTGTGGAGCGACAACAGTATCTGTCCAGATAGGAGGATTCTCTTGTCAGAAGTGGGCAGATTGCTCGACGGGCAATCCCGTCGTCTGGTGTGAGAACTATCCGACCTATGGCAATGATACACACAGTTGGCCGAAGAGTGGTGGGAGTAGTATAGTGGGGTGGATAAGAGGATTATAAGAACTTACTAAAAATCTCTCCCGAATGATCGGGAGGGATTTTTTACTTCTTGGGTCTGAGTATAGCGACAAATACTCCATATACTACGATCGAACCAAGCATCACGAGACCAGCTGATCACCATGAGAAGGAGAGGATAGTACTCGCTCGGATGACCCAGAGAGAGATAGTGAGTGCCAGGATGATCGAGAGGATCCACGACACGACGAAGAGGGTCACACGACTGGTACGTAGTGATCGCATGATACGCTCAGGGAGGAGTCCGAAGAGTCCATAGAGACGAGTCCGCATCGACTCGATCGGTCGCATCCGTGAGAAAAACGACACGATCGCAAAGAGTGCAAAGAGTGAGACGACCGCGAGGAAGAGTCCGATCACAGAGAGGATCTTGCCTGAGATATCTCGCACGATCGAGAGGATACTCTCCACATCGACGAATGTCACATGTGGCCCAGAGTTCGCGAGGATGAGCTGTTTCCAACCTTCTCTATCTGTCGTATAGGTCGAGACGAAGTAGGTCTTCGGAGCAGTGCGGAATGCAACAGGATCGAACGAAAAGTAGAAAAATGGGCGAAATCCCTGTCTCGTACTTTCGCGAATATTCGCAATAGTGAGAGTGATAGACTTTCCCGAGAGGAGGAACTCAATCGTATCTCCGATCTCGACTCCGAGACGACTCGCGAAGTCAGCATCGACTGAGACCTCATCAGCCGTGATAGTGTCTTTTCACTGGATGATCTGATTCTCGAGTGGTGTCGTCGTGATGTTGAACTCTCGTGTGAACTGTTCACTCGGTTTCTCAGTATTGAGGTGTTCGGTGAGAGTCTGCCCGTTGATCCGAGAGATACGTGCACGCAGGATGGAGTACATCTCAGATTTTTCGGTGAGGACTGCCTCTATCTTGGCTCTATCGGATTCGAGGATATTGAGGGCGTACATATTGGCACTCTCACTCGCGTCTATGGAGAGCTCTGAGCGGAACGAGAGGGAAAACATGATGAACACGAGAAAAAAAGTCGTCACCGACACGAGAGATATAGTGATCGGTATAGTCGGTGTGAGTGGTCGGACCAGAGTACGCAGTCCGTCGAATAGAGGAAAATCTCGTACACGAAGCGGAGCCGCGAATCGGAAGATCCTCTCATAGAGGAACTGGAGAATGAAGGATAGGATGAGGAGGATGACTCCCCCACCGACGACCACCAAGAGGGCAAATACGATATCTGAGAATATGAGGGCGATCACGATGATCCCCACTATCGCACTGATGATGGTATCACTTCAGATCTTTATGAGTGGCTTCGTGTATCTGCTTTTCATGAGGAGAGTCCCGATCGCTGTAGGAGTCTCCTGTGTCCACCACCTACTCCGCCATGCAGGGTAGAACGCTGCGAATACGAGGAGGAGTAGGAGCAGTACCGAGGAGAAAAATGCCGAGAATATCCACACAAAGCTCTCCGCCTCAGGATATCGTGCGATGAGTCAGAGGATAAAAAATCCGATCACTCCAGCGAGGATGAGTGCGACTGGGAGGATGAGTCCATAGAGGATGGCGAAGAGTATCATCTGTCGTCTACGTGTGAATCCGAGCGTCTCGACGATGCGCAGAGTCCGCGAGAGCGAGTCAAAAAAGGCATCATGAGCCGACCTAAGGATAACAAGTTCAAATATACTCGACACTACGAGGATGAGGAGGATATAGTTCATGAGTTCTCCGGCAACTTCGAGATTGCGCTCTGAACGATCCTCATAGTTGCGAATACGGTAGGATGAGAGTGCCTCGATAGACTTGAACTGAGTAGTGAGTACCCTTGCCCGCCGCTCATCTGAGAATGAGATGAGGAGATCGTGGTCGAGTCGTGAACCTGATGAAAGGAGCATCGATCCTGAGAGGAACTCTGTCGGGAGTACGATAAGATGATTGTCTGTCCCGAGTGAGAATCCGAGATCACTCGACTCGAGGATAGAGTCTGTTATCTGTACTGGTATCCCATCGAGTGTGATAGCTCCTCCTGTTGCGAATCTGTCGATGAGTTCTGGAGTGGCCCCCACTCTCCTTCACTCTGGTCATTCGGAAGAAAAAGGTGAATCTGGAATGATTCATCCTGAATTTCATCATTGTTGTAGTACTTGGATACCTACAGTCTTCAACATGCCTCTCTGTGGATATGTGCCACTATAGCTCACCACCTTCACGAGTCAGGTCTTACCCTCTCGGTCGAAGAGTGTCGTCGAGAACTCATGTCGCTCCGCCCAAGTATAGGTCTCACCTGAGAGGTACAGTGCGAATGTATCATAGAGGGATGCTCCCGTATATCCATCGACGGAGATGATCATATCCGCACCAAAAAGCGGACGCGTCTCACTCGCCACACTCGACTCGATATTGGTCGTGAGTTGTCCGAGTGTGATGAACCCAACACCAGAGAACAAGGTCACAAAAAACAGGGTCAAGAGCGACTGCCAGTTGCGGAGAATGATGAGACGGAGGAGTGTGAGCATAATATGAGGTCGTTTTACTTTTGCTGGAGTTGCCCGTTATGCAGTCGCCATACAGTGTCTGCTCGACTCGCGATATCCACATCATGCGTGATCATCACGATAGTATTGCCTGTCTCCTGGTGGAGTATATCGATGAGATCCATGATACGACTCGCATTGCCCTCATCGAGATTACCCGTCGGCTCATCAGCGAGGAGGTATGGCACATCCGCAACAAAAGCCCGAGCGATAGCAACTCGCTGTTGCTCCCCTCCTGAGAGCTCGTTCGGATAGCGTCTTCACTTGCCTGTGAGTCACACCCTCTCCAGTATCTCATCGGTCGTATACCTGCGAGGTGCATGCGAGATATCGAGTACGAGATCGATATTCTCTGTGACAGTGAGATTCGGGATGAGTTCAAAAGCCTGAAAGATAAATGCGATGTGTCCTCCGCGATATGCGATCATCGCATCAGTCGAGAGGGTCGTGATATCAGTCTCTCCGAGTGAGATAGAGCCACTATCTGGAGTGAGTATCCCTGCGATGAGTGAGAGGAGTGTCGACTTGCCCGCACCACTTGCACCCATGAGAGCGACGAAGCTGCCCGTCTCGACTCGCCAATCGAGATCCGTAAAGAGAGTCACCGTCTCACCACGAGAGGTATACGATTTTGAGATGTTTTGGAGTGAGATCATAAGTAGGTTACTTAGAAGGTTATTATATGGATATATAGGAAAATACAATCGGAACCACTAGTGTAGTATCCACAATATAACTCCATAAATGATCGGCACATGCAGTACATAGACGAGGAGTGAATGTCTGCCAATGTATGCGAGTGGTCGGAGCATCTGGTGCGATCATGAGAATAGAGTATCGAGATATCCTCTCAGACTCAGCCATGATGCGACTCCATATCCCATCAGATAGTACCCAAACCATGGGAATATAGGATAATAGTCCGCCGAGTAATAGCCTATGGGGGTGATCCCGAGTGGGATGAGGAGATCCGTATCGAAACTCATGGGACTGATAACATATCCGATGATCAGACACGCTATACCGACGAGTATATTCCAGGATCCGAGTCGTACCAGAGGGAGAGCGAGCACCGTCACGATAGCAAAAAAATGAATAATCCCGAATGAGATCCTCTGCTCATAAAAATATGTATAGGTCACGAGTGATATAGCGAGGGCGATAGTCGTGAGTATCATGAATCTCTCTCGAGTTCGCATCGCTATCCGATCGTGGGATCCATGCTGGAGTGAGAGATATAGTGAGACGCCCGATACAGTGATAAATACGATAGCAACCACTCTCCCGAGGATATACCAGAATACCTGAGAAAAAGAGAATATATCTACAGCAAAGATCTCCTCGAGCATATAGTTCGTATGGAACAATATCATCCCCATGATCGCGAGTCCACGGAGTGTATCGAGGGATTGATATCGCATATATTTGGGGATTAGCTACTTCACTATCAGATTCTCGTCTTCGAGTATCTCCATCAGGTTCCCCACCACGATCGCATATCACTCGCGGGTGGGATGTATGCGATCATCTTGGTTGTACTGAGCCTTCAGTGCGACTCATTCGAGTAAAAATGGCATAAATGTCAGCTTGTATTCTTTTGCGAGTTTCGGGAATATAGCTTCGTATTTTTTACCATATTCGCCTCAGAGATTGAGTGGCGCACGCATCCCAGCGAAGAGTATTGGGATATTTTTGGACTCTAGTTTTTCTATGATGGCTCGGATATTTTTCTCGATCTCAGCTGGGTCTTTTCACTGGAAGGCATCATTGCCCCCGATACAGAGGATCGCGAGTGTCGGTGCATCTCACTCGAGGAGCCAGTCCATACGCGAGAGGAGTCCAGCACTCGTATCACCTGAGACTCAGCCGTTCTGGATACTATAGGTGTATCACTGCTCTCTGAGCTTGGCTTCGAGTTGACTCGGATAGGAGTCAGACACGCTGAGTCCATACCCTGCAGTGAGCGAGTCACCGAGAGCGAGGATAGTTTTTTCTGTTTTTACTGGTATCACGACCGTGTCTGGTACTGACGAACCACAAGAGGTAAAAAGAAAGAGAGATGTAATTATAACGAGAATTGTTTTCATATAGCCATTATAGAAACAAATCCATCTCTCGCAAGACGGATTTATTTTTATCCAACAATCAACTATTCCCCTCTCATCTTCATTGCTTCCAGTATCCGCTCCATGGCGACCACATAAGCCCCAGTGCGGAGCATCACCTTGTGTTCTGTAGCTGACTTCAGGACTCCTGCGAGTGCGGTTTCCATCTTCAGTTTTAGTTTCTGTTGTACCTCTTCGCGAGACCAGTAGTAGTTCGCATTGTTCTGCACTTGTTCGAAGTAGGATACCGTCACACCTCCAGCATTCGCGAGGATATCTGGGATCACGGCAATTCACTTGGAGAAAAGTACAACATCTGCGTCAGGAGTGATCGGCCCATTGGCGAGTTCGAGGATGAGTTTCGCTTTGATATTTTTCACGTTTTCAGATGTGATCTGGTTCTCCAGAGCTGCTGGGATGAGGATATCACACTCGAGTTCGAGGAGTTCAGGGTTCGTGATCTGAGTCCCCCATGTATATTCTGTAAGAGCTTGTTTATTTTTCTTCAGCTCTACGATATGAGCGATATCCAGACCTGCCTCGTCATAGATGGCACCATGAGAGTCAGAGGTTCCGATGAGGATTGCCCCAGTTTTTGCTATGAGTTCAATCATATTGAGTCCAGCATTTCAGGCTCATTGGATGACTACTTTTTTGCCCTTGAGTGATTCGTTGCTGCTTTTGAGATACGCCTCGAGAACATAGAGTCCGCCCTGAGCAGTAGCCGTATCACGACCAAGAGATCCACCGATCGAGAGCGGCTTGCCAGTGAAAGTCCCTGGAGTCCAGTGACCTAGCAATCTTGAGTATTCATCCACCATCCATGACATGATCTGTCCGTTTGTATTGACATCTGGTGCTGGGACATCATCGAGCGGTCCGAGATACTTGTACAGCCGCTGCACCCATCCACGAGAGAGTTGTTCGAGCTCGCGTTCTGAGAGTTCCTTGGGATTCACGATGATACCGCCCTTGCCTCCTCCGAGTGGGAGATCGAGAGTAGCACACTTGATACTCATCCAGGTCGAGAGTGCCTTCACCTCGTCGACTGTCACATCCTGATGGTAGCGGATACCTCCCTTATATGGTCCACGAGCTCCATTGTGTTGACTACGATATCCGACAAAATTCTTGATTTCGCCGCTATCCATTTTTACTGGGATATTGACCTCGATGACTCGTTCAGGATTCATCATCTTCGGGAACTGAGCATCGTAGCGACCAGTGAGAAAGACGTATGCTGTCTGCATCTGAGACCTCGCTGAGAGGAATGGGTTGTTGGTAGACATGGAAAAATTGATTATTATTTAATATGAGAACCTATCTCATTATAGAGTTGTAAAGATATTTGCAACTCTTTTTACGCTGTTTTTTCGTGGATGTATTTTTTTATCTCATCAAAAAATGTACTCTTCCCCTCTCGTTCGATCTGAGCGGATATGAACTCCAAAGTATCGGATAAGATAGCAAGTCCTCGATCGATCGTCTCATAGTCGATCACGAGTGGTGGCTCGATGCGAATAGTCTTCGCGGAGTTGAGGGTACCACCGACGAGAACTCATCGCTTGAATAGTTCTGATGCTACCTGATATCCGATCTCCTTCGATGTGAAATGCTGACCGATGAGGAGTCACTTACCCGTGACTTTTTCATAGATTTTCGGATATTTTTTCACAAATTCTTGGAGTTTCGCCATCATATAGTCTCATTTTTCTCTTGCTTGCCCTGCGAGATCATCTCTGAGCATGACCTGTATCCCTGCTATCGCAGCACTGCACGCGAGTGCTCCACCTCCAGTCGTTGTCGTATGGATGAACGGATTGGGGTACATCATACATTGCCAGATCTCGGCCGTCGAGACGAACGCTGATATCGGCATCACACCTCCACCGAGTGACTTCCCGAGAGTCATGATATCAGGGACGACATCCCAGTGATCCACGCCAAATATCCGACCCGTACGACCGAGTCCTGTCTGTACCTCATCGGCAATGAGAAGAGTACCATGCTCACGAGTCATAGCCCTGACTCGTGGCCAGTAGTCATCGGGTGGGACGACTGCTCCTGCCTCTCACTGGATCGGTTCGATGATGACTCCTGCGACTCCTATACCGAGCTTTTTGCAAGTTTCAAGTTGCTTCTCCATAGCGTCAGCATCTCAGAACTCGACAAAATATACTGGGCCTCCGTACATCTGCCCGACAGGATCACGATAGAGAGCTTTTCCCATCATCGAGAGAGATCCCATAGTTTTGCCGTGGAACGCATTGATAGTCGAGATAAATGCTGACTTTTTGGTATACATCTTGGCGAGTTTGATAGCTCACTCATTGGCCTCTGTACCACTCGCACAGAAAAAACTGTACTGCAAATCACCTGGTGTAATCTCAGCAATGAGCCTCGCGAGTACGCCTCGGAGTGGATCGATGAGCTCTTGTGATGGCATAGGGCTACGAGCGAGCTGAGCGGATACGACAGAGATGATATCTGGGTTGGACCAGCCATGAGAAAAGAGTCCATAGCCACCGAGCCAGTCGATATACTCACGCCCGAGAACGTCAGAGAATACGGATCATTGTCCAGCGTATTCGGTCGCTGCCCACATCCCTCACTGAGTGACGGATTTGCGATTCTCGAGCCATCACTTGTTGAAGTGTTCTCCGAAGTTGTGGAGTGACTCAGATATGATCCACTCTGACTGTTTCTTGTCTGGGTGTTTATTGAGTTTGATGATATCCGTCCAGGTATTAGCGTATTCGAGAGCAGTTTTGAGAGATTTTGGCATAAGATATGAGAATGTGAGATGATATTATACTACAACATTAAGAATAGATATATAATACTATACTTTGCTTGTGAAAGCGAGAATAGAATCAAAAAATGACTTGACTCTACTCGTCCACTGACTCATATAGAGCCTGCGTCGATAGATAAAAATAGCTACCAGTCAGTTGATAATCAGTTGGTATGCCCAGAAAAGTGAATTCTCTATAGTATAATGATTGAACGAGAGAAGGAGAAAAATCTGAGAAAGAGAGACAAGTACCCATGCAAATATATCTTCAGAATCTGGATCGTTCCAGATTTTTTTGATCGTAGGAGATAACACTAGGAAGTCCAAAATAATAGTGGGAATAATCGCTTGTCGTACTCCATAATATGAAGCGATCAAGACACAACTAACTCCGAGTAACAGAAAAAGATAGTCGAATCTATTGATCGATATCTTGCGGATCATGAACCATCCGATGACTCCTCCTATCGAGAGGGCGATCGTACGGATCACGGGAGCGATGAGTGAGCTCGTCGCCCCGTCAGCTGAGAAGAGAGCATAGGTACTGATCGCTGAGAGGATACACCAGATCGTCCAGCTAAAAGGATGCGGAACCACTCGACCATGGAATATATGATAAACATACGGGATGAATCAGATGAGATAGATACACGCCGAGATGAGAACAAATATGAGAGAAAAATCATGCATATATTGGTATTTATTTTGGCATGCTGATTACCTTGGTATTGCAGAGTTCATGAAATCCTACCTTCCCATGCTCGCGACCGATACCCGACGCCTTGTATCCACCGAACGGATCGGATGGGATACAGTAGTTCACATTGTTGAGTTGCACCATCCCACTCTCCATATGGCGAGCAAGATAAGCAAAGGTCTCTCTATCCTCAGTGAATACATATGCTCCGAGTCCATAGATCGTATCATTGGCGAGCTCTATCGCCTGTTCGATCGTCGAAAAAGTGACAATCGGCAAGATTGGCCCGAAGACCTCCTCTCGCCAGACTCGCATATCAGTCGTGATATCTCCGAGGATCACAGGTGCAAAGTAGGCACCAGAGAGCTCAGGAGAAATAGGAATTGTCGCAAGGATCGTTGCTCACTTCGCGATAGCATCATCATATTGTTCGCTGACACTCGTGAGTTGACTCTCAGACACGAGTGGTCCGATATCAATCGATGGATCGAGCGGGCTTCAGAGTTTTTTCGAGAGGAGCCGGGTGGAGAGCTTCGCCACGAGCTCATCATAGCGACTCGTATGGACGATGAGACGCTTGAGTCCATCGCACATCTGACCAGAATTGGAGTATCGCATATAGTAGATCGTCTCGAGTACTGCGTCGATATCCGCATCAGCACACACGACTCCTGGAGCCGATCCACCGAGCTCCATCACGGTAGTGATCCCCTTTTCGAGAGCCTTCTGTGACAACATATTCCCGATTCTCGTCGATCCCGTGAATGTGATCCCGTCGATATCTGCGTCCGTGAGGAGATCGCCCGTGTGTCCGTCTCCATATATCTCCGTCCAGACTCCAGGTGGGAGAGACGAGTTCTCGATCAGAGAACCGATCAATTTACCAGTCAATATCACCTCCTTCGAGATCTTCCAGACGATGGTATTGCTCGCGAGGAGTGGCTGGACACACGCCCAGATACAGAGCATAAAAGGATAATTCCAAGGAGTTATCGCAGCAATCACCCCTTTCGGTTCGTAGGTGACCATATGGATCTCGGTATCGTTTTCAAAAACAATCTCAGGAGTGAGACTCTCCTCTGCATGATCGAGATACCAGAGCATATAGCTGAGTCCATAGCTGACCTCATCACGAGCGAGTCGGATCGGCATACCCATCTCGATTGAGATACTCGTAGCGATGGTTTCTTTTTGTCATGCAAAAGTATCATACAGTTCCCGCAGGAGTCAGACTCGCTCGACAACTGGCATATTTGCCCAAAGGATCTGGGAACGGTGTGCCTGGGCGACGATCGTAGCAATCTCGGCTGGCGAGGTAGACTCGATAGATCCGAGTGGAGCATAGTGGTCGGATGGACTCGTGGAGGTGATGAGAGACATAGGAGAGAAAAAGAAAAACTGATACTACGAGTGTATCAGAGTTCTTTTTTTGCGTCAAATCCGAGCTGAATTCACCTACAATTATCGCTTGTCAAAAATCTGCTTGTATTCCCCATATCACTCCTTGTCCAGATCAGTCACAGGAACGAACCGGAGTGCGGCGGAGTTGATACAGTATCGCATCCCTCACTGATCGACTGGACCGTCGGTGAAGAGATGACCGAGGTGGGAATCTGCATTCTTGGATCTGACCTCTGTACGAGTCGAGAAGAGCTGGGTATCAGTTTTCTCGACTATACTCGCACCAGTCATAACTCGGGTAAAGCTCGGCCATCCAGTCCCACTATCGAACTTATCGAGAGAAGCAAAGAGCGGAGAACCATCTACGATATCCACATAGATACCACTCTGATGATTGTCCCAATATGGATTTTTGAATGGAACCTCCGTTCCTTCTTCTTGTGTGACACGATATTGAATATCAGTGAGCTTGTCTTTGAGATTTACTGGTTTTTGAGTCTTTCCTGATTGTCACGCCTCGATCTCCGCTATCTTCTCGTCCCATGTTTGCTCGATATATCCCTTGCGTCCACTCCCCTCCTTATAGAGACTATAGCGGAATACTGACTTCTTGTAGTAGTCCTGATGATACTCTTCCGCCATGAAAAATGTCGTACGGGGTTCCACCTTCACCGCTATTGCCTTATCGAATTTTTTGGACTTTTCGAGTTGTGCTATCGCTGTCTCAGCAATCTGCTTTTCTTCATCAGTAGTATAGAGTATCGCGGTCGTATAGCGATATCCTCGATCTCCGAACTGACCATCTGCCTGCGTAGGATCGATCTGAGTGAAGTAGAGATCTACCAGTGTCGCATAGCTGATAACAGCAGGATCATAGCTGATCTCGACCGCTTCGCGATGATCTGTATTGCCCGCTGATACGAGCTCATAATTGGCATCTTCTTGTACACCTCCTGCATATCCAGATACGGCAGCAGTGACTCCTGATTGTGCCTCAAATATACCCTCCATACACCAGAAGCATCCTCCTGCGAAGTAGGCTTTCCTTAAATTTCAAGGGTTTGTTTCTGTTTTTGGAGTAACAGTTGTCGTTGTGTTCATAGTTGTAGAATTAAAGTAGTAAAAAGTTCATCCGATTATACCCAAGAGTACGAGAATTAAAATTTGAATTTTTTTCATATAGTATATGTTAGTTACCGAGTACCTCAGCTACTGTCCTTGCTCAGATCTTTTTCGATTTTTCACGACCATCAGGGTTGAGTAGCACAATCGTATGTTGTGTGACAACTCCGTATTGTCTCTTGAGATCTGTAGATGTATCATAGTCGACTCGGACGATGAGCGTACCTGTCCCTATAGATCCCAGATCTGCCTGGATCACCTTGTCGAGAGATCGACATGACGGACACCACGGTGCTGCAAAAAATAATACTACCTGTTTCCCACCCTTCAGTGCAGATGCGACGAGTTCTGGAGAATAGTCCATATAACCATGCATCTTCATAGTTGCCTCCATCTTGGGAGTTTCTTTTTGCATCATCATAGAATTAGATGATGTTGGTGTAGCAATATCTTTTTTTAGAGCTTGCTGAGAATACTCCAATGAAGAAAGTTGCTGACTCATATTCCAATGATATACATAGTATAGTGCAGAAATAAGAATCAATAGAAAAACAAGACTTCTAGATATCCATTTATTGGTATTTTTGAACATAGATAAGTAAGTTAAGAAAATGGAGAGATAGGGCAGAAAATAGTAAATGGTTCTCATCTTCGGGGAAAACAGCTACGATCAAAAGGTAAACGCATAGGCACTCACACCAGGGGAGAATTCGAGTTTGAGGATTTTGTCTTGTGCAAAATGAGGCGAATGTACGATATGATACATACGATCACTATCGACGGTGATGATACCATTTTGCACATCCTTTCCAGGGTTTTGGACTATGCCATCCACTGTGACCTTGATGGTTCATGTACCACCGAGTACGAGATAGACATCCCGAGCTGAGAAATTATAGCTGAGAGTACTCTGCTTAACGGCTGTGATCGATTGGAGTTGTTCATCCCACTTGCCACCGAGAGACCATTGATTGGATGCTAGAGGAGCATCAGATACAACTATATTGGCTCGTCTATCAGTACCGAGGTAGGTCTCTGGAGATTGTGGCTTTGTGTTGGCCTGTTGAGGAATAGATTTCGTCTGTTCCTGTGAGGAAAGACGTGGTGACTGCATAGCAACTTCTGATCCAATTTTCCCCTCGTTCAATAGATACTGTATTACCGTCTCACTCTCTGCATATTCTCCTTCGCCGAAATGAGTATGACGGATCTTACCAGATCGATCGATGAAATATTTGGCCGGCCAATATCGATTATTGTAGAGATTCCATAGGGTGAAGTCATTATCGAGGACGACTGGATATCGTATCTGAGCTTCTGTGACTGCTTTTTCGACATTATTTTTGACCTTCTCAAATGCGAACTCAGGAGCGTGGACGCCAATGATGACGAGTCCCTGATCTCTATATTTCTTGTCCCAATCTATGAGATATGGGAGTGTCCGCTGACAGTTGATACATGAGTATGTCCAGAAATCGATGAGGACAACCTTGCCCTTGAGACTCGCCATCGTGAGTGGGTTCGAGTTGATCCAATTAGTCAGAGATCCTGGGATCTCGGGAGCCGCTATAGGATTCTCGATATTGAGTTTTGGGATATTTTGTATTTGTGATTCTGACGAAGGGAGGATCTGCTCTGGTATGGGTGATATAGGAGCACTAGGTGATGTGCTCGGTAGTACTCGATCGAGTACACTCTCCTCGATACTCGTGACATCAAAATGTGTGACGAGATAGGTTTCGATTTTTTTATCTATACCTGTAATAATCAGGAGTCAGACTACGACGAGTATCAGCCCGAGCATCTTGCGGAATATCCCTCCCTCATCGGCGAATACCTTGAGTTTTCGCACCAATGAGGCCCCAAATACTGCGATCGCAAGGAGTACAAGTGAGAGTCCGATTGCATATATGAATGTGTAGACGATCCCCGCAACCAATGAGACAGGAAATACAGTAGCGAGTAGGAGCGAGTAGGTCGGCGAACAAGTGGAGAAAACTGGACCGAGTACCGCCCCCGTGACGATCGCTCTCATAGTCGATGACTCGATATCCTGAGCATGATCGAGTGAGCTGTTGGCTCGTGAACCAAATATCCGAGAACTGATGAGCGTCCATGTATGAGGAAAAATATAGACGAGTCCGAGTGCGAGGAGGATAACTCCAGAGAGATACTTCCAGAACTCAGGTGGGACATCGATGAGGAGAGTAGAGGCCTTCAGCAGTACGGTGAATGCGACGATCGAGAGTGCGAGTGATCCCGTAACGATATACGGATACCATTTTCACTTTTCTCCTACTGAGCCTGCGAGGATAACCGGCAGAACAGGTAGGACACATGGTGCGAGGATCGTGAGAACTCAGGCGATCAGAGAGACGAGTGCGAGAGAGAGTGAGAACATAGTGAGGGTGATAGTGATATAGGACTGAGTATACGACAGGAGATTAACGATAGATGAAGGCAATCTAGAGCTTGTCCCAACTAATAATGAACTTCGTTCATTTCCCATACTGGCTCTCTACCATGAGATGCATGCCATGCAAGTCTTCGATGATCTTTTTTGCGATAGAGAGTCAGAGTCCATGACCAGAGCCACTCGTCCTCGCTGCATCTACCTTGTAGAGACGATCGAATATATGAGTGAGATCCTTGGGAGATATCCCGATCCCAGTATCAGATATCGTGAGTGATTCTTTTGAGATTTTGATTTCTATAGTACCATCTACTCCTGTGAATTTCTGAGCATTCGATACTATATTGCCGACTGCAGCCATGAAGAGTTCGGGGTATATCTCTTTGACGATATTTTCATCACCACCTATGGATACTCGCTTATCCTCATCACCAAGGGTCGTTTTGATGAGTTGACTGATATGAGTAGTTTCAGGATTTTTGACATCATTACGAGCAAAAAACAGGAGTGCATCGACAACACCAGAGAGCTGTTTGAGTACTCTTTTTGCTTTTGCGATACCATATTCAGTATTGCCTGGGGTACTCGCGATATCGAGAGAACTCATCACTTCGAAGAGCTTATTCTTGATCTCATGAGCAATATCATCAGAGAATTGTTCAAGTCGTTCGGCTTCTTTGTTGACTCGATCGAAGAGTTCTTCCAGAGAACGAGCCAATATCACGACTTCATCTTTGATATTTCCATAGATTCCGACATGATTCGTGGATTCTTTTTGTGATAGAGAGAATCGCCTAGTAGCAGCATTCATATTTTGGATAGGCCTGAGTATATATCCAGAGAAAAAATATCCAATCAGTATAATGAGGAGTATCCCTACGAGTGAGAGCCAGAGTGCCCGCTCGATCATCATATCACGAGCAAAGATGATATCAGTGATATCATCTACTGTCTTGTAGGTATAGCCATCTTTCTTGGTCTCGATACCCCAATAATAAGCCCGTCCACCAGCACTCGTGATATTGGGATCAGCGAAGAACCATGACGCAATACTCTCATGTTTCATATTATGGGTGAATATACCCTGTTGAAAAATCGTCGACCCACTCACATCTATGACCTCGAGATCAACGAACATCTTCTTGGCTTCTTCGAGTGTCAACATAGAATCCATCGAAGTGTGCATATATTCGGATTTTTTGGATTGCCATTCTCTATTAGCACTCTCAAATACGAGCATATTCAGGAGAACGACAAGGATAGAGACAATGGAGGCGAAGAGAATAGTAATCTTAGTACGAGTAGTGAGGGCCATATGAGATAATTTTTAATCGATAATATACCCAACGAGTTTGACGGTACGGATGATATCAGGAGAGAGTTTTTTGCGGAGATGAGCGATATGGACATTGATTGTTTCGAGAATTTTATCACTGGCATCGTAGTCTCACCAGACTTTCTCATAGAGAAAATCTCGATCCAGAACCTTTCATCGATTTTTAAAAAGAATCTCAAGGAGTTCGTATTCTTTGGGTGAGAGATCGACTCACTGACCACGACGAGTGACTCGGTGAGCACCCATATCAAACACGATATCATGAGACTCATGGAGATTTTGGTTCTTTTGGATGATACTACCATTGCGACGAGTAATAGCCTCGATCCTGAGTGCGAGCTCCTCGAGGTCGAATGGCTTCACGAGATAGTCATCTGCACCGAGTGAGAGTCACTCGATACGGTCGATCTGCTTACCGAGTGCTGTGAGAAAAATAAACGGAATATGTATCGAGCGAGCCTGGAGCATACGAACGAGTGACGGTCAGTCGATACGAGGCATCATACGATCGATGATGAGAAAATCATAACTTGCATCTCGTATGATCCGATCAAATGCATCTTCACCATTGGGAGAAATAGAAGTCACATATCCCCGTGTACGGAGATAGAGAGAGATATTTTCCGTTATTTCAGGATTGTCGTCGATGATGAGAATATGCATATGAGAGATATCAGTATAGAGAGATTGTAGACAATAGCATCGAAGTTGCAAGATGAATATACTACTTGCGAAATAGTCTCATATAGGCAACATATCACTCAATCTGCATCTTCTCGAGTGGTACGAATCTGAGTGCCGCTGAGTTCATACAATATCTCACACCGTTATATATAACTGGACCATCGTCGAAGAGATGACCGAGATGAGAGTTTGACCGCCTCGATTTTATCTCAGTTCTTATTATTCCTCCAGTCGTATCAGTTTTTTGTAAAATATTATTAGTATTTATCGGTCGAGAAAATGTCGGCCACCCTGTATCTGAATCATACTTATCCCGAGAGGAAAAAAGCGGTGTGCCGTCAATAATATCAACATACATACCAGCCTCATGATTGTCCCAATATGGATTATCATACGGAACCTCCGTATCACCAAGCTGAGTAACACTATAGGAAATAGCCGAAAGATCAGCTATAGCTGTATATCGAATGAGAGAAGAAGTATTGATACTAGGGGTTGCCGAAACAGAGGTAAGAAAAGAAAAAAGAATCGAGAAATCTAGAATACGATATATCATATATATGATGGTAAAAGAATATATAATAGAATACCACAAAGAGATTAAGGATAGATTAAGAAGAATTTCTCTGGAAAAATCGGGATCTCTATTTCTGTTAATCTAATCTTAATCTCGTATCATATAGTTGTTTTTGTGCAGAGGCACATTATTTTCTAACTTTTTCTCTTATGAAAAGTATTATCACTCTCGGAGTTGCTTGAGCAATTCTCGTATCAGGGGTTCAGGGTTTTGCGATGACATCTATGGACTGATCTATGATGATGCATTCTGACTCAATGATGAAGATGGAATGATCTATGTCTATGGAGACATCTATGACAAAAATGGATTATTCTAAAAAATCAGTTATGGCAGTTGCTGTGCACTATGGATATAACTGGAAACGCGATAGAGTAGCTCTTGCGAAACTCGCAGGCGTAACTGGATATCGAGGTACTGTCTCTCAGAATCTGAGGATCAAGGCATTCCTCCTCGAACTCAAGTCCGATGCAGTCATGGTAGGGGGACAGATGATGGTGAGATCACAAGATATTGTCGATAACGCTGTACGTGCGAGCAATGTCACGACTGTAGTTGCAGCAGTGAAGGCAGCAGGACTCGTAGATACGCTCAAGTCTGCAGGGCCATTCACTGTATTTGCTCCGAACAATGCTGCATTTGCAGCACTCCCAGCAGGAACAGTCGATACGCTCCTCAAGCCTGAGAATAAGAATACTCTCGTAGATATCCTCACCTACCATGTAGTCTCTGGTAAATATAAGGCGAGCGATCTCACAGATGGTCTCGTTCTCAGGACTGTAGAAGGCAAAACTCTCAAATTCACACGATTGAATGGGAAACTCATGATCAATGGATCAGCAATGGTCGAGACGGCTGATGTGATCTCTTCAAACGGAGTCACTCATGTTATCGACACCGTTCTCATGCCAAAATAAGGCGAGAATAAAGAAAATCCTTCCAATTCTTTGGAAGGATTTTTTTATGATCAAAAACTCTATTTATGAATCTCTATACAAAAATGTCCGCTCGACTCCCCTCTTTCTGATAGATATTGCCCTCAGCAGATACGATAACTCATGAAATATCGGGGGTTTTCTCAAGTGTTGTGATAGCGAGTTCCCATGGCATCACACAGAGTGCCGTAGCATAACTATCAACTATCATGCCACTCGCTCACTCGATAAATGAGGCAACGACAGCATTCGCAGACTCACCCATATGCGGATCGATGAGATGATGATATATTCACCACGCTCTACGAGTGCCTGCCGAACAAGCCAAAAAATGATCCACGAGGACGATAGTGCCGATGACCTCATCTGAGGTGAAGGGACTCTCGAGTCATATAGTCCACTCACCACGACCGTACATATCTCCTCAGAAATTGATCAAAAATCTCGGATATACTTTGAGTATATCCTGTATCACATCAATCAGATATCATTTTCCTCATCCTCCGAATTCGAGTAAGATATCTCAATGTAACAGCACTATGTCAGTAATAATCTCAATATCTCTATAATTACCGAATCTACTTTCTCTGAAAATATCATCGTTTTTTTTTCCATACCCCAGCTCTGTCAGTCTCTTCCCAACTGTCGGATCAAAGTATCCATCCGTATGATGAGAAACCCCGAGCATATATTCGAGCATCTTTTTGCCGTCAATATCCAGTACTCCAGTTCTATTCTTATTGAGCATATCGAGCCAATTGTTCGAGATGAACCGAGAGTATCTGAGCTCAAAATCCTCGAGCCTGACACGGATATCAAAAAACACCTCATCACAAGTATGAGGTGTATCGATAGAGATCGTGAGATGTGTCCCGATGATATCGAGATCGAGGATCTGCATATATTCAAAGTTTTTCAGAATTCTAGACTAGAATGAGCGGACGAATTGCTCAAATGCAGCAGTAGTCAGAGAAGCTCCTCCAACAGCGTCAAGATGGAGATCTTTTGCTTTTTTTCAGATAGCTTTTGTTTTGATATCACTCGCAAATGCGATCTGATAATTTTTAGAGATATCATGCTCTGCCTGAGGAGTTGCGACAACACTCGTGATCAGTCCATCAGTCACTACCACATGCAGTCCGATGAGATCACGTCCTGCTGGAGTATTATACGCAACTGTCTCATCTCGCGTGAGTGATACTGGAGTATTTGGGGTCATTGTCATAGTAGCTGTAATCGTACCAGTCTGGATAACTGGTGTTGTTTCTACGACTCCTGTAACTATAGGGGGAGTAGGAGGCGTTTTAGTAGTATTATTAGTAGTACTTGTGCCACAAGATACCAGGGTAGCAAGTGAGGCGATCATGACGAGTGGAAGAGTGATTTTTTGCATGAGAATAATTTTTTTATATAAAGAAATACTGAAAAAGTATATAAAAAATATAAATAAAATCAAACGAAAAAGAGCTCATATGAGCTCTTTTTCGTATATGTAATAGATTGGTAACGCCACGGAGAATTGAACTCCGGTCTACGGGATGAAAACCCGTTGTCTTAACCACTGGACGATGGCGTCATATGACGATCCAGGGAACTGTAATATGAGATATGTCTCTTATTACTGCATTTAGCTCGGAAATACAGAATTATATTCTATATTCCTCGCTCCATTGGCAATATGAAAAAAATCTTTGTTTTTTGAAGTTCTAAAGAATTGACCAAAAACTTTTTTACTCCGCAAACTCAGATCTCAATCGAAGGAATAAAATGGTCGGAGACGTGGGACTCGAACCCACAACCCCGTGCTCCCAAAGCACGTGCGCTAGCCAATTGCGCCAGTCTCCGAATGTTTCTATAGGAATGGTGGGCGTACGTGGATTTGAACCACGGACCTCGACATTATCAGTGTCGCGCTCTAACCAACTGAGCTATACGCCCGAATAAAAGAAAAAGTTACTAATCAGTAATTAGTAACTACTAATTGTATACATGGAGCGGGCGATGGGACTCGAACCCATAACAGTCTGCTTGGAAGGCAGAGACTCTAGCCATTGAGCTACGCCCGCAAGGAGTAACAAAGCTCACGCATTGTATAAAAACCTGTGGAGTTGTCAAAACTTTTTTAGAAAAACTATGCTCGTGCGAATACATAGATGATCCGAAGCTTGCCACCGAGCTCATATTCGAGCTCCCCGGTCAGCTTGAGTCGATATTTTTTGCAGGCTTGTCCGATATCTCGCCGCTCTTCTTCACCTGGCATCTTGTAGAGGATGATCCGCCCATTGGCCGTCAAAAATGGAGCCGAATAGAACAATATATCCGTGATATATGCCGTCGCTCGTGATACGACGATATCATACTGCCCCTTATGTTCTGGACTCTTCGCGAGATTCTCCGCTCTATCCTGGATCGCTCTGATATTTTCGAGTTTGAGATTTTCGACAAAGTGATTCATAGCCTTCACCTTTTTGCCGACACTATCAAGGAGAGTGATATCGAGCTCTGGCATCACGAGTTTCAGAGGAATACCCGGAAATCCTCCACCTGATCCGATATCGAGGAGCCTGACTGGTGTATTCATCGTATGTTCGACGATCTCACTCGCGATACTCACTCCATAGAGCGAGTCGATAAAGTGCTTCTCTATGATCCCCGCCTCATCGCGAATAGCTGAGAGATTGGTATGAGCATTGTACTCGATAAAAAGCGAGAGAAACTGCTGGAACTGAGCGAGCTCAAACTCCAATAACTCGAAACCGTGTGATGAAAAAGTGGATTGCATATGGGCAATATATGAAAAAGTGGATTTTTTGCAAAAAAAGTGTTTATTTTTATCACCTACTCAAAGTTGCAAAATTCAGGAATCCGCTATAATACTCAGCAAATGTCAAAATATACTACACTCACCTACTGGCTCCCAAAAATCCCACTGCTTGCTCTGATCGGGACTTTTCTCTTGCCACTCGCTCTGATGCGTATCCACTATGAGACGGGATTATTCTTCATCGCACTCTATATATCATATTGGTCAGTGAAAGTATTCGAGTCATATTACTATGTACTCAAGTCGTATATCAGATTGCTCAAACTCGAGAAAAAAGACTGGAGCCGAGATACCATCGTGTCAAAATGAGCAAAAAATATCAAACATATTGTCATCGTACCCATTTATACAGAACCGTATAATGTCATAGAAGAGAATATCATCGCACTCCGTAATACTGCCTATCCATATAAGCAAAATATAGTCGTACTCCTCGCAACGGAGGCCCGAGCACCTGATGGACAAAAACATGCAGAGCAAATAATACAAGAGTACAACGGGAAGTGAATAGAAATCGTGAATATCATCCATCCAACGGATAGAGAGTGAGAAGGCAAGGTAAAGTGAGCAAATATTACCTATGCGATCTGTGAATATGAAAAACAGGTACAACTCGATTCTAGGCAAACTTTTGTCTCGACGATCGATACAGACACCAAGGTAGAGATCAATTTTTTTATGATTATCACTGAGCAGTTTCTCTCGACCGATATGCGTGATCACGCGATCTACCAGTATACTCCGATATATTCCAACAACTGGCGAGAGGGGCATTTCTTTGCCCGTATCATCGGTATTGGGACGACGATGTGGCAATTTTTCGAGAGTCAAAATCCAGAGTTTTATCGCAACTTCGCCGTATATGGACAGTCTCTCGCATGTCTGCATCATGCCAATTATTGGGACAAATACTCTATCGTCGAGGATGGGATGCAGTACTGGAGAAGTTATTTCGGTTGGGATGGAGTATTTCGTATCATCCATACTCCTGCAATCTGTGAGATGGATCTCGTCGATGAGAAAAATCTCTATAGGACAATCAGATCCCAATACAAGCAACTCAGACGCTGGTCATGGGGTTGTACGGATATCGAGTTCGTACTCCCTGAGTTTATAGCGAATCCCAAAATTCCAACCATCGAGAAAATCCGAAAAACGATCTACCTCGTCTACAATCATCTCTTCTGGGCGGGTGGACCATTTATGTTATTTTTTATTGGATACGTTCCTGGCGTATTCACGTCGATAGATCACTCACTTGCCACATTCACGGTACCGATCGCGAGCTCACTCATCTTCACAATTCTCTTTGCCACTATCATCATCCCGAGTATCCTCTCCATCCATATCATGCGTCGATATACTCACTTCACACCTCTCGACTACGTATGGAACATGCTCCAGTGGATCGCAGTACCTGTATTGACTCTTACGCTCTTTTCGATACCTGCCATAGAGTCACAGATACGGCTGTTCCTATGAAAAAGGATCGATAGTTTCGATACTACTGAAAAAATGGAACGAAAAAATAATTCGTAATATATTACTATTCCTATGATCGAATCCTATCAACTCGAGATCATCCGAAAACGGCTAGCAGCCCGTCTATTTTGGATCATTGTATTTATATGTGCATTTTTTTTATACTATTTTTTCCAGGGATACTATCCTGATATCAGACTATGAATGCGACGAATATTCTCAGAATCTGGGAGCAATATATGATCTGGATGATCTGATTTGATCAGGTCATTTGGAATTATCAATGTCAGAACTACTCCCCAAGAAGCGAGTATATATCTCGGGAGTGGCACCTATACAAGTAATGAGAAGCGAATGAGTGACTATGGTGACTATACTATGCATATAACAGAATCTGGATATCTATCGAATACTATGGATTTCAGGATCGATCGTGAGAAACCCTTTTTCATCGAAAAGGTATCACTCCTTCCGAAACCGATATACCGAAAACTCCAGAAATCAAATGAACTCTATCAGGTCACAGACAACACCTATATAATACGTACAGCAAGTGGACTCATCTGGTCTGGAGCGACGATGACTGGTAGAGTCAACTATAGTGGGTCACTCGATCAGATTGGTGGAGTATATTTCATGACCAATAGAGGAGTACTCAGATGGTCGACGGACAAATTCTTGATTGCAGATCAATATATACAAGACTATGTCGAAACATGTCCACATGTCGAATGGGTATCTAGACTTTTCTCATGTCCTCAGGTACATAGTCTCCTCACTGAGTGACACCAATATATGACAGGTATCCTCGATATCTCTCGTGGACTGATCGCTCGTAGCGGATCGATCAGAGAGATCTCTGATGGCAATATTGGTAAGATATGGGATCAGACAGGGACTATCGATCTCTCACAGATGATACGCATCGACGCAGAACTCTATATGAGCAACTTTGGGGTTCTGAGTCCTGTAGCATCTACAGTCGAGCCTATAGTTCTCCCGCTCGAGCATATCATCTCTGCGACTACTCTCGCAGATGATATGCTATTTATCGGAGATCGAGATGGATCATATCATCTCATCATCCGACACTCAAGTGATCCTATCGATCGCGAACGAGATATCATACTCCCCGTTCATCTCTCCTACAAGGATGCTAGATTTCATACTCTCTCAGGTAATATACTCATAGAAACAACTGGAGGAATATTATTCATCTATCGTGGGAGCAATGATCTCAATTGGATCGTCGAGTGAGAGATCCTGAGTTATAGCGAGAGTGGTGTTGCATACCGCCAAGATGAGCAAATATGGTGGGCAGATTGGAATAAACAACCATAGAAAATGATATAGTATTTTGTGTGAGTTTTGTATGAAATAACAGTGAAGAACCTTGTAAAAAATAATTTTTGTGAGATACTCTCTAGCGTTCGAGCTATATTCGATAACTTATATTTCCCTGTTTTTATCCTTATCTATTTTTATATGAAAAACTATATCATGGTCGCCGCTATAGCCTCGATACTACTTGTACCTGCACTCTTCGCAGATACGACTGGAACAGGCACAACTACATCTACAGGTACTACCTCTACTGGAGTCACGAGTACTGGAACTATAGGAACTGGAGCCCAGTGCAATACTGGTACAGTCCAAGTCAATCAAGCAGCTCTCCTCGTAGCTCAACAGGCATTCTCTACTGAGGTAGCTCGACTCGTCGGAGTGAAACAATCAGCCTATTCAGGAGCCCTATCTCTCACTGGTGCGGCTCAGCTCAGTACTATGCAATCTGCGAATCAGGCATTCCGTACAGGATTCCAGACCGCGATCAAGACTCTCAGCTCAGTCAAGCAAGCCAACAGGTCTCATCAATTCTATGTCAGAGAATGCAGAAAAGAAGTAAAACAAGAGAAGCATGAGGAGAAAAAAGAACATAAAGAAGAAATCAAATCTCAAATCAAAGATCTCAAAGATCGAATCAAAGAAATCCAGCAGTCACGCAAAAATGGAAACGCACATCGCTAGTATGACGAATCAAAAAAAAATCCCTTCCGAGTTTCGGGAGGGATTTTTTGTAGGAATTGGATTCCTTGCAATCAGATCAAAAGAGAATAGAATATAGAATATTCTAATACGCAAATCATGGAAACAGACATCCGACTCGCCGTCCTCATCGATGGTGACAATATCCCATCCGCCTATGTCCGAGAGATGATGGAGGAGATCGCCAAATACGGCAATCCGACGATCAAGCGGATCTATGGCGACTGGGCGCGTCCAGGTCTCGCCAAGTGGAAGGATCTCCTCCTCGAGCATGCGATCCAGCCGATCCAACAGTATGGATACACGACTGGCAAAAATGCGACCGATAGTGCGATGATCATCGATGCGATGGATGTTCTCTATAGTGAGAAAGTCGACGGATTCTGTATTGTGTCGAGCGACTCTGACTTCACCCGACTCGCTACTCGACTCAGGGAGGCTGGGATGCGAGTCTATGGAATCGGTGAGAAAAAAACTCCAAAACCATTCATCGTGGCCTGTGACAAGTTCATCTATATCGAAATCCTCAAGCCTGCGAAAGAGGCAAGTAAGAAGTCTCCAATACCAGAGAAAAAACACAAAAAATGAGAGTCAAATCCCATGAGCTCCCTCGGACAAGTAGGAATCGATACCATCACAGATACACAGCCACTGGGTGCAAGTGTAGATATCATCACTCCTGAGCTCATCCGTCTCATATCAGCGACGATCTATGATCTCTCGGGAGACGATGGGTGGGCATTCCTTGGAGATGTCGGGACACTACTACAAAAGAAACAACCCAACTTCGATCCTCGCAACTATGGATTCAACAAGCTGACTCCCCTCCTCGCCTCGACTGGAGTATTCGATATCACGGAGCGAGAGTGAGGGAGTAGTAGATACAAGATACTGTATGTGAGGAACAAATAATTCCAAAAAAAAGAGCAATATTGCTCTTTTTTTTGGAATCTAGCTCCTGATCCCCTGTCCTCGACTGAACATCCACCAGATGATCGAGAAGAATAATATACAAAACCCGACGAGCACTCCGAACGATATGAGCGGAGAGATATCGGATACTCCGTGCATCCCATAGCGGAATCCATCGATCATATAGAGGATCGGATTGGCATGAGATACCATCTGCCAGACGGGTGGGAGCATCGTGATCGAGTAGAACACTCCTCCAAGATAGGTGAGCGGCGTGAGGACGAAGTTGGGAACCACGGATGTCGAGTCAAAGCTATCGGCTACGAGTCAGTTGAGGAGTCCGATAAGTGAGAATAATAGTGAAGTCAAGAAGGCAAAAAGGAGTGTGAGCCCAACAGAAGCAAATGAAACATGTGTGAAGAAAAATGCTACACCGAGGACGATTGCCCCGGTCACCATACCACGGATGACGCCTCCCGTGATGAATCCGAGGATGATCACCCAATAGGGAGTCGGCGAGACGAGGATCTCCTCGATCGTTTTCTGGAATTTTGCCATGTAGAACGACGATACCACATGTGAGAACGAGTTCATGATCACTGACATCATCACGAGTCCTGGCACGATGAACTCCATATATGAGAGTCCGCCCACTACGCCAATACGCGATCCGATGAATTGTCCGAATATCACGTAGTAGAGAGTCGTCGTGATGACGGGTGGGACGATCGTCTGTTTCCAGACTCGGAGAAATCGGGAGACTTCTTTGCGGACGATGGTCGAGTAGGAGACCCAGAGTTGTGAAGGATTCATGGGGAATAGTTTAAAAAATGAAGTGATACAAGAAGTATAGGAAAATAAATATAATTTGCAAAAAAGAGTTCTGGAGGTACTATCTCAGCAATACTCTATCAAAAATACTTATGAAAGCAAAAACAGGATCCAAAAACAGCAAGATCGGTACTCCACGAGTAGCGAAAGTCGCCAAGTCGATACCCGAGAAAAAAGAAAAAGCTCCACGAGTCATGAAACAAGAGACAGAAACCATCCCAGCATGGGTCAGAGAATCCAGTGAAAAAAAACCAAAACGAGTGGAGTGAGCAGAGTCCAAGCTCCAGTGGAGAAAAGAGACGAAAAAATCACAACGCAGCTTCTCGAAGAACAAAGAACGCGACTATTCTGCTACGAAGCCAAGAGATGAATCATCTCCATCAGATGCGAGAGGAGGATTTCGCAATACTTTCGATAAGGCAGCTACATACGAGTGAGAAAGTCGAAAATCCAGCTGGGATCCAAAGTCGAAGAAACCTGGAACCGGATTCGAGAAGAGCAAAACAGGATACAAATGAGTCGGATCAGCATGGGACAAGTCAACTACTCCACGAGTCTCGACTCGTACCTGGGATGATGTCGGTGACAAGAGAGTAAAAGCTGCAGATACTCCGAAGAGAGCGTACAGCAAGTCAGAATCTACGAAAACTATACCAACCAAAATAGCCAAAGAAGAATACAAAAAACCAAAGTATATCGCCCCAAAACCAACCTGGGAAAAGGAAACGGAGGTCATCGATAAGAAAAAACTCATAGATCCTACGAAGTAGTCCTTATTTTCCTGTACTCTTCAAAAAGAATTCCTCCAGTCTCCCACTTTTTGGCTTGATTCATCTAATCTTGTATCCTCCAGTTTGGAGGATTTTGATTGCATCATCGAGCGTATATTTTGATGAAACTGTTAGATCGAGAGATATATCAGAGACAGTGGGAGAATATGAATCAAGCATATTATCTGTATAGTTCTTATCCAGATCTACCGTTACCACTTCATCCTCCATCGAGGCGAGGAGCTCTCGGATCGGTCAATTGCGGACAATGATACCCCTATCGATGATCGCTACATTGCGACAGAGACTCTCAGCCTCTTCCAGATAGTGTGTTGTGAGGATGATCGTCACTCCTGACTTGTTGAGCTCACGGAGGAACTCATACATCCCGAGCCGGAGCTCGATATCGACTCCAGCCGTTGGCTCATCGAGGATGAGCAATTGTGGATCATGGACGAGTGCACGAGCGATCATCAGTCGTCGTTTCATCCCTCCTGAGAGGGTTCGAGATGCTGCATTTCGCTTTTCCCAGAGTCCGAGGGCTCTGAGATATTTCTCGACATTGGGCTTCGCGACCTCTGGTGCGATCCCATAGTATCCAGCCTGAGCGAGGACGATATCATACACCTTTTCAAATATACCAAAATTGAACTCCTGAGGCACCACACCAACGCCGAGTCTCGCCTCGGCACCAGCCATATCCAGATCGTGTCCACCGACAATAACTTGCCCAGATATTTTGTTCACGAGACCTGAGATGATCCCGATCACCGTCGACTTGCCAGCTCAGTTTGGTCCGAGAAGTGCGAAGAAATCACCCTTCTCGATATCGAAGGTGACTCACCGCAGTGCCTCTATTCCATTTGGATAGGTTTTTTTGAGGTCGGTAGTCTGAAGTGCGAGTTGTTTTTTCATTGGATTTTTTATATATTATTTCACATCTGGAATGAGTGCGAGCCCAGGACCCATATAGTCTCACTTGCCAATATCGAATCCTGCACTTCTCAAGATAGCATACGCCGATACAACATGGAAAAAAAAGTTCGGGAGTGCGTAGGTCGTGAGATACCCTTCTCCGACGAACATCATATCAGGAAACCATGGGAGACGTACCTCGGCAGTCACTGCACTCGCGAAATCTGCTTCTGTAAATGTCTCAAGATAGGTGATCGTCTTCTCAAGACGAGCTCGGATATCTGAAAAAGATACTTCATTATCATCATATTTGGGAGCCTCTTTTCATGCCATACGAGATGCCATCCCTTTGGCATTATCAGTCGCTATCTGGATCTGTTTTACGAGTGCGAACATATTGGGTGCGAGACGGAGCTCGAGGATCTCAGTATCGCTCATACCTCTGACCTCAGCCTGTGTCTCGACTGTATCGAGCAGCGAGAGGAGTCACTGGAGTCGGACGATCGGGAGCGTTATAGTAGTTTGATAGAACATAAAATGTAGTGTATTAAATAAAGTAGAATGAGTATATGCGTTTGTACTATTTTTACAAGGACAATATAACTACAAATTAATCCCCTCACTCTCATAGAGCATACTTTTTAACAATATGCTAAGGTTGCTGTACCTCACTCAATGCAGTATATTGTATATTCTTTCTGATAAAAAGAGATGATCATCCTATTATCTGTATATGACTGAACATACATTTCTCCCATATCTTCTATCTTTCAATATATTTTTTTAATCAGAGCCTCCTTAGAAGTCCAGAGTATATAAAATGTTTCCCAATTTCTTTCTCCAATCAAAATATATTCATATTCAGGAAAAATCATCAAAAGAGCACTATTTCGAAATTTTATTTCAGCAATATCGATCCCTACTCGATCATCCGATATAATACATGCAATATAATTCTCTGTATGTGCTATAGACCAGAATAACAATCATCCATTAAATTCTATAGGGATAGGCTTATTATATATATCTTTATCAAGAATTCAATGATATCAGTAAGTATCCTGAAGGTATCATAAAAGATGATACCTTGCTTCGATACTTTCATCCGCAAGACTCATAGTAGACAGCCAGGGGTATTGTGCCTTGGCATTTATGACAACAGATTTTGCTTTTATATGGTATTCGTAGTGTATCATTACATATCCATAAATGACAAAAATGTATGCTTTCATCTATATCAGAGATGTTCGATTTTGGAGAGATCAAGAATCTTATTATATTGAAAACTATCTAATACATAAGAAAATCTATTCTTATCAAAGAACATAAGTATATGTATAAAAAAATAGGGGATATGCAAAACACCCATAAGCCCAAATTGTCTAGAAATAGACTGATATATTTGTTCTAGCATAAGAGGCTCTCTATCTGCAATATTATATATTGCTTGTCTCGTATGTTGTTTATCTAGAATAGTATCTACAGCCTCACATAGATTCTCTACACTCGTGAGCGAAGTATAGATACTACCATCTCAAAAAAGCAACAATCGTCCAAATATGGTATATTGTAAAATAGTTGGCAAAAGGAACTTATCTCATATACCATAGACAGCTCGAGGTCGAATGATAGTGAGTTTTATATTTTTTGGGAACTCTTTCATGAGTTTTTGTTCTGCGAGATATTTGGTACGAGCATAGCTATTATGGAGATTTCATATATCGATCTTCATATCTTCTCTGAGAGGTATTCATCATACTCACTGATATATGGAAGATGATGATATATAGATAAAGTGTTTTATATTTTTGGTTAAGCTACCCAGAATATTCTCTAGAGAATCAACATTGGAATATTGCATATCAATTATAGATCCTCTATAGTTTGTATCACTTGCAACATGGATATATAGATCTATATCATCTAGATGTATTCATATTGGATCATTCATATCCCATATGATAGGGATAATATTCCCTGAGGCGAATTGTGGTGCTGATCGCCCAAACGCATAAATCGTATTCATTCCATTATCAAAATAACGAACCAGATGTCCTCCAATAAATCATGTAGATCCAGTAATAGCTATTTTCATAATTTATGATGTAAGTATAATTGTCAGAGTTTAAATTTATTGATCTTTTTTTGTCTACCAAATCTCGGAATGGAACCAAAAACAATATTATCTGGTATAGCAAAAGAGTCAATTGAATACTTTCAACTTTGAAGTTTTGATAAAAATAAAGACTTATCGGTAAAGATAGAATCTACCAAGAGAATAATTTGCTCGTTGTAATCAGACTCATGGATGCCAAATAGAGCACAATCATTCACTCATGGGATGGACAGTATTATAGATTCATAAAGAGAAGGGTATATATTATAATTCCCTCTGATGACCATATCTTTTTTTCTTCAGAGCATAACAAGATTATCTCAATCTCTCGAAACCAGGTCTCAGGTAGCTATATAATCTTGTGGTGGTTTTCAAAAATATCACTTCATCGCATGATGAGCACTTACATGCAGTTCATTATCCTTACCAAACTTATACAGAACACCAGAAAATGGTTTTCAGAGTATATCTCAACGATGGTACAAGACATCAATTTTTTCCCTTGCATCTATACTCGCAATAGGCAATAGTTCAGTCATACCATATACACAAGTAATACGAGTATTCGAGGGGAAACATTGGGAAATACACCTTTCAAGAAAGGAGCTATACATCGGAGCTGAGCCAATGAGCATATGATTGAGACATCCTGGAAATCTGATACCTTGAGTAATAAATTGTTGAATCTTATAAGGAGCAAAAAAAGTGGCATCAACATCATATCAGACAAATATATCATGAATCCTACCAGGAGAGTAGGATTCATTTCCTATGATTGTCTGTTTTTGCATGACAACTCCAAAGAGTATAAAATGTGGTAAATCCGCATAAAAAATATGACTCTCTCCTATCAATAACTCTAGTACTTGGATCGTTGCAGATAACGATCCCAATGAATGAATGACTCATTTTGGATCATCAGTAGTTCCGCCAGTAAATACAATAATAGCATCATCACTCTCGTCTCTATCAATCCATGTTGGAATAGCAGTAACATGCTCCCACTCACACACATTCTGATGGTGTTTTCCAAGATATGTTTTTGATGTAATAATTATTTTCCCACAAATATCGAGTATATTCCTTGATAATGTCATAAAAATGGGGTGAATATATTTCCCGATTTTTCCAAGATGGAGTATATCAAAAATAATTCCATCAATAATACAAAAAGAAGGACGCAAAAGAGATATTTTTTTATAGAGATTTTGGTCTCCTATTTCAGGATCTATGATCGCCACTGTACCTCAGATAAGTAGTATTGCAATTATAAAAATACTGAAAGCAATGCTATCCTTAGTAAAGATGATGACAGTATCTCACTTTTGCAGTCAATTTTTCTGGAGTCAATCAGCGATACGACATATCTCCGAGTAAAAATCTTTGGCTATCATTTTCTTGTTAGAGACTGTATCTATAATAATCTCCTCCTCACTTACAGAGATATCAGCGAGGAAATCATCTAGAAGATGTGATCGATAAAAATACATATATTAAAACTGTATACCAACTACTCAAAACGATGCTCATGCACCAAGTCAGATCATCAATCATCTTTGTCATGGAGCAAATTTCTTCTCTTCTATTGCCCTAACTAGGGCGTACGGGATAGAACAAGATGCCATATTTCCATGAGTACTATTATAATTAATAATATGGTGATGAGCAATAGAAAACACATCCCTAAATATATTTGCCGAATATCGAGATACAATATGTGGAAAAAAATATTGTATAGAGGATATTTTCCATCCGTACTTATGCAAAGATACAAGACAAAATTCTTTGGCATGGAGTCAAAATGCTTCTGATAAAGCCTTTGAATCAGAGAGAAAATAATTTTTCTCAGCATCTCGAGGATACAATGATCCTCATCAAAGGATAGTACTTGTATAGCAATACTCTCATTTAGAATAAAATTCAGTGAACACAACTGTGGGCATATTCTTTTTTTTCTCTGAGAGAATCATAGCTACACCAGCATCTCCGAGACTGTATCATGCCAGAGCATCCTTGAATTCTTTCCTATCTTTTGTATTCCATTTGATGGCTCGAGATGGAGTTTCTCATGAACATACCAGGATATTTTTATATTGTCATGATTGGATCATACTGGACGCTACTTGTATACCATTCAGAAAGCTATTACAAGCATTTTTGATATCCATCACAGGAGCCGTAGATCAGAGTCCCAGTTGGACCATATTTGCTGTAGCTGGTTCAATGATATCTTGAGAAGCACTTGCAAAGATGATACAATCAATATCATTGATATTCAGACGAGCTGATTCGATCGCTTTTTTTGACGCATATATAGCAACTGTGGATGCCTGTTCATCAGGTGCAACAAAATGCCGAGTATAAGTACCAGAAATATCATACACAATTCCCTTCTGGAAATCATGGTACTGGCTCTGCGAGTGAATACGCTCCTCTATATCATCACTTGTAAATGAGGAAGTCGGAACATATGTACCTATTCCAATTATAGATACTGATTTCTGGAATAATTTTCTAATTTTTTCCATAGATTTTTTCTCGAGTAATTCAGGTAAAAATAAGCCATATCCCAGCATTTGCCCAGGTTATCCAATCATATTTTCTGAGAAACTCAAGAGCACTTCATGTAAGCATATTCTTTACAAGACTTTTTCTAATGGCTTTGCGAGCCTCTCTGTAGAAGAGTTGATCATTCTCTATTCAGGCCTTTTTATATAGTCATGGATATATGTAAAAAGTATTGATAAATGCAATATCCAGTGCCATACATATCCCTCCAAATGTTCGAACAAAGAATCCAGCGTCCTGAAATGATCGTTGCAGATATGTATCTGAGAATGCAATATGGAGAGCCTCTTCTCGCTCATGCATGAGCGAGATATCTCGTACCAATTGATTGACACGATGATCTGAGAAGATCAATCTCCCCATCTCCCTAGAGATGAGCTCTATAGTTATCTGTAATAAGAAAAAATATTTTGCAGGCAAAATAATTGCTTCGAGTCATGTCCACCATTTTGTGAAACGAGACATAGGCTGAAAATCCATACCTAATATCTCGAGTCATCGCAGAAACATATCTTGATGACGGTATTCTTCTAGCTGTTCCCTGAGGACAAATGCATGTTCTTCGCTCCCAAAATCTGATTTTACGAGATGTCGAGCAAGATAATAACACATCACACTCTCTGTATAGGCATAGAGATATATGATCTGTATAGACTCTATACGAGTCAGTTCTCGTATCTGAGGATCACTTAGTGTAGCATAGAGTGGCGTATCATAGATAGATAGGAGCTCTGGGGGCATAAAATATTCTCCATCTTGGAGAGAATATGTTCACCAATCAAAAAATTCCTCATGAGAATGAGAAGATTTTCTTGAGAGCTCAGTGAGAGTTTTGATTTTCATATCTACCAATTATAAGTCATACGATGTCATAGGATGAGTATACCAGGAGCTAGTATGAATGATAGTGGAAAGAATATATCAAATAATCCAACGAATACAGTACCAGCGAGCATCAGCATCCCTCAGAGAAAAATAAACTTCATAATACGCTTTCATATAGTCTGATTACCAATGAAAGCTGGTGAAAAATATGGGATAAAAATGATAAGCACGAATAAGAAAAAAAGCATATAAATAAAAAAGGGGTATAAAATTCATCCTTCAATCACATCATTACCACTTAAATGCTCTCCAAAGTGATGTTCATAAAATGAGTGTGGCAGAAGATATGGCAATGAATGTGTTACTATCGATAAATATCAAAAATACAAATCCTGCCACAAACAACATACCAGCAAGAAATAGAAATTTCATAAAAACCTTTCAAAGAGTTGAATTGTTCTTACCTAAAGATATTAGTCATAATGCAACATATAATATAAGAACCAGTGGGAAAACAGTTGCCATAGGATTGTGGTTAACTTATATAAAAACTATACACTATTTTATCAGTAAACTCTTCCATCCTTGGAATGTCATTTTCTTATCATCGAGCTTGATATTGCTATTATCAGTAACGATCTTGAAGTATCTCACTATAGCTATCAAAAGACAAGAAAACAAGACGATCCCAACGAACTCAACATCAGAGATAGAGAGTCATGGTACCAATACAGTATTGACTGTATGTGTATCCTTGATCGACTGAGATAGAGATATCATACTATGATCCATCATCAGGCTCACGATAATCATACCAAACATAGATAATACAAATATACCAGCAATATATCTCTGAAAAAGTGGAACATCCTTGATCTGACCAACCATGAAACTCGTAAACATAAGTCCTACTAGATATACTATAACAAGTACAAAGGTAGATCATAGGGTCATCTGCAAAAGAGGATGCATCAAATAGCCTATAAGGAGGATAGTACATGCACTGATGACTATATCTTTTTTCAGTGAAATACTATAGTGAGAAAAAAGGTGCCTATCATACATAGCGAGTTCCCAATATTTATAGAATGTATATGATGTGAAGATAAATACAGGGAAGTATATTATAGCTTCGACTGGTATTCAAAAAATATTTACTGATGACGATACATATGATTCCATAGTGATAGAATATGAAAAAATATCTATCATTTTTAGAATCGTAAGGGTGATCCATCAGAGAATACTAGAACCAAGGGTTACATAAGCAAATTCTTTTATGAGAGTCTTTGATTGACAGATGCTCTCATAGAGAAACTTGTTCAAAAATATCAATCCTGTCCAAATAAGGGTCATCACCCAGCTGACATCATTATGGATATACGCAAGATTCCCAAGATGAGCGTTATTCCACATAGCTCATGTGAGCCCCTCAAAACAAAATACTCCGAATGCAAGGGCAAAGAAACGCCAAAAAAAGAAACGATAGTGTTTCACACCATAATAGATGATACACAGGAGAGAAATACCAGCAAATATCTCAAAGACGAGAGCCTGCTGTGTCAATTCACGAGAAAAATATGAGAAAAGCATATTGGGTGAGTTAGTATACTTGCAAGTATATGAAATATATGAGAAAAGCAATCCAAACATACTTCATTTATCATCCAAGAATCCTCGAAAAGATGCGAGATCTCCTAGGAATATCTTCGATAAAGATAAAATTCTCCTCATACTTAGCAAGCCAAGGATGTCTGAGCTCACGATAATATATATAACTCGTAACAATAACCTTGGTCGTTATCGTATGGTACTGTCTGAAAAATTCCTCTTCTCCTCACTCAAGGGTCAACTCGATGACTCTTGCATTTCTTTCTTGAAATTCGGATTTCAGGACTGAAATAAGTTGTTCTGGAAAGAGAAAACCAATGTCTCTATATCAAGCATTATTTATGTACTGCCTGAGTGAATAGGCTTGATCATTCAAAAGTAGGGTAGTATCATCCGGTATAAGTTGACCTCAAGATGCCATATATGCAATATCTGATATATATCTTAAGGTTTGTAATTCAGGATTTGAAGCATTTGGGAATTGGCTGTGGACAATAGTACTGAGTTCCATCATATCCAATGAATCCATCTGCAAATCGAGGAGGAGATGCGTATGGAGCGTTAGAGTTGAAGGATGAATTCATTTTATGGTGGCGATGATATCATGTACTCGAAACACGGTTTCTGGCTGGAAAATTGCATCTTCTATTCAAGATTTCTGCATTTCACTGAGAGATCCGACGATATTTTTTGGTTCAATCTTATTTGCAGTATCATCATAGAAAAAATAATGAGGAATATAATTACATAATTCAGCTCCATTTTTATTATAAAAGTCTTCCAGTTTCTGGTTAAATATTGGAAGATCTTCCCTACTCCATTCCCTGATTATATCCGTGATATCATCACACTCGATCGAAACCTCTCGTTTGGGTATCAGAAAGAAGAGGTTTATGAAAAGAAAGTATAATGAACGAAGGAATATTGTTCATATTTTCGGATTTTCTCCTGTATACGATTTTGACCATATACTTCACCAGAGTCAGGTAGTATGAACAAAAATAACTCGAGCATTTGAATCCAATCAACTAATAATGTCATAGGCCATTCTTTTTCCAAGAATTGACTCAAATCATTGACTATAGATTTTTCAGGCAGGATATAGAAGTATATTTTTTTGGTCTTTGAGAGATCTATTGATGGTAAGAACTACTTGTGCTACAGTATTTTTTGAGAGAGCATCATCAATAATGGGTACAATAATGGCCTGTATCCAAGATAGAATAGTACTTATACCAAATATCTGACTATATTTATGAGTGATCACTGGTGAAATATCCTTCTTTTTACTCAAATATGAGAGCAATATGATCGGGTCAATGAAGGCTGGATGATTGGAAAGTATCAAAATTGACTCTGGAACATCAAAAACATCGATATTTTTGATCACAACTCTATATCGACAAGAAAGGATGAGTCGAATCATTGTCGAAAGAATCTTGGTATGCATAAATCAGTAAAAAATAAATGAGTGACTCGTTCATTCTATATTAGAGCTTTTTTATATTCATTCACTCTCATAGAGCATTTGCTCTTCGATCTTTGCTCGATCCGATATGGAAAGAAACAGTCGAGCCATACGCAGTTCATCATAGGTATAATCCTCGTCATGGAGACTGACGAGAAACTCACGAATGGGAGAGAGTGAGAGGGTACCGACCTCTACGAACGCTCGGTGGATATCGGATAGTCGATGACTGTCATCTGGTCTGTGAGAAGTGAGATCAATGATCTTTCCCTCTTCAGTGAGTTTCTCGATGTGGGAGAATATAGTCGATATTTTGATATTGCGAATCTCCGCAATATCATCAAGTGACTTCCCAGACTGAATCAGCGAGTAAGTCTCTTCATGAGTTGCGAGCTTTGCTCGCTTGGGATCTACGAAGTCGAGATCAATTTTTTGTAGGATGCCTCAGAGTTTTTTGATCGCGGTTTCTATCTTAGTTTCTTTTTCACTCTCAGATATCTGAGCGAGTCTCTCGATCACAGCAGCTGAGGTTGCCCTGAGTATCTCATCATAGTCACGAACTCGTGAGTCAATCTGGAGGGCTATTGGATTGTATCCTCTGAGTATCAATCCGTTGAGTGAGCGGACACGAGAGAGAGCGACATATCCCTGTCCTCGGACAAATGCATCACTGAGATCCATGACAGCGGTATCGAGGGTCATCCCCTGCGACTTGTGGACAGTGATCGCCCAGGCAAGTCGGAGTGGGATCTGCAGGATAGTAGCCTTGACCTTGCCATTTTCCTCGATCGACCAGTCCATATGATCCGCGATGATACGAGTCCCATCGGTGAGCTCGACGATCGGCAGGCTCTCATACTTGCCGACCACATGTCCGATCGAGCCATTCACATATCATGCCTCGAAGTTGTTCTTCACGAACATCACTCGAGCTCATTTTTTGAGGATGAGAGTCTCTGGTGCGAGGCATCATTTTTTGAGAGCCTCTACCAGTTTCTCGGCTCACTTTGACTGCATCTCGAAGACGAATGTATCGTCGTGGATCGCGTTGAGCCTCTGCGTGTTATAGGTATCAACGGATATGTTGCGAGTGAAGAGCTCGGTATGATCCTCGGTATCAACAGGAATATTGCGACGATCAAGGAGCGAAAAAGACTCCTGACTCATATCCCCAGAGCGGATCTCGTTGAGGATCGTGAGAAGTGGATCCTCTCCTTGTCTATACTGCACATCCAACACACAGATTGCAAGACGATAGGTACGCCACGATGGATGCTCGAATGCAAACTCGACATCACTCCCACGAGACACTGGTGGCAACTGGAAAAAGTCCCCAACAAGTACGACCTGAATCCCTCCGAATGGCTCCTGAGAAAAACGAGTCGACCTGAGGAGTCGATCCAGATTCGCGAGAAACACTCCCGAGAGCATCGAGATCTCATCGATGATCAATATATTCGTCTTGGCGAACCGCTTCGCGAGGTACTCACGCGATACGATCACATCGATATCCTCATCCGTGAGCGTATCTCGGATACCCATCCCCGACCATGAGTGGATCGTCATCCCTCCGATATGTGTCGCCGCTATCCCAGTCGATGCAGTGACCGCTATGGTGATTCCGTGTTCACGAGCATGTCGGATGAATCGGTTTATCAGATAGGTCTTGCCCGTCCCTGCTGCTCCCGTGAGGAACACATTGTGTCCCATCGTGAGTATGTCGTACGCTTGATCTTGAGTCATAGGGAGAGTGTATAGAAAAGGGGGTGAAAAACAATAAAAAATATGAATACTTTTGTCCTCAATTTTTCTTTTTCTTTTATTTTTGAAAGATATAATATTTCTACCTACCATGTGAGGTTTGGTTATTTCAAAATCTAACTCTTCATACTATGTTCAAATGACGCGTGGTCTCCAGTTCGAATGTGAATGGGAAAGCACATACATTGCAGAAAGATTTCGATGACTATACGAGTTATCGAGAGTTCTTTGATCAGAATCCTGAATATTTGTCTCGAGCATATCTCGGAGACTGGTGGAGTCCATGGTCTCAATGGGATGCACTCTTTCCAGATTTTCAAGAGAATACTGATGATAGGTCTACAAAAATAATCTCGAAAAAGTAGAAATAGAGAGCAAGATGCTCGCATAAAAAACTCATAATATTTTCATATATTTGTGCGGATTTTTGATGGTAAAAATCTCAATATTGGATATACTCATCTCAATATGCAACTCTATCAAACCATCATCTCATCTCCAATCGGTGATCTCGTGGCTATAGCGAGTGACGATCATCTCGTGATGCTCGAGTTCGCAGATAGTGATGAATTCACAGAGAAGCTTGTCCGATTCCCAGATGCAACATCAGAAACAAATATTCTCCTCAAAAAGATAGAGCAAGAACTCGGAGAATATTTCGAGTGAACGAGAAAACAGTTCGATATCCCACTCGCAGTCGATGGTACTGATTTCCAGAAAGACGCCTGGAAGTGACTCCAAGCGATCCCATACGGCGAGACTCGCAGCTACGGCGAACAAGCGAAAATGATCTCTCGTCCAAAAGCTGTCAGAGCTATCGGCGGAGCCAATCACAACAATCGTATCGTCATCATCATCCCCTGTCATCGCGTCATCGGTGCAAGTGGCCGACTCGTCGGATATGGTGGTGGGATGGAGCGGAAGGTGTGGCTCCTCGAGCACGAGAAAAAACACAGATAAATTCGTCTACTTGTGTCTTTCTCGTCCCAGTTGCTTCTGTTTTTACTTGCCCCATTTTGCTTCTTTGTTTTTGAGAGTTTTTCGATTCTGTCGATGTAGTTTTCTTGAAAATTCCGAATGTACCTTAGTTTGGAATTTTAGAAAACCAATCGTTCACAGAATCCAAAACGAACAAACGAAAAAGAAGAACTTTTGGTACTTTTGGTTACAAAAGTACAGAAGAAAAAGTAAATGGGAATGGACTCGGAAATAATAAAAATACTATAATCATAACCAATAATATCTATGTCAGAAGAACTCATCACTGTCGATGCATTCGGAAATACCCTCTCATCTGGAGATACTGTCCAGCTCACTCAACAACTCGATGTACGGTGAACCAAGATCTCTCTCAACAAAGGAACCAAAGTCAAAAATATCCGTCTCACCGATGATATAGAGGAGATCAGTGCGAATACTCCGGAGATCAAGGGACTCGTACTCAAGACCTGCTTCATGAAAAAGGTGGACTAACTATTGAAATATATAAAAATCCCAAGTCAGCAGACTCGGAATTTTTATATATTTTAGTATCTATTTTTGCAGTGTGATCATGATCCATGCATCTCCCGTCCATGGATCTCCGGACATCATATTCTCATGGAATATCAGTTCATATGATCCAGTCTGTGCGAGGTTGTAGTTCGTATCCTGTCAGAATGGCCCATCCATCGTCCCATCAGGCATGACGACCTGAGACCAGCGGAGATTGCCCTGTGTACCCGCTGGGAATGTCACGACGACATGTGCTGTCTTCGCATCCGTGTTGACGAAGTATACATGAGTCTTGACCCCAGTGGTATGATGCACTGTGACCATACCTGTATTTGTATTCGTGAATGAGAGCCTATACTCATCTGTAGAGCCTGTTGCTATATTCGTCGGTGGCGGTTGCACTACTGTCCCTGTGGCGACTGGCGGAGTGACAACTGGTTGCGTCGGCGTACTCACTCAGTAGGAACATGATGAGAGAGTGAGGAGAGCTGCGATGAGACTATATCTGATGATCATGGTATGAGGATTAGTGAACTCTCATACTATATCGATCACTCGAGATAGCAAAGAAAATACGAAGACAAAGAACTAGAGAGGAATATGATATATATTATGACCACTCTCTGTCTTCTCTACTTGCAAAATCCCACCGAATCTCTCTGCGAGTTTGCGACTTCATATATTCTCAGGTGTGAGTGAGTGCTTGAGGTGACCATATATCGTATGTTCACGAGCCCAGTCGAGCATCGCCACATACACCTCAGTTCCATATCACTTACCTTGTTCAGATTCTCGGATCCAGAGTCAGATATTCATGCGATGTTCTTCAGGACGATTCACTCCTATACATCAGATGAAACTTCATGTATTTTTATCGAGGATGAAATTCTCAAACAGTTCTCGGTTTGCAATATCTTTTTCCACTCATGTCAGCCAGATAATCTCCTCTTCATAACTCGGCAAGAATGGTCATACCCAGAGATCCTTGTTCGCCTTGCAGAACTCCTCCTGGAGCTCTCGGATATCTACTCGTCCATCAGTGGAAAATGGAACAAGTACGCATCTGTCAGTTTCTATTTTTGACTGCGTGAGATCGATATGAGGATTGCGAAGGAAGGACATAGATTATTTTTCTTAAAAAGATATATTCTATAATTTTCAATCAAAATGAACCATAAAGCATTCTCAGTCTTTTTGTGGTCATAGCTCTTTCTCCAGTTCCCGCAATATTTTCTTTCCCACATTATCTATATCTGAAATTCAAATTCAAGGATAAAACTCTCATACCTCTTTCATAAGATGAATCTCTCAGTTTTTTTCATCCATAAATCCTCACCATGAAACTGCTCACCTTCAGATTTTAGTAAATGCAATTGTGATCATATTCTATAAATTAAGAACTATATCCTCTCTTTTCCTCCAATATAATTCATCAGTACTTTCGGAACAGTGACGGTACAATCCTCGTTCTGATAGTTCTCCATGATAGCAACGAGTGCTCGTCCGCAGGCGAATGCTGTCGCATCGTTGGTGTGGATGAGCTCGACATCTCATGATGTACGGCGAACACGAGTCTGGAGTCTACGAGACTGATAGTCAGTCATATAGTCAGCAGTGTGTGTCTCACGATACCTGAGTTGTCCTGGGAGCCACGCCTCGATATCACTTCCCTTTGCATTCGGTTTTCCGATATCGAACGTACACTTCTGGAGCTTCTGATATGGGATCTCGAGTTGTTGCATGAGCCACTCTTGGATACCTGAGAAGAGGAGATGCTCATCGTGAGAGGTCTCAGCGGTTGAGAATGACTCCATCTCGAGTTTGTCGAATTGGTGCATACGGATGATCCCTTCCATATCTTTCCCGTAGGTTCCAGCCTCCCCGCGAAATGATGTCGCATATCCGAGATAGCGAACGGGCATATCTACCTCAGCGAATATCTCACCAGCGTGCATAGATCCGAGCACATGCTCGGCAGAGCCCTGGAGCCAGAGATCTTGTCCCTCGATCTTGTAGCGGTCTTCGCTCGGCTCAAGTCGATCCATCGCATCGTAGGGAGCCGTCTTGATCATATATGGGGGAAGTACAGGGACAAATGGCCTGTTTGATACCTTGAGTCAGTGTTCCGCGATGATCTGGTCGAGGACAGTTGAATCTGAGAGTGAGTCCATCACCCATTGGATGAGGGCGAATTGGAGTTTCACGAGATCTCCCTTGAGGTATGCAAAACGAGAACCTGCCACATTCGCTGCTCGTTCCTTGTCGATCCATCCTCGAACTGCTGCGATCTCCGCATGATTCTTGATTGGGAAATCGAATTCACGGATTTTTCCCCATTGTTTCACCATCACATTCTCCTCTTCGGTGAGTCCGACTGGAGTATCTAGAGTTGGGATATTTGGGATTTTTTTATAGAGCGCAAGGAACTCTGTCTCAACTTTTTCGAATTCTGGTTCGAGTGCTTGGATTTTTTCTTTGATCTCTCTTGCCTCAGCGAGAAGATGTGGCTCTGGTTTCCCTTTTCCCATCTGTGATGAGATATCATTGCGTCGCATACGTAGGACATCGAGGTCTTGTCCGAGAGAGATGCGGAGAGCATCGAGGGTGATCACACGGTCGAGATCGACTCACTTGGTGACCTTATCGTGGAGGGTCTTTTTGACGAGTTCTTGGTTGGTCCTGAGTATTTTGATATCGATCATAGTTTGGGTGGATTGAGAGGATATAGATCGGATTATAGAGAATCTCTCATTTTTTGCAAAAAAATCTTTTATCTGATATAGTGAGTACATAAATATCCACCAATATGTCTCTCTTTCATTTTTTCCATCATAAAACTACCCGAGCAGAACTCTGGAGAAAACGATTCGAAGCGTTCCTGATGGGTGCAGCGATCATCCTATTCTGGCGTGGAATATGGAATCTTGCCGATCACTACCTCTTCCCTGATAATTCCAATCTGAGTGCATTTGCCTCTCTGCTGATCGGTATGGGAATCATGATCCTCATGAGAGGATTTGTGAATCAGTTCCTGGATGAGGCAGTAGAAGAAGCAGAGGAGTACGAATAAGCATATATAAATATTATTTGCAAAAAATTAAATTTTATATATTATAATTAAAAATATATGTCAAATAAAGAAATCTTTCAAGCCAGTGATTATATCAACTGAGGAAAAAATGCCAAACAATCATATGAGGATATGATCGGTAAACTGTCATCCGAACAAGTAAGAGAAATAGCTATAGCACGAGCAACTGTGAGAAAACAAAAAGATGAAGAAATCGTGACAATTCAAGAATGAATAAAGTGAGGATTGGAGATTGTTAAATTGGATGTCAAGTTGCCAAAAAGAGTAATAATTGATGATATTGATAATCCTGAGCTAAGGAAAATTCTCAAATATAACCATACCCAAATCAAGAAATTCGAAAAAGAAACAAAAAATAAATTTCTTGAAAATACATATGTGACTGAGTCATGAAAAAAATCATATGAAGCATTCAAAAATGTGTATAATTCAGATATATATAGTACTGAATCTATAGATAACATCAAAATATTACAAGCAGAACTCGGATTATGATGAATAGATATTGATGGAAAATTCGGACCAAAAACACAGAAAAAATTGATAGATACACTGACTGCTCCTGCTCCTGCTCCTGCTCCTGCTCCTGCTCCTGCTCCTGCTCCTGCTCCTGCTCCTGCTCCTGCTCCTGCTCCTGCTCCTGCTCCT
>JACMPW010000016.1 GCA_014377305.1 Candidatus Altimarinota bacterium | reverse complement strand
TAACCTCAGATTATGAAACCAAATAAATTATTGATTTTAGGAATATTGGCGTTGCCTATATTCCTCTCGGCGTGTGGTGGAGGCAGTAGTGGTGGCGTGGGTAGTGGAGGTAGTACGACTAGTTCTAGAAATCTACCGCCAGACCCTGGAGCGGCTGCCACTGCAACGGTTGCGGGTGTCGATACCAACAATAACGGGGTACGTGATGAGGTGGAGATTGCTTTGTCCAAAGTGATTGCAAGTGATCAGCAGTACTCGACAACCATTAGAGTCGCAAAAGCCCATCAGTTGATGTTAACAAAACCATTGCCTACTACGAGGGCAGAGGCTTTAAAGGCATACGGAGAAATAGCCTGTGCATCAGGTACTGGGGTTGCTTATGGGCAATCTTCAAACGCTGTAAGCAATATTGTTTTTGATACAGCTAGTAGAAAAGATATTTTATCAAAAATAGTAAAACTAACGGACGGTGGTTTTGATCTTGAAGAACTACCAGTTTGTATTTAAAAAATAGGGGTTTGAATTGAAAAAAACATTAATATTATTAATGCTCGTAGGGCAATTATTTTTTATTAAAACTAGTGAAGCAAGTTCATGTAATGTCATTAATAAACCATTAAGCAATGTAAAAATTATATTTGTTAATGGCATTGACAATTCAATTGATCAAGCCTGTTCATCAATGAATAATTTGGCTAATGTAGTTGGAAAAACCGATTATAGTTATAGTGCATTTTATAATAATAAAGACCCAAATATTAGCGACCAAATTGAACTCACTTGGCAAGCAACACAAAGTAATTTGGCTTTATCAGCAAATGGTTACTACGCTTCAGAAATTGCGGTGGACGCGAGCAAAAAATTTAACTATTACAAAACACTTGGTGAAAGATATAAAAATGCCGTGAATGCGCCCGGAAGTGTTTTGCAAGTAGTAAATAGGCTTGTTACCAGAATTAAAACAGAAATTCAAGCAGCAACAAATAAAAAATTAGTCCTTGTGGCACATTCACAGGGAAATTTTTATGTGGAAGCAGCATATGCCATCTTACTAAATGAAGCGATCACGAATGGAGATGCAAGTATTGTTGATTTGTTACAACGGCTTCGTATAGTTGGAGTTGCATCCGTTGCAGCATCTACCCCACATAATCGCTACTTAAGTCACTCTAATGATTACGCTGTTTTTGTTGGGCAGGTGGCGATTAGCTCACTAACCTCTTCGTACGTCAACTATAAGCCGTTAAAATTCAATGCCGTTGCATGTGCTTATCCATGCATTGATCAAAATGGAAAAACTACTGCTGTTTTAGTTGCTACTGCTGAACTACCAGAAGGTGGTACTGATAGTAATTTGCATAATTTCCAAGCAGTTTATTTAAACCAAAATTTTTATAGTGAAGCAACTGTAAAATCATTTCCTACAACTATCGTTGGGATGATTAAAGAGTCAATCAACGAACTCAATCCACCCGTATCAACCATAAAACAATTCCAAATAAATGCCATAGCATTTCAATCACAGGTAGGGAGTCTCATGCAGTACTCAACAGGCCTCGTGTTGTACATGCCTACTTCTACTGAATATGACAATGCCACCGTGAGTGGGCTGGGTACAGCGTCTCAACCTGATGGAATCGTGAGGCTCAAAGACAATGGTTTGTCATATCTGCAAACTATCGTGACGCAATACGGACTCACCACCGTTGGAGATAGCGTGCTCCGCCTGCCCAACGCCCTCACATCGACAGAGATACCCGCTGGCACGCAGTACACAGTAAAAATCTACAAAGGCACTACTCTCGTCACCACGCAAACTATCACGCTGGCAGGTCGTGTGTTCTCACCGTCAGAGATGACTGCTGGTATGTTCTCTAGCCTTGCACCGTTGACGTATGCCCAGCTCTGTCCGAATAATGTGGCAACTACCGCAGCGTGGTACACCACACCTGTATCTATTGCTCTAGACCCTAACTACACCACCCCAAAGGGTATTAACGCAACGCTGTTTTGCTCGCCCACTGCACCCTATACCGCGTCGACTCGGGTGGAGTTTGGCGACAACCTCAACCGTAGGTTTATGAGTACCAATACACTTGTCGGCCCGTGATACTCTAACTCGCCAACACAACCTTTAGTAATATGAGAGATTGTAACAAAATCAAAAGGAAATCCCTACATCTCACTTGGCATCTGTATTGCAAGGAGGTCGAATCAGAGAGTGAGCTTATCGGCAGTCAGACGACAGAGAGTGAGTCGGAGATTTTTCAGATCGGCATCAGACTCTTCGAGGATCTTGGGCGTATGGACATAAAAACTATTGAAGCATACAGCGAGATCATAACAGTAGAGTGCGAGAGTATGAGGCTTGTATGTGTCGGCGGTTATCTGGATTTTCGCTTCCATCTCAGCGAGTGTGCGTATGAGGGCAGTGTCGTATGGGGAGAGTCACTCTATTTGCGAATAGTCATATTTTTTTATCTCTATGGTTCCTACGATTTTCGCAGCTCGCACACAGGCATACTGGATATATGGTCCAGAGTTTCACTCAAAACTCAGAGCCTTGTCCCAATCAAAAGTGACGTCCTTCTCACGATCCTGTGAGAGATAACTATACTTGATGGCACCGATCGTGATCGCCTCGATATCCTCTGGCGAGAGTGCATTGTCTCCAGTTCTTCACTTCTCTGCGAGGAGCTGACTCGTCCTTTCTTCCCCCTCTGTGATGAGATCCTCGAGGAATATCACTGTACCATGACGAGTCGACATCGTTCCTTCCTTGAGCTTGATGAATCCATTGAACGCATGAAAGAGTTCGACATTCTCGAGTCCCCATGCTTTCTTTGCGATCCAGATTGCTTGTCTCAGGTGGAGCTGTTGTCGGACATCGACACAATAGATGATCTTCGATGGATTCCATCCGTTGGTCATCCTATACTTGATCGCTGCGAGATCACTCGTGAGATAGAGTCCTGTTCCATCCTTTTTCTGGAGGATACACGATGGTATCTTGGACTCCTCTGGGAATACGACTCCTACACTACCATCCTCATTCTGAGTTGCTACTCACTTCTCGATGAGTTCGCGGACTATATCCTTCATATTGAATTCGAGATTTGGATAGTCTTCGTTGTTCGGACGAGGTAAGTTCAGTCATTCGTAAAAACTCTCACCGATATTATAAGTTGCTTTGATCTCGAGAACACCGAGTTTTTTTTCTATCTCAGTGATTGAGATGGCGGTGAATTTTTTCCAAAGTTCTACATTTTCAAAATCTCAACTCACAAGTTTTTTAAATTCAATTCGTGCACCATTTTCTCTATCTTCTTGTTTTATTTTTGCATCATCTTCATTGCCTAATATCGGTATATGAAATGATTGATATAATTCAAGTAAACTATCAATAGATAAATTATTTAGAAATGCTTTCCTATAACTTATTTTATCACTTTCTGTACTAAATGCTGCGATTCAATCATTCTTGAATGACCAAATTAACTTCCCAAAAATCCCTCCCCAATCACCAAAATGAGAATCTCAGATCACATAATATCCGAGATGACGATAGATATTGCAGATTGCTTGACCGATAGATGGAGTACAGATATGTCCGATATGGAGTGGCTTCCCAGCATTAGCACCGATATAGTCGACGACGATTGTTTGATTTTTCTTCTCTTGTTGCTGATTCTCTACTTGTGAGAGGATATCCATCCATACATTCGCAGCACATGAGAGATTCACATATCCACCGATCACATTCACTTGCGTGAAGTGAGTAGTATCCTCACGGAGTTTGCTCGCGATCTCTTCAGCAATCTGATTTGGAGACTTGCTGAGAGGCTTCGCGAGTGTGAAAACTCCGAAACAGTATTCTCCGTGTTCAGGTTTTGGCGGAGCCGATAGGGTAGCGGAGAATAAGATATCCGAGTATAGAGTCGAGATATGAGAAGAGATGATGGATTGTAAGTTTTGCATGCGAGCTAGTAAAGTCAGAAACTGACAAAAATTGAATAAAATATATTTTCTACACCTTCTCCATCCTCCATCCATCTTTCTCATCGATCATCTTGTATCCGAGAGAGACGAGTTCATCACGTATACGGTCGGATTCTGCCCAGTCCTTCAGAGTTTTTGCCAGTATGCGAGCCTCCGCAAGGCGAGATATATCTGCAGGGAGAGACTCTGAGGTGAGGAGATCAAAATCAAAAATCGAGACTACCTCATTCCAACTCTGCATGAGTCCGATGAGGGAGCTGCACTCTCAGGCGGTGAAGAGGCTATCATCGATACCTGTATTGATGTAGGTCTGATATTCGTATACTGTCGCCATAGCTGAAAGTGTGTCGAAGTCGTCTTCGAGCTTTTCTATGAACTCTTGCATATAGGATTGCTGGTTCTCACGGAACTCGCGAGTGATATCATGGAACTTGATCCGTCACTTCGCCGTGAGGGTCAGGTCCTCATCTGAGAGTTCTACTTTGTCTCGGAGCAATAGATCTCGATATCGACCGAGTCGTTTCATCATCTCATCGAGCCCGCGGATCGTGTTGATCGCAGCACCGAGTCTCTCGAATGTGAAGTTAAAATTCTCTCTATATTGGTTCTGGAGTGCCATCAGACGGAATCCTCTTGCAATCAGAATTTCTGGGATATCTTTATTTTGTTCAAATATATCCCCTAGTGTATAGAAATTCTTCGCACTTTTTGCCATCTTCTTGTTATCTACGAGGAGGTGTCCGCCATGGAGCCAATAGTTGGCGAATTTTTTGCCAGTGTATGCCTCCGTCTGAGCCACTTCGTTCTGATGATGGGGAAATATGAGATCACAGCCACCCATATGGATATCGATCTGTGCTCAGAAAAATTTCATATTACAAGCACTGCACTCTATGTGCCAGCCTGGCCTTCACTTGAGGATCTTCTTCTCTCAGTCTATTGTGACCTCGATCTCCCATGAGTTCTCGCCATCCGCCTCAGCATCATACGCCTTCCAGAGTGCGAAGTCTGCCACCTGTTCTTTTTCGTATTCATCATTGTCGATACGGACACTCGATATCATTCATTTTGTATCAAGATGAGCAAGTTCGCCGTACTTCCGGAATTTTGCTACGCTATAGTACACACTCCCATCATCAGCGAGATAGGCATATCACTTCGCTATGAGTCCGTCGATGATTGTTCCCATATCTGGAATCAGAGTCGATATCGGAGCAATAGTATCCGCAGGGATGATAGCGAGCCGAGTACAGTCAGCAAGGAACTCGTTTGTATAGTTTTCTGTGAGCTCTTTGAGGCTCTTTCCTGATTTCTGAGAGTCACGGATGGTTTTGTCATCGATATCAGTCACATTCATCACTGTTCGGACCTTGTACCCGAGGAATCGCATCGTTCGCACGATGATATCATCCATGAGATAGTTTCGCAGATTGCCGATATGGGCATAGTTGTAGGGAGTTGGTCCACAGTAGTAGACCTTGACCTCTTCTTGGCGGAGGGGCTTGAATCGTTCGAGCGTGCGAGTGAGAGTATTGTAGAGGTGGAGGGACATATGTTGTATCTGAGTGAGAATATAGCTCACTATACTCAAAATCAGATAAATATCGATACAAAATCAAAACTATATTTGACATATATATTTTTTAATCAAAAATAATTGACTTCTCTATTTTTATATGCTATAATTTATTTGTTCTTTTTGTAAAGGTATGAAACATACTCAGTCCCAGAGACCCCGTCGCAGTGGAGTCGAGCTCATACAGGCTGTATGTACGCTCATGGTACTCTCAGGTATATATGTCTACTCTACTACCTATAGTAGTAACATCGTATCCCTCAGAGATGTCCCGGCGAAGCCAGCTATCCTGACTTCCATCTATTGGAATGATAAGATCGGATATGGATTCACCAGTGTCACATGAGATACATACAACAGACAGGGAAGTGGTGGAGTCGATCAGGTAGAGATCCGTCCAGGTGATGGACTCGTCTATGATCGAGATTCGGTTCGAGTATCTTTTTACTCTACATTGTCTATACAAGAAATAGAGGCAAAAAATACATGAAACAGTCCTCGCACCTACTCTCGCCTGCCCAACGGTATAGCTATGATCGAATGAGATCTCTCATCTGATCGAGCCAAGACTGTACTTGCAACACTCCATAGTCGATAGAGTCTCACCCTCATCCGTGTTATCCCCTATAGCGTTTGGATTCGCTTTTATAGGGGATTTTTTTTGCAAAATAAGTGAAAAACGGCGAACTTCATCGTTATAAAAATTTATTTCTCAGTGCCCCGAAGCGGAGCTGAGGAAATACCCTTGGGGTGCACTTACTTGTTGTAAGCTCCTATCGAAAAAATTTTTCTGCCTCGAATTTCTTATTTTTGACTGATTTCTTTCTGACAGATCTATACTCTTCGCAAATAAAAATGGAAACCACAGAAAATAGCTACTCCAAAACTCCGTGAAAATCTGGTGAAACTCGTTTGCTTTTTTCACTTTTTTCACTATTATATCTCAGTTCATTAACATACTCGGGGATGATATAGGATTCGAGGAAAAGACTCGTATGCCATATATGCTGTGTTGGGGCGGCTCGCCTCGTTATCAAAGGGCAATAAACAGATGCTAATACATCACCTCTCGCTCGACTCGCAGCTTCTTTCAAGAAGTCTATGACTCCTGCGTTCGCTATCGCTGCTTAATTGCTCCAATAGTGTAGTCTCCGCCTAGGCGGATGAGTGCCGGATGGCCTACTACAACTTTTACCACTTGAAACTGATAGAGTGGTATCATATTTATGAGTTTTACCTTTGCCTCGTTGACACAATTCTCGCAAAGAGTTCATATGGAGATCGTGTTTTTCTGAGAGATTTTTGCTCATTCTCTATTCTCAGATATACTAGAACTGAGCTATACACAGTAGATATATACGACATACCTTTTTCGACGCGGGGGCGGTGCCCGCCATCTCCACCAGTTTTTGATATAAAATAAAAAATAACCCTGAGCAATCGGGGTTATTTTTTTGTTTGATTTTTGCCTGTTTTTTTATACACTCATTGCATTCATATCTTACTATTTTTGTATGGCTTTTTCCCTCGATAGAGATCAGGCATCGCGTCGTCTCGGAGTCTCATCTCGGACGATCGATCGACATATCCAGGCTGGGCGTATCCGTACGCGTCGTATCGGCAAAAAGATGTATCTTGAGGAGGACGATATCGAGACACTCCGCATGGCAGATCCTGCTCGACGTGAGGAGGACTATATCGTGATCCACGATGATACTCCAGAGCGTGAGATACCCGAGATCGTGACAAAAGAAATGCAGATAACAGATCCCAAGCAGACAAATATGGCACTCTCTGAGATCGTACGAATCTATGAGGATGCTCAGGAGCAGATTGCCCGCAAGGATGCTACTATACAGGAGCTCTCATACAAGCTCGGAAAAGCAGAGGTAGAGCTCTCGAACTCGATACCAGCCCTCGAATACAAAAAAAATACATTCCTCCTCGAATCAGCCAAATCCAAATCTGATCATGATACGGATACTTTGAGTAAGAAAATTATTTTACTCGAAAATGAGGTTGGCAAGCGTAACTCTGCTATCATCACGCTCGTGATACTATTTATCCTTGTCCTCTGATTCTCTGTTATATTTGTCTTATTCGGTAATAATCTCTCACTCAAAGTATGAAACAATATCACACTCCCAAACGAATCCTCCTCAAGCTCTCTGGTGAAGCCCTCCAGTGAAAGCAATGATACGGGATCGATCCAGAATTCCTTACCTATATAGCAGAAAAAATCGTATACCTCGTACAAGTTCGTAAACTCGAGATCGCGATCGTGATCGGTGGTGGGAATATATTCCGAGGTATACAGCTCGAAGAAGGTTGATTTGATCGGGTGATCGGAGATCAGATGGGGATGATGGCAACAATCATCAACTGACTCGCTATAGGTGAGGCGATCGAGGCAGCTGGAGTTGATGTACGGGTAATGTCTGCAGTTCCGACACATAGAGTTGCCGAAGACTTCATCGCTCGCAGAGCACTCCGTCATATAGAAAAGGGGAGGGTCGTGATCTGCGTCGGGGGTACTGGCAATCCCTATGCTACTACTGACTCCGCATCAGTACTACGAGCACTCGAACTCCAGTGTGACTGTGTAGTCAAGTCCACCAAGGTAGATGGTATATATGACAAGGATCCCAAGAAACATGCGGATGCTGTGCACTATGAAATACTCTCTCTCGAAGAGGCTCTCCACAAGAATCTGAGGATCATGGATCAGACGGCTATAGCCCTTGCTCATGATGAGGATATGCCTATATTCGTCTGTCGGATCGAGGACACTCATCTCATCGGATCTGACGAGATCCGAGGGACATATGTCCATACCAAGAATCATAAAAAATAAAAAAATATCTCTCAAATTATTTGAGAGATATTTTTTGATGTCTATGTGGAATTGAGATTATTCAAGCGATTGGTCTACTTGTAATGATTGTGTTGTTGTCTTCTCAGTACCGTCAGTATATCTGACAGTGAGGCTGATACTATATTTGCCAGTTCGAACAAATGTATGATCTATCTCATATCATTTGCTAATTGGAGTATTATCTCAGAAGTTCCATATATATTCTTCGATCTGCCCTGTGGCTCCCTCTGCTGTGAATGTTATAGGCATAGCTATGACTCCAGGTGACATACTCGTTGTGAATGCTATATTTTTCGGAGTATCTTTGAGAACTATATACTTACTTATGGTAACTTGTTCATTATTATTGTCGATGATGGTGAGAGATATTTTTTTCTGTCCAGGAGTGCGGTATTCATATACCTGTACAGCATCTCATTCTGTTTTTGGTTTATCTTCTCCAAAGTCAAAAATAAATTTTTGTATCGTTCCATTTTTACTACGAGAACTCGATGCATCGAATGTCACCTTTGATGGAGTATAGTCACTCGACTGTTGTATCTTGAGTATTGGTTCGAGTGACTTGCGTTCGAGATCGAGTACGATGAGATCGCGAGCCGTACGTGTATCTTGAGTATTGGTTACGATATTTTTCTCGAGAGTATATATGACCTCTATTGTGTATCGTTCCGTTCGGGTCACCTCATATGTCACTTTATCACCTACGAGTTCTGTAGTAGTCGCACCATTTGATATTTTCCAGACTATATTTGTCACTCTATATCCGAGGTTCTCACTCACGACACCTTGAGCATCAAGTGTGATACGAGTAGGTGCAATGAGATCACGTATCACATAGCCATTTATAGTTGGATCGTAGGTATCAGTACTATTGAGTATCTTCCCATCCTGGTCTTGTATCTGAGCATGTCTGGCTATGATGAGAGGTTCATTGATGACAATAGATCATTCTATAGGGTAGGTTGTTTTATTTGCAAGACGTACGGTTGCTGTTATGGTTTTGGATCCATAATTTGGGAACAAATAGCTACAATTTTCAGCTACTCATTGGCATAGGCGAGTACCATCACTCGATATCCAGTCTATGCTGACAATCTCATTAGCTGGGAGAGTCACGCCTGTCAGAGACATGGTCACCGATAGGGGATTGATAGAGTCTTGTTGGAATAGGATAGATCACTCTGTACTACGAGTATCAATGTCACTAATAATAAAATATCTATCACAAGCAGTTCAAAATAACTTCAGACACACGAGAAGTGGTGTTGCTGATATGGTTTCAGTGATTGATGATTTTGCTTCCTCACTACTTCCACTAGTTGCATATTTCCATCTTGGATTTCAGAGATTTTTTACTTTTGCAGCACTGATTGTCATTATTTTTTTACCATCTTTGTTTGTGCTCGTGTTGATTTCGATGAGTCATTTTATCTCTACAGTTGAGAGAGGTATTTCTATCTGTACAGTCTCACCGAGTTTATTTTTACCGGTATATGATCCTCTGATATCGTAGGTACGTACCTGATCAAAAATACATATTAGTCCTTGTTCTGTAGTTGGATCTGATCCGTTCATGACTGATTTGTCATTGGCACATTTTGCTCCGTCAAAGTTGATCTCATAACTAGTTATAGTTATCAGATTCTTCTTTGCTATAGTACGAGCATTGGTCGAGATATCATATCTGAGACTGATCGGACCCACCAGACTCGTAGTAGAGTCAACACGAGCAAAGGGAAGGGACTCCGCATGGGTATAGAGATCATTATCGTAGACACTTACATCACCACCAAGATTGGTATAGTTAGTCGCATTTATTGTTTTGAATAAAAATGCCCAAAGTGCGAGTATGCTAAAAAGAAAAATTCCTACGATACCAGCAGTCAGCCAAGTGATAAGTCGCCTTCTTTTTTGATCCCGAGGCGTCCAAATAGCTCGAAATAGACTCCCTATCCATACAATAGAGAAAATAAGTACTGTAATACCAAAGCTTCCATTTATTAATCACTTTAATAGATTCTGTATATCATTTGGATCTATACCGAATATATTCACAAAAAAAGCAGCCTGATCAGGGTTGAATACAACGTATGCAAGAAAACTCCCAAAAAATATCACAGCTACAAGAAGGAGTGATCCAATAAGCTTGAGTACTGTTCCTGCTGTCATAGGGTCTCGAGACTTTTTGGATATGATAACTGGAGGTATGGCCCCGCTCATCTGGACTGCCATATCTCTATCTCCATGAGATGATTCATGTGATTTTTTGATAATCTGATCCAGGAGTGATGGAGGAGGTCTGTTTTCAGGTGGTAGAGTGCTCGTGTCTGCTGCTTGCGTATCCATAGAAGAGTAAATATGATATAGTATCAGTATAGCAAAATATAGCTATATCGTCAAAAATAAACGGTTTTCAAAAAAAGGATAGTATGTGTACTATCCTTTTTGCTCTATTTGAGCCAATTTGGTATATCACTCGCGTCAGTAGTTGTTGTGCCTTCAGACTGAATAGTTTGTGTTTTTTTTGACTTTTTTTGACTTTTTTTGACTACTGCAATATTGGTTTCTGCTGTTTCAGTCATCATCGGAGTCTCTGGAAAAGTATCGACTATATCTATCTCAGGAATTGTATCTGATTGGATTGAGTTCATGAGCCAGTCAGGGAGACGTTCTGATGTTGGTGATACTTCAGATTTGCTCTGAGATGATATCTCAGTATCCGAAGGAGATACTAGGGGATCGAGAATTTGAGTTGTTTCTGTAGTGGGACTATTTTTGATCCAATCAGGGATACCATCATCTGAGAGGACTGTTGTTGGGGTTGGATCTATCGCTACCGGTTCTGCTATATTTACCTCAAAAAGTGGAGACATAGAGTCAATAGGATGTGCGATTGGAGTAGATTCTATTTTTGGTTTTTCTTTTTCTATGTTCGATGTTGCCTTGAGCCAGTCAGGCACACTATCATTTGTTGTCTGAGATATTTCTATAGGTTGGGAGACCGCTATTATGGGTTCCAATACTATAGGATTTACTGTCCCTAGTGGATCTACAGGAGCTGATTTGATGGATGATCCAGGGGTCGATATTGGTGCTATATAGTTCACGAGTGGATCTTCTTTTGGTAGAGGAGGTGCTCCATTGATAACTACATTTGTATTGGTAGTGTCAACAGTTATAGGAGTCGCCTTGCGACTATGGAATACTGAGTCAATCAAGAAGTCCTGAAATCAGATATTATCATCTTTGCGAGAGAGTCTATAGAACATAAATCCTATAACTCCGATAAACAGAATTATACCTACTATGATAAAGAATATTTTGATAAATCCACTAATAAACCCCAGTATTCCACCTCATGTTGAGACAGTATCTATCGTTGTACCTGAGCCACTCGTTTCTGTAGAAACACTCGCAGACCCACCATTTACGATGATAGAGAGTTGGTTTTTGATATGGACCTTGTACTTATCAGGGATAGATGAGTCAGTCTCGATGAGTACGAGCATCTCTTTACCGAGTTTTTTATTCTCGGTGAGGAGGGTTGGATGAGACTCTATATCTGCGAGTTTGGCTATGAGTATGTCATGGTTCGGACTCTCTGCAGGGATGAGATCCCTGATGAGACGTACTGCTATCCCTACCTCATCAGTAACTTGAGAATCACCTACCAATAGGTCATCTACTACTTTTGAGAGCTTCGTTTTTTGCTCATTATTCATAGCTCCACTCTCGATACCTTCCTGGATATCTATGAGTGATTTTGCTTTATCAAATGTATTATTCCAATTTTCTACGAGGGTATTGTATCTTTGCATCAGGATGATTCGATCACTATCTGTGAGTTCTCGAATCAATTTTGAGAGTTCCTCGAGTTTTGCTCTATCTCAGTCACTCAGTCATGCAGTACTACCCGTGAGTGAGATATCAGATTCGCTCGTACTCGCAATATAATCGAGTATGATAGTAATCATACGAGTACTGACTACAGACCCACTCGATATGAGAGACAATACTATCTTATGCTCACGCTTGTTTGTACCTGATAGCTCACTCAATGAATATATAGAACCATCATTGTATGAGGTATCGAGCTTGTTATCTACATCGTTATCTGGTATGCCATCTAGACTCGCATCTATCATCGCATCTATATCTATAGCATAGTTCGTTGCTGTATTACCATACATAGACAGTAGTACTCTATCACCTGGATTTTTTACTGTGATGGTATCATTGGTAGCATGTGGATATGACTGATAGATGAGTCCTGTTCCTGAGAGTGTTTCGAGTTGTGTGAGATCTATATCTACTGTAGACGTGTCATTTGTATTGCTCGAGATAGTGAGTTTCCCTGTTGTGAGACCCACAGTATCCTCGATCACTATGGATGTAGGGGACTCTGATACTATCGATCCTATTTCCCAATGAGCTGCTTCATATGATCCTTCTGATGCATTCATCAGAAAAATTTTATTATCCGGTAGTCTATATCCATATACTGCTGCCTTGAGTTTATTTTTGACGTGGATTGTCTGATATTTACTATTTGATACCCCATTATTAGTCACTCTGATTTTCATATTATAGTCACCAGATCTCGTATAGATATGTTCCATACTCGATGTATTACTTTTCTCATCGATACGACCGTCTCCATCCCAGTCCCATGCATATTCAGATTTGTTCGCTATATTGACTCCTGGTATGATCGTTTTTACATCAGCTGAGAAGAGTACTTTTTCGCCAACATTAGTAGTCGATTTTGATACTGAGAGATTGATGAGCGGGAGATTGATATTCCCATTGGAGTTGTCCACGATGAGCGGAGTCGGACTTTGTCCTGATTCCATAGTATTCATCTTGGCTCCATCGTTATCTTCGAGAATTACACCAAAAAAATATTTTTCAGTGATATTTGGAAGTACGAAAGTGATACCATTTTTCTGTGTGATCTGTACATTTTGTGGTTCCGGATCAGACTCAGTAGTATAGTACCAGATATATGATGTAATAACTCCATCAATATCTGTTGCCCCATTGGCTTGTACCTTCACAAGGATTTTTTGGCTATCTTTTTTGGCTGAATCTATACTACTCGTGAGACTCGTGAGTTCTGGTGGATGATTGGCAAGTTTGATATATTGAGTAGTAGTGTGACTTGCTCCATTTTTATTCGATCTGACAGTGAGCTCTATAGGAAAACATCCGAGTTCATTGAACTTCTCAGAGATTTGAGGTGTTGTCCGGGCTTTACCAAAATATTTCCAAGTATAGGTGAGACCATTTGTTGAGCCATCCACATTCATCGAATTACTACTATTGAACGTAGTAGTATCTGCCCTATTGATCACTAGAGCATCGAGACCATTACAGACTCATTTTTCTTCGATGATACTATTGGATGAGTTTGTGGCATCGATGATTGCAAATGGACTATCGGTATCAGATACGTAGACCTTGCGTGTTATAGTATTCGTCTCGGCACCTCAGTTTCGATTCACATTCAGTACAATACTATAGACACCCGATTGCTTGTATACGTGTTGTACCGATCGAGTAGTTCCATTTATGAGAGGAGTTCCATCTCCCATATTCCACTCAAAAAATTCGGCATTTGATGACTGTCCTATAATAGTGACAGTTGAACCTCGTTGGACCACTTTAGGTGTTATGATCATATTGACTGCGAGAGTCGATGTTACTTCAAATTCTTTTTCTACAGTTGCTATCTTGCCGTAGGTATTTGCTACAGTGACTGATATAGTGTGAGCTCACTTGTTATCGAATGTATAATTTCATTTTGCCCCATCATTTTCAATATTACTCAGAGATACTTTTTCTCAGTCTATTCTCCATGTATAGCTCAGATTTTTCCGAGAACTTGTATCTGGATCATAGCTCTTTGATGCATCAAATACTATAACATTGGGTTTTTCTGGGCTTATAGGTCGAGGTGTATCGATCGTAACAACTGGATCACGAGACTCTATAGTTATAACTCTAGAATCTCTATCAATAGTACCATTTGGACTTTTTGCAGTGAGTGAAACAATATAGGATCCAACTGTTTCAAACTTATGTTTAAAATTGATACCTTCCCCAACCTTTACTATCTTTTTACCATTTTCATCTTGTATCTGCCATGAGTATTCTACATTTCTCGTATCTGCGAAGTATGAGGTAGCTGACATAGAGATATCTTCTCCAATTTTTCCAGTATCAGAATCAAGTTTGATGATAGCGGCAGGATCACGTACGAGGAGTTGGATTTCTTTTGATATCGATTGTCCGTCGTTTGTTTTCATCGTGAGCTTGAGCACATAGCCTCATTGATTCGTATAGAGTTGTCTCTCTACGATAGGTCCACCACGATTAGTGGAGTCATTCCCATTACCAAATTCCCACTTTGTTTCAGCAATTGTACCATTTCCGATAGCTCGAGATGCCGAGGCATCTAGAATCACTCCCATTTTACCGACAGTGGGTGAGAGCTTTAGACTTGTCATATTACTCACATTTACCCCATTGATAAGGAGGATGATCTCACCGAGTTTTGGTTTTACGAGAATTTGCTTGGATATAGAAAGAGGGAGAACATCAGTTTTACCTTTACTATTGCGACTCCCTGATATCACATCGAGAAATATAGTATATGTACCTTCTTTGGTGAAAGTATATGAAAGACTCGGTCCACGACTGAGCTCACGACGTATCCCCCCATTCTCACGAGTCCACCATACATAGTTATTATCTGATGGAGTAGTTCATGACGGATCACGGATACCATCCGCTCGAAATGATACTGAGAGGGGAGCATTTCCTTCTACTGGACCAGCACTGATATCTCCGGTGATACGAGAGATATTGACTTTATCCACAAAATTGGCTACTCGAGAGATCGCATTTCCAACGTGATTAGAATTATCTGGATTTTTGATAGCGAGATTGAGATACGTATCTACAACTTGTTTGGCCTCTCGATTTATACTCGCAACATCCCCATAATCTGGGAGTCTATCGAAACCTCACTGGACGAGTGCTTTGACATTTTGTATAGTACTGATTTGGACTGATCTATTGAGAAGGAGTTCACTTTCCATCTGATTGATTCATTCCTTGATCTTGTTTTTGTACTCGGCATAGGTATCGGCGTCACTCTCTGTATATGCCTGAGCTCATGGTACTATAGTCCAGTCGAAGGCAGCCCGAATATTTGGATTGATAAGATTGATAGTCCATCTCACGATCGGATAGGCAAGCCACATGATGAGAATACCGAGTATGACATAGAGTATGATTTGCCGAGTTTTTTTCATTTTTTCCTCATCCCCAGCTCAGATCATGAGCTGGAATCCAGCATATATGATATATATCACTGCGACCAACGAAATAAATCCCATGAGATACGTCACAATGGACTGGGCATACTCAGTGATTCACTTATTTGTTATTTGGCCATTTACAGCTATTTCTACTGCTTGTCTTCCATTTTCTACGCTACATTTTCCATCTGCACAATAGGGTGATACAGGGCAACTATTTGAAAACCATGATCCACCACAACTCGCGAATGTATCTGTTACCATGAGTCCAAATAAGAGAACAACACCGGTGAGGAGTAGTATTATGAGAGAGTTTTTTCGCATGAGATAGAATTTATATATCTATACATTACCATAAAAAAGTAAAAAATGCAACTTTTCATTGTATTTTTAGAGATGTTTTATTGATCCCGACAATCTCCAGCCTGCTCTCATCAGATAGATATCTTGATTTCACAATCTATATCTTTCGATATCTTGCTCGTGATTGATTCTATATCTGGCGTACTAGTCGTATCTATACCTTCCGATAGATATCGGTCAAATCGAGATTTGAGTCCATATTGGAATAGAGATAATTGGTCTCCGATATTTGGTATAAATGGTCATATTTTTGCTCTTGTGAGAGTATCTGATAGGGAGATATTTTCGATACTTGCATAAAACTCGCTCTGTGCAGGAATCAGATATGGATATGCACTCATATAGAGTCTCTGTGCCTCTGGAGTCATCAGATACTGGAGGAATTTTGCACTCAGTTGTCATTTTTCACTGAGTTTTGATACGCCAAAGTAAGTATATTTTCCAATATTTATGACTGATTGTGATATTGTTTTTGGAATACGCCCTGTGAGAATAACACTACTAGCACTTGCAGATCCGGCACGTTTGTTTGCTTTCTCCAGGTCGAGTATCAAACTCGGATATCCTATAATCATGGCAATATTTCACCTGATAAACATATCGATAGTATTATTTTTTGTAGAGATCATATTTGGTTGTTCTCACCTGAGAGTATCTACTATACTGACATCCGCAGGTTCAGATTGTGAAGAGGGTATCTTGATATCTCCATAACTGAGGTATGCAGAGAGCCCGTTTTTTCCAGTAGAGAGATCACTATAGCTCGTTGCACCAGCATCGATGAGCCAGAGCGGCAATATATCTCCCATATTCGGAGTGTATGTGGGTCCGAGTCCGAGATTGCTCGGATATTTTCCTGAGGATGAGTCTCTATAGAGGGACTCGAGTTCATTCCATGTTTTTGGGATTTCGCGAATGAGCGATTTATTATAAAATACTCAGAGAGTCTCATATGAAAGAGGGACTCATTTGAGAGTACTTATTTTGTTTTTTCATGATCCAGTTGAAGATACAAGTCCCTGAAAAATATCATCATACCGTTTATCGAAATCAGAAAAATCAAGTATATTACTTGGTATTGGTTCGATTTTTGTCTCGAGGATAGCATCCTCGCCACTATGGAGCATAAATATATCTGGACCACTTCACTCAGTCAGTGTTGAGAGTATAAGTGTACGATATCTATCGGCATCATTTGTTTGCTTTTCTACTATAATATCAGTTTTATTATACTCTGGAGCATATTTTTTGAATCCTTCAATTAGTGGTTTATATGCATCACTAGTACCATCTGTGATCCATATTTTTAGAGATTTTGGTACTGTATTTGTTGTTGTTTTCTGCCTCGAGACATATGCCACTGCAGTTATCAAACTTACCAAAATACAGCCAACGATTATAAAAAAAATAATTTTCTTTTGAGACATGGAAAAAATAATAAGTAAGTAAAGTAGAAGTAGAAGTATATGTATCGATATTTTTATACTTTGTATTTTTCACTTGCAACTCATAGTATCTATTTACTCAAAAAAATCTACTATTTTTTTTTGGTATCTTGATCCAAAATATTTCCTATGAGTTCTATAGCTCACTGTCTTGTGAGAAGTGATTGTGGATAAAAATTTCCACCTCTGGCTCGTATTTTGAACGCATAGTCTTGAATATACTGGAACTTGAAGTTCATAGGACTTGTATCTCTATATAACTTTATTCCACTTGGATTTTTTTCTAACTTACCTATTTTTACTAGGAGCTCTATGAAGTCTTCACGGGAAAGGAGCTTGCCAGGAAGGGCATAGTTACCATCAATTGCTCCTTTTCGGTATGCTGCGATGGCATAACCCTGAAACGGGTCACCTATTGCAATATCGAGAAAATGACTCGTTCCAGTAGTTGGACTCATATTATAATACTGCATCAGCATAACTATAGCATCTCTCTGTGTGAGCGTTGCACCACCATCAAATTTAGAAATATATTGAAACATACATTTTGTATCAATGAGTTCATAGAGAGTTTTTCCTATTTTACTCGTAGCACTTATATCTGAGAACCGTTTTTTCTCACATGTTTTATTCCCTGTGCCTGCTATCATTGCCTGTATTCACGCAGAGTTTTTTGAGTTATTATTCATACTTGCAATAATACTCTCGATAGATGCATTCACTGGTACGAGTTCTTGTTCTCTCGGTATTTGAGGGGCACTCTGTAGTTCTGAGACCGAGTTGATAGGTGTATCAACTTCTGGTGATGGTATGATGCCACCTGCGAACATCTGTATCAATTTCATCGGATGCAAACTATACCTCATAGCGTTATCGCGACCTATTCCGGCATTGACTGAGTCAAAAAATCCGAGTCCCGCAGAACGAGAATCTGCTGAAGTAAATGGCCAATATGGATGAAAAGGGGCGTCTTGTGTATCTATCTGGATGTGGAGATGGGGAGTTGTGGCTATACCACTCATCCCAACTCGACCGAGCATATCTCATTTTCGTATCTTGGTTCCTTCTTGGACAGTTATCTCTGAGAGATGGAGATAGCAAGAGTAGATATCTTGCTTGCTTCAGGCAAGGGGTATACCCTCGTGTCTCACGACTACAAATCTATTACCAGTAGCATCTGCCTCAATAGTACGGATAACTACACCATTAGCTATAGCAAGTACTGGAGTACCAATAGGTGATCTGATATCTATAGCATTATGACTTCCATCATTCTCCTTGTAGTTGAGCCTATAGCTTCCCATATATGGTGTGATATATGTATAGTGTTCGATGAGAGATTTTTTGCTTATATTTGTTGTATCTAGCAATGAGTTCACATCATATGTTGGGAGAGGAATATAGTCACTAATAGGAATATCAGAGAACCGGGTAGTCTTATTTTGATATGCAGTCTTACTCCAGTCGGGGATATAGAGTATGGGCATCATCATACCATCAAATGGATCAGCATGAATACCTGAATAGGCTACTGTACCAGCACTGATATAGGGGAGCCATGATTGTTGTATTGCTATTATTCCTCACAATATACAATTACCCAGCCATATACCTATGACGGCGTATTGTACGTATATATGTTTGATAGTCGGGATTTGCATGATTTATTTTTGTATTTCCACTATCGTATCATACTCTATTTGATTATGCAAATTTTGGATATCTCAAAATAAGAAAATCTCTCTCGAGTACTCGAGAGAGATTTTCTTATTTTTTTAGATTGTGTTTACTTAGAATTTACTTTTCCAGTTCGTGAGTGTTGTTGTGAGAGTCACGTTTTGTGCACGTTTCTCATACCAGTCTACTACAGCTGTAACGGTGATACTACCGCTACCAGCTCCGAGATTGGTAGCATTGGTGATACGTATTTCACGAGTAAAAGGAGATCGACAGTTCGTAGTGAGGGATATAGTGCATATTGGTGTTGTTGCCCCACTGGCCATATAGTAGCCATTGGTATCTACCCATAGACCTGATCCTGTCACAGTGCCTGTGAGATACCATGCCCCATTGGTATTTGCGAGTATGTATGCTGTTGAGGATAGTCTTGTTGTTGTAGATGTTGAGTCACCGATACAACTTGCCACATATCATTGTACTTTCCAGCAGTTTGTCTGATCACTCGAGAATCTGAGCCAATTTGTATTTCTCAGATTCGTCACTCATTCGATGCCCTCTCTTGCGAGATTGATAGCCTTGATCCTATTCTCAGAGTCATGAGCAAAATAAATGCCACCAATCACTGTAGAAAACATAGCAGTCACTGCGAGCCCGAGGACAGCTATCATAGCCATGATCTCTATGAGAGAGGCTCCATTTTTATCGAGATGCCTCACCAGAGAGAGTTGCATTTTTTGATTCTTTTATGATCGTGAATAGCTGAGTATAGAGGAGGTTATTACCTATGCCATAGAATTTGATAGTATAGAGATTGATCCCATTTTGCATGGTTCCTGAGTCCATATTGGCAAAATAGTACCAACTGGTGCTATTCGGTATATATTTCTGGAGCTTGTAGTCGTTAACCATAATGTAGGTTACAGTATCCTTTGGTACTGTTCACTGTACTTTGATAGATCGATCAGTCATTACATATGGATTACTCGCTGGGCTCACGATCTGGAATTCTTTACTCGATATCGGTGAAGTATTTGGGATGAGTCGTGTTACATTCTGCATTGCTTGTTTTGATCCATAGACAGTCAATACTCATTTTTCAACTTGTTTACCAGTAGAGTCATATGCCTTGTATACGATATTGTTGATTTCCCCGATAAGGGTAAAACCGGAGAATGTGAATGTAGAATTCACGGGACTCACTACTGTATCTATATCATTGAGTGTAACTCGTACGATATCTTTAGATCCTATAGATCACCTTACCATAATTGTTGATTTCGTTGCTATGGATCAGTCGAGGGGTTCGATTATCGATATATTTTGAGATGGTATTATAGTCGATCATGTATTAGTACCTGTGGCTCCAGTTGCCGAACTTACTCATAGGAGCTCTCTGAGGAGTTTTTCACCATCATTACGTATGAAAAGAGCATTTGTTGATATACCTTCGTCTATTCCTCATACAAGACTCGATAGTTGTAATGCTGGATTGGCAAGATCAGATGCGGATATCATTATTCTATTGCCCGTCTTGAGAACATATTCTCATACTGATGTATGAATCCGTATATCTCATACTATGGCGTAGACGCTCGAATAGATTTGATTATTTTGCTCTACAATAGCTGTATTACCAGCATCTGTGATGACTGATATATTTTTAGTTTCTGTAGTTGTAGTATTTCCGACTTGTTTGATCCAGACTCTTCATTTTGTGAGTTTTAGAGTATCGCCAGTATTCGTATGGGCTACGTATATCATCTCTGTTCGCTCATCGAGATCTACATACATATTACTATTTGTTGCAGTTGCTCATCCAGCTTCGACTGATATAGATCTATCTCATACATAGAGTGGCTGTCCTCCTGTTCCTGTGATTCGATTTTTGGATGACTCCGTCATAGCTATGAATACTCTACTAGCACTTGTTTGCGGTGATATTATCAGATGCGCTCTGTCAGTATCTATACTCTTGTTTCCACCAAATGATATTGCTATGATAATGACTAAAATAATACCCCCGAGTATTCATACCCAGAGCCATGGGATGCTCGTTGTAGTTCATCGAGATCGAGAGTAGTCATTTCACATAGGAGAGGATATGTTATATAATAGATTTATATCTTAGGTATGATGCTTTCGATGACAGCATATGTAGCATCTTTTCACTTGGGTGTACGGATACTCACAGTATCTCCAACACTACACTTATGAAATGTGATTGCCGCCATGAGTACTTTGTATGTCTTCATATTAGTAGTGATCTCATACTTATCTCCATTTTTCGTTACTATACCTATACTTGTTTCAAATGGTATCTCCTCTATAATTTTGTATTTTATACCACCATGACTCTCGATAGTTGCTTTGAGTCTACTTCCTTGTACGAGGAGCGATTTTGACGAGTAGTTCTGTGGTACTGGGTATACTGATCCATCAGGACCCAACATAGCATCACCTGTGAATACTCATTCTACTATCTTGTCATCTCATGACTGATAGCTCGAGAGGTCAGAACTACTGATATCGAATTCATCTCGAGGTATATCTCCGAGGAGACTATCGAGGATCTTTCGAGCTGATCTTATAGAGTTTTCAGCTGCCTGCACGAGATCACGGAGAGCTTTTATTTGTTTATCTTGGGACATAGTATGTATATAGATTATGGATTTGAGAATGAGTATATCGGTTTTATATCGAAAGTCGAGATATTTTTTATTGACCTGTGACCAATATATTATATAGAACTATTATCTCTGGATAGAGTAAGATACTCAGTATCCATCCTATTGATAGGAACGGACCGAAAGGAATCTGCGATGTTGTTTGTTTTCATCTAAGGATGTTATATAACAGTATACCAATTCATACGATACTTCCTATAATATAGGCAAATGCGAAACTCGCTATGCCGTGTACTATACCAAGGGTGAGTCATATAAATAGTGCAATTCGCAGATCGCCACCACCGATCCAAGTCGGTATATCGAGAGATTCTTCTTTTTTTGGTTTTTTCCATATATCTATGAGCATCATTATCGGGAATGTTATATATCCGATAATGAGTTCTCAAAAGTGTTTCCAATCCCTACGTTGTATGAGGTAATATCAACCAGGAATCAATATCTGCAAATAGAAAAAAGTATATAGTATTATTGCTCCAAATAGTCGATCAATAGTTGGTATATGAAAAGTATGAAAAGTATAGCCTGAGTATGACGCGAATAAGATAGATATAAATGGTATAGCAAGAAGTATATATATCACTGGTACCATGATCTGATCAGGTATTTCCATATACCTCAGATCATAGAGAGTATATACCCCTGTTGTGAATATAAATATGAGAAGAAGAAGCATCTCACCACTGATAGGATCTACTCATATACGTATACCTGCGTATGCTCCTATGACAAAAATACAGCCCATAAGGAGCTCTGCCATCGGATAGAATAATGGGATATTTGTACCACAGTGAGAGCACTTACTACGATTCCATAGATATGATAAGAGGGGAAACAGATCCCAGAATGTGAGCGTATGATGACAGTGTGGACATTCACTACGACCCATCATAATACCTCATTTTCCGCTATGCCACCTCTCAATGAGTACAGTGGAGAAGCTTCCAAATATGAGTCCAAGAGATCCGAAAATTAAAAAAATCATGTGTTTATCTTTCTAGCATATAGAGTGAGTGGAGATTGATCTGGTGTATCTGGGATATGTGTTCTGTTTTTATATTTATAGATGAGAGTATACGACTCAGAGGGGCATGAGATATATTATCATAAATATATCTGAGAATTGGATCATTGCTGAGCATCTCTCTATCCATGGAACCAAGAGACTTGAGAAGACGCATCTGGAATATAGTATTGTGTCAGTTATTTATATCCTCTGTTTTTCCATACTTGATAAATTCAGCTATATCCTCATAGAGTCATCTACATTCCATTCATTCTATACTTATTTTACCTATGATGCGGAGTGTCTCGAGGAATGCTACGATCCTAACATAGCTCCAGGTACGACCCCAGCCTGGAGTTTTGATATCGACATTTTTGATTTGATTCTTGCCACCATCACGAGATATGAGTACTTCTATGATATCTCCAAGATCGATACCAGTGATATTTTTTTTATTCCACCAACCTGTGATTTTGCCATATTCCTGAGATACCATAACAATACGTGTCTGATTGTCACGGATTCGACTGATACTGAGGATGATGGCATGGGTTTTATACACAGTTTATTTGGGTGGGTATGATTTATTTAAAAATAATTTTCCCATCAACGAACTCAAATTTGAGGTCATATACTCAGTCCGCAGTGGTTACATAGATGAGTCCATCTCGTGGTACACTGATATGTTTTGCATTATGACTCGATTTGAGCTCAAACTGTCATATGTAGTTCCAGGCTTTCACATCTTGGAATCTCTTGGAGTCCGGTTGAAATATCCAAATATGATCTCCGTTGAGGATGTATGTATATGAGAGATAACTACGAGTTATGAATATGCTTGTTTTACTCGTATCTATGGACCATTCTCCTGGTATTTTATTGAGTATGATAGGTGTGATGGTATTTTTATCTCCGGCATATCTGAGAATCCTACCATCATCCATATAGAGATAGACTCCTCCATCGATACTGAGGTCGAATATAGCGCTCTGGACTTGTTCCATGAGCCCTGATTTCTGTGAGAATCCATTGACTCCCGGCTTGTGTCTCTGTACTTGATTTTTTGCAGCATCGAGGAGATATATATTCCCGTTGAATGTTTTTATCGAAAGTGCATCTTCCCATGAATTTTGTCATGTGACATTCACATAGGCAAAATCGTCACGACGAGGTGATAGGATATGATTTTGTAGAGTGAGAATATATATCGATCCATCTTCTCCAGAGTCAAAACTTTTTACCCTCTCTCCTCCAGGATATGGAATCACTCGAATAGTTTTATCACCAGTAACATAATTGAGTATAGCTCATTCTTCACCAAGGAGGATGAGCTTTTTATCTTTTTCGATCACACCAACTGGGTTAAATTCTGCAGGATTGAATGGTATGATAGAATTCAACTGAGTCATATCTATCGATTGAATATCATATACTTCTTTTTTCATCGTTGCAATTCTACTCAGTAGCTCCTGAGTATCAACCATGTGTGTCTGTTCCTTTCTTAGATCAAATAATATTTTCTCAGCTTGAGTTATTTTCGTATTGAATGCTACAGGATTTCCTGAGAGTTTTTGCCCATCATCGACGAGTATTTTTGCTTGGATAAGGAGATTTTTGCTATCAGACATATTGGTAGAGAGGACACCAAGAATGCTCGATATCAGTGAATAGGCGAGTGCAAAGAGGAGCAATATGCCAACACTGAGAAATGCAAATTGATACCTTGGGCCTGAAAGTATTGGGAGTTTTTGGATGATTCATTTTGTTTTCTCCCACATCTTTTTACTCCTGATATATTCAATGAATACTATGCCCCGATTACTGAGTATATCTCATTGCTTACGTCATCTCCCATTTTGGATAGTTGGATTTATGTATGATCGATGAGAGAGTCTGATAATATGGAGATTCACTGCTATCTCTCTCTCGATAATACGCTTGCTCGTCTCACTCCAGATATCTGGAGTGAGACGAGCAAGCTCTGTGAGTACATCATATCCGAGGATATGTTCTATGTCGTCATTTGCAAGATAGACAGTTGTTCCTACTGGAATCTTGCCATTTGTTATAGAGTGGAATTCATGAGAACGATTCTCATGTACCGTTATATCGATACAGTCACCACTCTCTTCTATAAATACTCCATGCGTCCCTCATACTGTTGAGAGAGTGAGATCTTCTCATTGCAACATACCGAGGAGGATACGGATATCTGAGATATCTTCTCGTGGAAAACTCGTCACAAAAGTATTGTAGTGCTCTGTTATATAACTAAAATCATGGCTCGTTTCTCTCGGATTCCATTCTGTTGATGAAATACTCTCAAGAATATGATCCTCAAGTATCGATACAATTGACTCATCCTCTCCGTCGATAATACAAAAAAGACTCACTGCATCATGTGGAGTGAGAATATGTGATCTGGTTGATCTCGTACTAGATGTATGGTTATTATGGAGTCCGTTTATCTGTATCATACGTATTATTTTTTTGTTTGCAGTATACTAAAAATTACCAAGAAGTCCGAGAGTATCGGCTGCATCAGCTTTTGATGTATCAGACTTTTCAGCATTTTGTACCTGTTGTTTCGCCTTTTGTGACTGTAGAGATTGCCACTCGATGAGATGTTTCTCATTGAGAGTCTTGATCTCTTCTTGATACTTGAGATTGAGCTCTTCGAGCTGACGACGCTCTGTCATGAGGATATTGAACAGTCTATCTACTTGCTCATCTGTCATAGATGGGAGGATATCGAACCAGTATTGTTTTTCATTGTTATCTATTGACTCGCTTCCGAGTACGAGCTCGACGAGTTCTGTGTATTGGAGCTGGATCTCATCGAGGATAGTGAATATGAAGTTATCACGAGTGACTTGAGCCATAAGAGGAGGATTAGGGAGTACTGTACTTGATCTGAATTGTATACAATGTTTATCATTTCGCAAATAAAAATACGATCTACAAATCGCTTTGACTTGATTTTCTTCTCCTATTCTCTATGATTTGCTACTATATGCAACATATTCTTCTTCCCATCCTCGCGTTTTTTGCTCGACTCATCGTATCCAGACATCGTCCATATATCATCGGTGTCACTGGTACTGTCGGTAAAACAACTATAACAACTCATATTGCTCGCTTTCTCGTAGAGCAATATGGGAACAAAAATGTCAGCTATTCCCTCCATCACTACAATGGGGAATATGGCCTGCCACTCACGATAATTGGATGTCGTACTCCAGGTCGTAATCCATTTCTTTGGATTTGGGTTTTTATAGTTGCCCTCTCTCGACTCTTGCATTCTTATCCGAGATATCTCGTTCTCGAATATGGGATCGATCATCCTGGAGAGATGCAGTTTCTCCTTTCTATAGCTACTCCAGATATTGCGATCCTCACGCCGGTTGAGCCCAATCATCTCGAACAATTTGGCTCACTCGATATCTATAGGGCAAATAAGCTCCTACTCATAGAACACGCGAGTATACGTATCATCCATGAGTCATTGCGTCAATATATAGATCTCGATGCACTCTATTATTCTCTCGGTGCACTCTCAGACATCGATGCAGCCCATATCGAGATGGATATCTCTGGAACGAGAGCCGTAGTTCAATACTCCAAAAAAGAATACCCAATAAAACTCCCTGCTATTGGTACTTTTCAGATAGAAAATCTCCTCCCTCTCTATCCCATCGCAGATGCACTCAGGATAGATCCTACTCATATTGCACTATATGCATCACATTGATCTCCTGAGACAGGGCGGTCATCGATACTATCTGGTATCCATGACTCGATGATCATCGATGGCAGCTACAATGGTGGATATCTCTCATTGAGAGAGGGTATTGTCTCTATGAGATCATTCCTCCACTCACATAGGGTCATATTCCTCATCGGGGATATGCGAGAGCTCGGTGATGTCTCGAGAGAGATACATGAGCAGTTAGCTCATGAGATCTGTGATATCATACCACATGAGAGTCGTGTATCGTTTTATCTCGTAGGGCCTATGATGAGGGACTATGTAGCACCGATTCTCTCCTCTCATTTTCATACACTCCTCTATCTCTCATCCCGAGAGGCGTGAGAGCATATCAAGGATGATCTCGCACAGAATCAGACAGATACGATCGTCTATGCCAAATGAAGCCAGAATACGATATTCATCGAAGAGGGTATCAAGTTGCTCCTCTGAAATCTCCTCGATATTCACAAGCTCCCACGACAAACTGCTAGCTGGATGCAGAAAAAAGAAGCATTTTTCCATAGTCTTGATAAATAGTATATCATAAATATTTTAGATGAAAAATCCATACAATTCCAGAACAAAAATATACAAGAAAGTGGGTATTTTTGTTGTCATGTGCTAGCATATATGTATGAACAAGATTCTCTCAACAGTATTCACTCTACTATTCGTCATCTCATATCTCTCACCAACTATTGGGAGTGCTATAGATACTACGACATCAGGTCGTATTCTGGATAATTTTAAGGCACAACAGGCTGATATCCTATTCGAGTCATCACCGTTTGAGATCCATGATGCGAGCAAGATACTCGAGGATGAATATGCTATGAACTGACTCGAGTCTCTCAGAAATAGGCTCCAGACAATGCAATGAGTCTATCAGTCAAAAAAAAATGCCATAGGAGAAGTCCGTGTATCACTCGAACAAGCACTCGCAGTACTCGCAGAGTCTATCCGCGTGACCACTGAGTCTATCACTCAAACAACTCTCGATATCAAGCTCAAACAGACAAAAATCCAACAGCTTCAGTCTGATGGACTCACTCTCAGGACTCGTATCCGCGAGCATCGACAGATCATCCTTGCCTACCTCAAAAATATCTACTCAGAAGGGAACTCTATCCTCGATCCGACTGGTAATATCGATCTCATCAAGAGTATGATTCTCACGACTGAGGATAGTGACTTCACCCTCTCTGATATCACCTACAAAACACTCCTCACACAGATGGGACAACAGTTCGTCGATGAGTACCGATCTCTCGTGAGAGCCTACTATCTCTCGAGTATCCAGACCCAAAATGAACAATCTGTACTCGAGACTCTCCTTTCAGGACTCGCGATTCAGAATACTACTCTCATATCTCAGCAAGTAGAGCGATCTCATCTCCTAGATATCACTCAGTGACAAGAGGCTCTCTATGTACAGTATATTGCATCCCAGCAGACAGCTCAGGCTCAGGTTGAGGTTCTCTGGAAAGAGGCGAGTGATCGTTATAGCGAGTCATTTGACCTCTTGCTTGCCAAGTATAGTTGCAATAAATCCAAGAAAACTGATACACAGATTGTTGAGTGTGCTCGCATTAGGCAGTATTTTATCAATGAAAAAGAGCTCGCCAAATGAGAAAAAAGAGTCGATACGCCGAATATCCTCGACTGGCCAGTCCCGAGCCGTCGTATCACGACATATTTCCATGATGCTGACTACTATCAGGCTCTCCATAGCCAACATGAGGCTATTGATATAGCAACTGAACAGGGAACTGAGATAGTCGCTCCAGCTGATGGCTATGTGACCTATATCCTCCCTCCTGTTCCAGGTTGATACTCATATATGGCTATCAAACATGCCGACGGTCTCCTCACGGTATATGGTCATCTCTCTGAGATAGAGGTATCCAAATATGAATTTGTCAAAAGGGGACAACTGATTGCTCGCAGTGGTGGAGCCATCGGGACTCCTGGTGCTGGTCCGATGACGAGTGGTGCTCATCTCCACTTCGAGGTATGGAGCAATCGTGAGAGTGTTGATCCACTTCGCTATCTCTCGATAGCAACTATGGACTACTCGAGTCTACTCCCAGTCTATCAGGACAAGTTCCTTGCTGATATCGTAGAGCTCTCAGGTACGGGGTCAGATACAACTCAGTACAAAAAGAAATTCAACCTCGTAGGTAAAGATGAGACAGAACGACAAAAATACCTCCTTGCGACTTATGCTACTCCTGACTTTAATAAGTGGCAGATGTGGGTAGATACAGCTCTATCAGCGAATATCGATCCGAGCTTCATGATCTGTATCGGTCTCGCAGAGACGACTCTCGGTAACCACCTCAAGACTCCCTACAATATCGGTAACATCGGTAATACTGATAGTGGTAGTACCTACTCATTCGCATCGCCAGCTGAGTGACTCGAGTGGATGACTGCTACGTTCAACAACAAATACCTCGGTAAGTATACCAAGTTATCTGAGCTCTCTCGTTGGGGCAATTCTGGTGGTGCTATCTATGCCTCATCGAACTCGAATTGGCACAATAATACGATCAGATGTTTATCTGCCCTCAAGTGAGAATTTGTGAAGGATGATTTTGAATTTAGATTGAAGTAATAAAAAACTCTCTGAAATATCTCAGAGAGTTTTTTATTATAGTTTTCCATATTTCTCTTCCAGTTTTTCCAGTTGTTCTCGTGCGAGATTTTTTTTCTCCATCTCGATCCTGATGATCTTCTCAGGAGCATTGGCTGTGAATGCAGTATTCGAGAGCTTGACTTCGAGAGCTCTGATATAGTCTCTCTTTTCCTCGATGAGTCCCATGATTCTCGTCTTCTCTATCTCGATCCCTGCGATATCGATCTCGTTGTGGATATATATCTCGACAGATCCACAGATACCATACGCATGATCCCGAGGATCTTGTCCACTCGGATTGAGAGTGATATTGACGCGACCGAGACCAGAGATGAGAGTGATATTATTCTCGAGATTACCTATCATATCTGATTTTGCCTGGATGATAGTATCATGATATTCTCCTGGCTTGATGCCTGACTCAGCTCGGATATTACGTATAGTCCGTACTACTTCCCAGATTTGTTCGAGATTTCGCTCGCTCCCCATATCTCGTGACATGGCAGGAGTCGGCCAGGATGCAGTCGCGAGGAGCTGACCCTCTGTGATATACCCATAGAGTGTCTCAGTGATGTGTGGGATATACGGGTGCATCAGTGTGATGATATCGAGGACGCAGAGAGATATGACCTCTTTGCCATATTTACTCGATTCTTTTTCTACCTTGTATGCCTCTATAGCTATATCTGCGAACTCATCCCGGATGAACGTGATCAGGTCTGATCCAGCAGCAGCGAATCCGTGATTCTCCATTCCCTCAGTGGCACGATCCATGATAGCCGTGAGACGAGAGAGTATCCATACCTCGTAGGGGAGGAGATCGGATTTATTTTTTGTTATCTGCTCTATTATGGATTCCCGTGTATCCGTGATATACCCGACATTCATCCAGGCGAATCGGATAATATTCCAGAACTTGTTGAGAAAGAGTGAGTTCTCCTCGACCGATCTCATAGAGAAGTTCATATTGTTCCCAGGAGTATTGCCGAGAGTGACAGCGAGACGGAGTGCATCAGTCGAGTGAGCCTCGATGACTGAGAGCGGATCGATGACATTGCCCCAACTCTTGGACATCTTACGTCCTGTCTCATCGAGGATGAGTCCATGGAGATATATCGTTTTGAATGGAGTTTCTCAGGTATATTCATACCCCATCAGGAGCATACGGATCACCCAGAAAAATAGGATATCATAGCCTGTTTCGAGGACATTGGCTGGATAATACTTCGCGAAGAACTCACTCGGATTCTCAAAATCCCAATCGAGCACTGCAAATGGCCAGAGTGCCGATGAGAACCAGGTGTCGAGGACATCGTCGTCACGACGAACATTTTCTTCTCCATATTTAGCAAAGAGAGTACTCGGATCTCGAGTCACTCCGAGGAGCTCTCCCGTATTGATATCGTAATATGCAGGAATCTGGTGTCCCCACCAGAGCTGACGAGAGATGCACCAGTCACGGAGATTGTAGATCCAATCTTCGAATGTTTTATTGAATCGTTCTGGTACTATTTTGAATTCTCATTTCTTGTATCCTGTTGTTACCTTTTCGGCCATTGTGCTGGCTCGTACAAACCACTGAGTAGATACTACTGACTCGATACGGCATTTGCCTCGAGAACAGAATCCGACCGTATGAGTGTATGGTTCGATCCTGACGAGATTACCTTTGCTTCGCAGTAGTTCGACGATGTTATCACGAGCCTCACCGACTGCGGAGAGTCCAGCGAATACTCCGGCCTCAGCACTCATGAGTCCTGTCTTCTCTATGACACGGTAGTCCATACGGAGTCAATGTCGACGCCCCATCTCGAAGTCACTCGGATCATGTGCAGGAGTCACCTTGACGACTCCAGTACCGAATTCCATATCGATACTCTCATCTCCGATGATCGGGATCTCACGATTGACGATTGGGAGGATGACAGATTTGCCGATGAGTTTCTTGTATCTTTTATCCTTTGGGTGGACTGCCAGTGCCATATCTCCGAGGAGGGTCTCAGGACGAGTCGTCGCCACGAGGAGCTCCTTGTCTGATCCAGAGACAAAGTAGTTGATATAGTACATATACTCAGATACTTCCTGATGCTCGACCTCGATATCTGATATCACTGATTCGAGCACTGGAGAATAGTTCACCATATACTCACCACGGTATATGAGTCACTTCTCATAGAGATCGACAAATATCTTCTCGACGAGTTGATTGTTCTTGTCATCGAATGTGAATCTCTCCATATCCCAGTTCACTGATGCTCCCATCATTTTGACCTGATTCTGGATATTTCCTCCGTATTCATCGATCCATTTCCAACATTCTCCGAGAAATGCTTCTCGTCCTATTGCTTTGCGGCTTGTTCCATTTTTCTCGAGACGCTTTTCGACTTGAGCCTGGGTTGCTATACCAGCATGATCCGTCCCTGGTACCCAGAGGGTTGCATCCCTACGGAGTCTATGGTAGCGAGTCATGATATCCTCGATCGAGAGAGTTAGGGCATGTCCGAGATGGAGATTGCCTGTTACATTCGGGGGAGGAATAGGAATATAGAACGTCTCTTGTTTAGAGTTTCGGGTATCTACATTTGGCTGGTATATCTTGTTCTCTTCCCAGAGTGCCTGACTTGCTTTCTCATGTATTTTTGGATCGTATTGTTTTGGAAAATCTGACATAGTAGCTAACAACTTATATCTCCCATCGAGGGGAGAAAAATAAAACTAAAACGAGTGTATATATTTTATCATTTTTTGCAAGTGTATACTACTTCCAGACTCTCTGGATAACTACGAGGAGAGTACGCAATAGTATGGCGATATCGAGTGCGAGAGAATAGTGCTCAATATAGTATGTATCTAGAGTGATCTCTTCTCGGAATGTGTTCTTATCTCGACCATAGACCTGAGCCATACCAGTTATGCCAGGCTTGATCGTGAGAACTTGCTTGTCAGACTCATCGTAGAGCTCGATTTCACGAGGCTGATGTGGACGTGGTCCTATGAGTGACATATCTCCCCGTAGTACATTCCAGAGTTGAGGGAGTTCATCTATAGAGAGTCGTTCTATGATACGACCGAACCACATACGACGGGGGTCATTTTCTATTTTATAGAGAGGTCATATACGAGTATTATTTTCTTTTTTGAGTTTTTCCTCATAGACCATCGCATCATCTGAGATACCATATTCTTCCTTGGTACAGTACTGCCAGTACATATATCGGAACTTGTAGAGGGCAAATATCTCTCCATGTTGTCCGATCCGTCTATTGCGATAGATGATAGGACCCGATCTATCGTTGATCCATATACCGAGAGATACTATCATACATACTGGTATGAGTATGACTATGAGAAGAGAAGATATGATGATATCTGCTCATCTCTTCATGATCCGTCACCATGCAGTGATAGCCACAGGTCTGAGCTCTATCATAGGTATAGATCATATCCAGCTCTCTCGACTCGATGATAGTGGTATATGGCGTGAGACCTGAGGATAGGTGAGTGGTATGCCATATATTTTGGCTAGAGTAGCGATATTCCCGATATCATCCATATCACCGAGATAGATGATATATGCGAGTTGTTCGGATCGGATAATATGTTCTATTGATTTTCTATCAGCTGGTTCTACATATTTATAGCTATAGCAGTTATTTTCTTGGATTTCTCATATATCTGTGTTGTTGGATATGACGAGTATTGGTTCTTTTTCGATGTATCATATCTTGTATAGTATACTATACGTAGTATATATAGTATATCTGACAATAACAGAGAATATAGTAGCTATGATATAGGCATATATGATGATGAGACGAGGTATCTCATGGGAAAAAATAAAACCAGTCGAGAGATATACAAATCAGATATATATAAAAAACCAAAAGAAACTATAGGTCATGATCAGTCGTATTTCCTCGACAATAGGAGTATGTGCCCTGAGTGAGTAGAGTCCAGCCCGGATGAATACAATACACCATATGATCACTCCAGATATCACAAATGGGATGAACTGTTCGTATGAGATATATGGTATCGGTAACTGGATAAGTGGTATCCAGTCCCGCATGAGACGGAGTGAATACGCTATGAAAAATGCGAATCCAACACCGCTGAGTTCTAGGATACTGGTTATGAGGAGTTTCTGTATATATACTTTGGACATGACCTGATTATATAGAGGGGTATGCTTTTTGCAAATTGTTTGTCAGGATTCGAGATTTCTCAAAAACAAGAAATTCAAGGAAGAAAAAGTTTCTCGAAGAGAACTTACTAATCTGTAAGTGATCAAGAAAAATTATTTTCTGACGCAGAAGTTCGTAGTTTTTCAGAGATCTCCTGCTTGATTTCTCTCGGTGTCTCTATATACTTATACATATGAATACAATCCTACTCGCAATCATAGTTCTCATCCTTGCACTCCTCGGGGTCTATTTTATCACATATATCCTCCTCTCTCGTCGTATAGCTGATAGAGAGTCACGAGTGATAGATGTATATCTCCAGAAAATTGCGAAGATCCCAGCAGTGATCGAAGTCATGCGTCCTCATGTGGTAGATGAGCATCTCGCATTTGACCTCATGACTCGTCTCCACTCTGAGGCAATCATCCATGAGTATGATAGTATCCCTATGTTGCTCGAGCACAATGCTCGTATCAATGATCAATATGGATTTCTCATGCGACTCTCTATGGCTATTCCTGATCTCCAGAGAGACGCCTACTTCATCTATATTCGTGAGTTCGTGATGTCATATGATCGCACTATCAGGTCAGAGCTCCCAGCATATGATGCTCAGGTACGTTCCTGGAACCGATTCATCACTATCAAGAACTGGAGTATCATCGGTTATATCCTCCCAGGACGAGATCGAGTAGAAGTATAAACTAAATATACTCCATATACCATCATAGGTACTGTATAGACTATACCGAGTGTCAGCCAATGAGTAGAGAGTAGATATCCGATATGGCTATCGGGTAGCCGATATTGTTCTGCTATGAGCCGAGCTACACTATATCCGATGAGAAAAATCCCAGATAAAAATCAGGGATTTCGCTTGGTCGAAGATCTCCATGCTATAAGCATCACTATAAATAATACTACACCCTCTAGGAGCATCTCGAGCAGTGGAGAAGGGAAGTGTGCTACTCAGGCGATCTGCATCGGGAATATCCCGTCATATGGTGTATACCCTGGGAGTTCCTGATTGATCCAATTGCCGACTCTACCGAGTCCGAGGGCCACAGGGATGACGATAGCGAGCGTATCGATGAGTGACCAGAACGGATAGTGATATCTCCATGCAAAAAATAGTACTGCGAGTATCGTACCGATGAGTCCTCCATGGAAACTCATCCCTCATTCCCATATTCGTATCATATTCATCGGATGCTCTATGAAGTATGAGAGATTGTATAGTACAATATATCCGATACGACCTCCAAGTATGATCCCTGCGAATATGTAGGATAGGAGTGTATCAATATGGCCTATTTCTCTGAAAGAGAAATAGTATCTCATAAAAAAGTAACAAATAATAAACCCAAGAGCATACGAGAGACCATACCAAGTTGGAGCTATATGGAGAGCGTAAAAATGAAGATCGAAGATATACATATGAATACAGGAGTTATACAATACAATCTGATTGTTCTTTGTGAAGTGATTTTTTTTGATTTTTACTGTCTGACAGATACAATGTCTCTTAATTATATACAGCATACTATGAAAGGCAAAATATTCTTCGTACTTCTTCTCTCTCTCGTATGCTCTGGGGTATTGCTAGCAGTATGAAATCCATCATTCTCACTTCGGTGAGTATTTCCTCTCCACAATGGCTGGAGTGGTGATCTTGGTACTAGTTTCACGGGTGGTGGATACCCTGGAGTAGTCAATTTTGATGCTGGAAATGGTGAGATCAGATCTGATGGTACTCTATCGGGTGCATTCTGGCTCGGTAATGTATGATGGACAACATTCTCACATGGTGATCTGACTGCTACGAGCATCGCTCGAGTCAACTGTCCCTCTACTATCTGGACAGGTGCTACTCAGTCGTGTCCTGCCAGTGGATATGCTTGGAGTCAGAACGCTGGATGGATAGCTCTCTCTCAGGGAGATATCGGAGTTGGGACTGGTGTATATTTTGATCCCAATACTGGCAATCTCGCCGGTTGGGCATGGAGTCGATCACTCGGATGGATCCCTATGTGGACGAGTATATCAGGATCTCTCCTCCCAACACCGAGCACCGTCGTCGACCCGCTCGCAGGTGTCCCGATAAACTTTGTCTCCAAGATAGCAATCGTCGGGAATATAGCGGGCACCAAAGTATTCTCTGTACAGAACAACGGTGTCGTCAATCAAGATGTCTGATATAGCTATAAGACCATCAATCATGCGAGCATACTCAATATGATCCGTCGCAATATTGCTCTCATGACGAGAAATATCAGTGATAGTGATCTCGATCCAGTGAGTACTGATACCAAGTTCAATTTTATTATCAGAAAATGATCTGATCTGCGTATTGAGAACTCCTCACTCACCCCATATCTCACAGCAAAGAAAAGATCACTCATAGTGATATGATGAGATATAGTCATCACTCAAACATGAGTAAATGATATCTGGACTGATCCTACTATCGCTCTCATTGCACTGCAGGATGCCGCTGGCAATGGTGGTAATATCGTCATCGGCGACGGAGTCAAGCGTATATATGGATACCTCTATGCTGAGGGGAGTATATTCTCATGAGACAAGGCATCGAGTGCATCTCCTATAGTCAAATATAGCAATACTGGTATCTGGAATATCCCACAGAACCAACTCTATATCCGAGGTCTCATGGCATCCAAAAATACTATCGGTGGATCTCAGCAAACTCCTCCTATCTGCCCAGCACTGGTGACTGGATGTAACCAAGCCAATGTATACTCCTATGACTGGGACTACTTCCGTACCTATAATCCTCTCATTACTAGTCAATCATCACTCCCAACTCAGAGATCAAGTGTAGCTAAAATCAAAGATGCTGTCATGGTCATCGAGTATGATCCGATGATACTCACTGATCCTCCACCAGGGTTCGCCGAGTCGAGATAGCTCATCACTTTGTTTGTTTCCATATTTCTCTAATTATCCCAGTATGCGAATATATATCTCACTCATCTCTCTCCTCTCACTCGTCGGAGCACTCATACTCACTCCATCAGTATGAGCCATTCCATATCCCTCTACGACTCCTACTGGAGAGGTGGGTAGTGGTACGTTCAATGGATACTTTACAAATATGTTTAACACAACCGGATGTAGTGGTGGTCAAGTTCTTAGGGGCTTTTCTACTACTGGTATATTGCTCTGTACCGCATCAGCTAGCACGCAATACTGGACATCAACTGATGCTGGAACTAATATATACTTCACTGGAGCAGGCAATGTCGGTATCGGAACAAACACTCCAGGAGCCAAGCTCGAGATAGCAGGAACACAGGACAATCTCCTCAGACTCAACAAGACAAGTGGTACCACATACAACTATATAGAATGGCTAATCGGTGGTGTCCGCAAGTATTGGACAGGTATCGATGCGAGTGGGGTATTCAACATCCAATCAGACTCTCCATATACTGCTGTCGCGATCAATGCTGCAGGGGGGAACGTCGGTATCGGTACCACGACTCCAGGAGCCAAGCTCGAAGTAGCAGGTACAATCAAGATCACTGGAGGTACTCCTGGGGCAGGCAAAGTCCTCACGAGTGATGCGAGTGGACTCGCGAGTTGGACGACGGCTGCGTCATCTGGATGGGGACTCACTGGAAATGCTGGAACTAATTCTGGAACCAATTTCATCGGTACAACTGATAATCAGGCTCTCGTATTTCAGGTCAATGGAACCAAAGCAGGGATCATAGGAGGAACTGATAACAATAATACCTATCTCGGTCTCGGTGCCGGATCTGCTAGTAGTATGAATCTTGGGAATATCGGAATAGGAAATAGAGCCCTCCAGGCCAATACCACTGGAACCAATAATACTGCGATTGGGGCTTCTACTCTCAGCTCCAATATTACCGGTATGTACAATACTGCGAATGGAGCCAGCGCTCTCTATAATAACACTGCTAATGCTAATACTGCCATCGGTTTCTCAAGTATGTCGAATAATACTGTAGGTGCTAATAATACGGCAATATGATTCTGATCTCTTGCTAGTAATATAAGTGGAGGTATGAATATTGCAGCAGGTTATTATTCTTTGGGTGCAAATACCACATGATCAAGAAATACAGCAATAGGAAACTGGATAGGATACTATAATCAAACAGGTGTTGATAATACTGTTGTCTGAGATTATGCCGGATATGGTGTTACTGGTGGAAATTATTCTTATAATTCATTTTTTGGAAGATATACGGCATTTGGAGTTACTACAGGATCCTCCAATGCCATGTTTGGTTATTTCGCTGACCCTGATCTAACTACTGGATCCAATAATACTGCACACGGAGCATACACCTTACTTAGTAATAAAGCATGATCCAATGGTGTTGCTATCGGATACAATTCTCAATATTTCGCTAATAATACCACCACTCCATGGACCAATACCAATACTTCCATTGGATATGAGAGTCTTCGTGGATCAGCACCAGCAAGTGCGAATACTGGAGTAGGAAATACTGCAATAGGATATCAGAGTCTCTTATGGAATACCACCGGAAACAATAATACTGCCAATGGATATGCGGCTCTATATGCCAATACCACCGGAATCAACAATACATCTCTTGGTAACTCTGCTGGTAGCAACATCACTACAGGCTCATCCAATATCGCTATAGGTAGCAATGCACAGGTAGCATCTAATGTAGGATCTAACCAACTCTCGATAGGGAATTGGATCTACGGAAGTGGTGGAAATATAGGTATAGGAGTTGCGAATCCTGTATCGAAGTTCCAAGTCGATGGTGAGATTGTTTCATCCAATATCGGTGCAGGATGACAACTCCGAGCTGTGTATGGTAACTATGGCTCGTTTATCCGCAATGATGGTGGTAATACTTACTTCCTCCTCACGGCATCAGGTAGTCCATATGGTGGATGGAATGGATATCGTCCTATAGTAATAGGTAACGCTGATAGTATGGTTGCACTCAATCAGTCACTCTATTCTCTCGCGAGTGGTAATGTCGGTATTGGTACTACTGTCCCATGAGCTAAGCTTGATATTGTAGGTAATATTAAAATAGCAGATAGCACTCAGTGAGTAGGCAAAGTACTCACGAGTGACGCGAGTGGATTGGCAAGTTGGGTCACTGCAACATCATGACAAGTATGTCCAGGAAGCGGAATGGGTAACACGTGTTATTGAATAAGTTCTTATACTTTAGGTACGTCTGGTCAGCTGAATACTGCTATATGAAGTTATACACTTAATAATAACACAACTGGTAATTATAATACTGCTATATGAAGTTATACACTGGGATCCAATAATGGACACTGGAATACAGCAATCGGTATAACATCACTAATGTCTAATACCTCTGGAAATTGGAATACAGCGGTCGGGTCATATTCATTACAGGTGAACACTGTAGGGTCTGAAAATACAGCAATTGGACTCAATGCACTTGTAGCAAATACGACAGGATACAACAATACTGCCATTGGTAGTCGTGCAGGCTCCAATATCACCACAGGATGATCCAATATTGTTATCGGATACAATTCTCAGGTAGCATCACCTACCGCAACTGATCAGCTCTCCATAGGGAACTGGATCTATGGAACGAGTGGGAATATAGGTATCGGAACCTCTGCACCAGGAGCCAAACTCGAAGTAGCAGGACAAGTCAAGATCACTGGTGGTACCCCAGGAGCCGGAAAAGTCCTCACCTCAGATGCATCTGGACTTGCGAGTTGGGCCACCCCATGAGCTGCCTCATCAGTTCCATGGACAGGTATCACTGGATCGCCAGCATTTGCCGCAAACAATGTCACTGGTCGAGTACGTATGTTAGAAGTCGGATGTGAGGGCGGATGGGGAAGTAGCTGTGATGCTAATACTAATGGTAGAGTCGATATCGCAGATAGTGCAACGAATGTAGCATGGGCTGGTTTGACTGGTAAGCCTACTACTATAGCATGATATGGTATCACAGATGCTCTCGATCTCTCGAGTTTTCAGACGGTCACTGGAGTCAAGTATTTCCTCTCGAATAAGTGAGCGACATCATACCTTGTATCTAATAATACTTATTGACTCGAAGCATATTCGACTGATGGAGGTGCGGCTGCTATGTCGTTCCATCGTGCGGGTGCATATGCTATCAATCTCGGTCTCGATCCTGACAACGTATTCCGTCTCGGAGGATGGTCTGCACCAAGTGCGAGATGGCAAGTGGATCAGAGTGGCAATGAAACAGTAGCATGATCTATGACTGCTGGTGCATGAGTACGAGCTCTCGGTGGATCAGTATTCAACTCGACCAATGGTTACTCATTTGCATCTCCTGGAGATACTGACGGTGGCATGTTCTCTCCTGCAGACGGTATTCTCCTGCTTGCAACAAATAACGTCGAACGTATGAGAGTAGATAGTGTAGGAAATATCGGTATCGGAACTGCGACTCCAGGAGCCAAGCTTGATATTGTAGGTAATATTAAGATCACAGATGGTACACAGTGAAATGGCAAAGTCCTCACCTCAGATGCATCTGGACTTGCGAGTTGGGCCACCCCATGAGCTGCCTCATCAGTTCCATGGACAGGTATCACTGGATCGCCAGCATTTGCCGCAAACAATGTCACTGGTCGAGTACGTATGTTCGAAGTCGGATGTGAGGGCGGATGGGGAAGTAGCTGTGATGCTAATACTAATGGTAGAGTCGATAATGCAGATAGTGCAACGAATGTAGCATGGGCTGGAGTCACAGCGAAGTCACTCTGAGACACTGCTCGTAACGACTCGAGTAACGATATCGGTACCTCTCAATATATGAGATGGAAAAATTATGGAAATGGTCATGTTATCATCGATGCCTCTGCTGGGTCATCACCTGCTGGAGGAGGTATCAGCAATACAGACTCACAAGCACAATGGACATGAAGCTATCCTACTCTGATGGGATGGAACGGAGCCAATACTTATGGAGTACGTGTAGATAGTGCTAGGGCCGCCAATGGTGCTATGGGTACTACATCTTCACAATTCTTTATGCCTGATAGTGATGAATCAGCCGGATGACCCAAGTCTATCCATGCGAACTCCAATGTGATCTGATTCCTCAATGGATACGGCAGCTGGATGGTATACTGGGATACTAACGGTGGTCAGAATAACATAGGAAATATCAATGCTAACTGATCTATAACAGGAAATGAGATATTTAACAATGGATGGTTCAGATCCAATGGGAATGCTGGATGGTATTCTCAGCCCTATGGATGAGGATGGTGGATGACTGATCCTACGTGGATACGCAGCTACGGATGAAAATATATGTATGTAGACTCAGTCATACAGGCCGGTGCATATATGAACTCTCCAGCCTACTACTATATCTCAGATATTCGTCTCAAAAAAGACCTCGTCAAAATCACATCATCTCTCGATAAGGTCACAGCGATGAATGGATACTACTTTAAGTGGAAAAAAGATGATAAAAAAGACCTCGGACTCATAGCCCAAGAGGTAGAGAAAATATTCCCTGATGCTGTATGAGAATACACTGATCCAGACTCCAAAAAAACATACAAGAACGTCGAATATGGACATCTCATCGCTCCAGTGATCGAGGCTATCAAAGAACTCGCTACCATAGTCAAATCAAACAAAGCTGATATAGTTGTCCTCAGATCAGAGAATGAGTCACTCAAAAAACGACTCGATGCTATCGAGGCGAGACTCGCGAAGTAGTCAACTAGATTTGATTTTACATAGTTATAGTATATATCCTCATTCTCCATGCGACCATCTCTCTCTCGACTGTCACTCATCATCTCTCTCTCGACGAGTCTCATGCTATCATCACTATACGCAGTGACCTATCCTACTCTCCCCAATCCTGGAGGGAGTGAGGTGACGGGGTGATATTTCAATACATATTTTACTAATATATTCTCCAATATATGTTTCTCGAATGAGATCATCATCGGGTTCACCTCGACAGGAGTACAGATATGTAGTACTCTGCCTATCACGCCAGTATCTGGTGCTACACTCTCACTCTCGGGATCACTTGTCGGTACACCGAACTATGTAGCTAAGTATACTCCTACTGGTACAGGGATCAACAATTCTCAGATCTATGACGATGGTACCAATGTTGGAATCGGTACCGCTATTCCGACTGCTCGTCTCGAAGTAGCCGGTCAGATGAAGATCACAGGAGGAGCTCCTGGACTCAATCGTGTACTTACCTCCGATGCGACGGGTCTCGCATATTGGTCGTCCGCAATAGTAGGTGCTACAGCAACAGGGATCACTGGATGAGTCGCGAACTATGTATCCAAATTTGGTACTGGAGGTACAGGACTCTATCCATCTCAGTTTTTCGATAACGGTACCAATATCGGTATCGGTACGGTAGCTCCAGGGGCCAAGCTCGATATCGCAGGGACAATTCGTATCACGGGTGGTGGATTTGCCTCAGGGAGAGTATTGACCTCTGATGCAACAGGTCTCGCTTCATGGCAGCCCTCTGTGAGTACTGCAGACTTTGCTCTCTCTGGAGCATTCTGGCGGCAGACTGGCAACTCTGGTACTACCTCAGCAACTGACTATGTTGGTACGGCTGATAATGTCGATCTCGTATTCCGACGCAATAGTATCGAGGGGATGCGTCTCTCTGGTGCTAGTAGCAATCTCGTCACTACCGCAGACGCTACTATCAACTGAATCACAGTGGGACGATGAGCCTCGAATATCCCCACCAATACAGCCAACGGATATAATGCACTCTACAGTAATATCACCGGATACCAGAATAGTGCAATCGGAATGAGCTCACTCTATAATACTACCGTCTGATACAATAACACGGCTCTCGGATATCTTGCAGGATCCAATCTCACATCAGGGAATAATAACATATTCATCGGATACAATACTCAACCGAATATATCTGATACCCTCTCGAATCAGATCAATATCGGAAATGTACTCTATGGATACAATGGGAATATCGGTATAGGGGTACTCAATCCACTGGCTCGACTCGATCTCTCAGGAAATATCAAGATCGTAGATGGAACGGAGGGAACTGGTAAAGTGCTCACGAGTGATATATCGGGTATAGCGACTTGGCAGACTCCAGCTGCTGCACCATCTACTACTACTCTCGGTCTCGCAGGTCCACTCGTCGGTACGACCAACTATATAGCCAAGTATACCCCTACGGGTACTGGTATCAACAACTCACAACTCTATGATACTGGTACAGGAGTATGACTCGGCACTACTATTCCATGAGCTCGTCTCGATATTGTTGGATCAGTGCGTATAGGATGAGCAGGGGCCAGTCTGGACTATCGTCCCAACAATATTCCGTGTTCTGCTGGACAGATTCTTGCTTGGAGTGGTACACTGTCCAACTGGATATGTTCCAATGATTCTATCGGTATATCGGGCTCATGACTACTCGCGAACTATGTAACCAAGTGGAACGGATCTATCATAGCCAATTCTCAGATTTTTGATACTGGTACAGGAGTTGGTATCGGTACTGCGAGTCCATGAGCTCGTCTCGAAGTCGCGTGACAAGTCAAGATCACTGGTGGTACACCAGGTCTCGGCAAAGTCCTCACCTCAGATGCTACTGGTCTCGCTACTTGGTCTTCATCCATCTCGGGTGCTACTGCCACAGGAATCATAGGAGGTACTCAGAACTATATATCCAAGTTCGGTACCTGAGGTATAGGACTCTACGCATCTCAGATTTTTGATACTGGTACAGGAGTAGGTATCGGTACTACAACTCCTACATCCACACTCGATGTCAACTGACAGATCCGTCTCCGTACTGGCTCTGCGAGTGGATACTATCTCGTATCTGATGCACTCGGTGTGGCGAGCTGGACATCTCCGATTGCTACAGGACTCTCGATATCTGGATCAGTACTTGGATCTACTCTCTACTACAACGGTACTACCTGGGTATCCTCGACCAATATCTATAACTCAGGATCCAATGTTGGTATAGGCACATCGACTCCATCGGCGAAGCTGAGTGTATCAGGATCAGCACTGATCACGGGTGACATCACTGTCCAGGGCAAGGTCATCACGGATACGATAGTCAATCGTACTGTCGCCAATGTGACGGTATCAGGATCCCTCCTCCCTGATGCAGCTGCTCCAGCGATGTATCGTGATATCGGATCGGTTGCTCTCCCATGGCAGAATCTGTATCTCTCTAATCAGATACGTATAGCAGGTGGATCGCCTGGTCTCGGACGGATACTCACCTCAGATGCGAGCGGTCTTGCTACTTGGATGACTGGATTCTCAGGTAGCACTACCGCTACAGGGATCATAGGAGGCTCTGGATACTATATGCCATATTTCTGAGCTGGAGGTACTGGGCTCTACTCGACATCACTCTACTATACTGGTTCTCGAGTCGGTATGAATACCATCAATCCACAGTACATGTTCGATATGCGAGGATCAGGGAGTATACTCAATACGGGTAGTGGACTCTGCATCAATGATATCTGTATATCGTCTTGGGCAGGTCTCAATAATATCGTCCGCAGTAGTGGTACACCGAACTATATATCCAAATTCGATAGTGGCGGACTCATCAGCAACTCACAACTCTATGAAACAGGATGAAAACTCTACATAGGTGATATCTCTAGTATTCTATGAGGTGCTGCAACAGTCGGATATATTACAGTAGAATCTCTCGGTAGTACGAACTCTACTACTCCGATGCTCACTCTCTCTGAGAATGGAGGACAAGAGTGTCGTATGTGGATCAACGGAGTGAATAAGATGTGATCCAACTGTGCATGGTCGGCAGGTGTTTCAGGATTGGGATTTCTCCCAAATCAGATACCACGAGCAGATGCTACACTTTGAGATGCTCTCACAGGATCAGTGATGTACAATGTAGGCAACTTCGTCGGTATCGGTACCAACGCACCTACTACTACTCTGACAGTATCTGGTACGGTGCGTATCACTGGTGGTACGCCAGGTGTAGGCAAGATCCTTACCTCAGATGCTACCGGTCTCGCCACATGGTCATCATCACTCTCAGGTGCAACAGCTACAGGTATCACAGGAGGAGTAGAGAACTATATCTCCAAATTTGGTACTGGAGGTACTGGACTCTATGCTTCTCAGATATTCGATAATGGGACCAATATCGGTGTAGGAACAGGAGTGAGTCTCACTACCAAGTTTGTCATCGACTCTGGTATCGCCAACGACTCTGGACTCAAGTTCTCTCGTATCAATCTCTCGACTCCTCTCACCTCAAACAATGTGCTCGCACTCGGTGTCGATGCATCAGGAAAGGTCATTCCGATTAGTCCAATCAGTAATATTGCCGTATACACGGGTACTCTCCGTAGTTCACCTCCCACGCCCAATCCTGATCTCAATACATTCAATGTGAGTTATGACTTCAACCAATATTTTGCCATTCCAGGTAAGCAGTCATTCGTCGTGAGCAAATGAGATGGACCATCAAACAATGGACCATATTTCAAGGAAAATGGTACGGATGCACTCTGTTCGATAACTGGTACCTATGGTTCTCCTGGGGCATATGATTGTGTCGATCCAGATCCTGTCACAGGTATCTCCGCGAGTCCATATAACTCGTTCACCATGTCAGCGAAGGGAGATACATTTGGCTATCAGCTCGCACTCGGTGCTCGTGGTGATGCTCCACTCTTTGCTCGTAGTGGTCGGTTCAATGGTAATAGTACTGGATGACTCTATACCAATGACTCACCCTATCAGACCCCAGCTCCATGGCAGCGAGTCCTCTCGATCCCAGCCAACCACAATGAGTATCTCTATATCAATACGGGACTCAACTCACAGCTCCAGGCGATCACGGGAGGAGGGCAGATCGGTATCGGTACCTCATTTCCAGATCGTCATTTTGTTGTAGCAGGATCTCCTGTAGGCTCTACCAGCTCTGCAGTCCCACAGATGATGATCAAGCGATGAGTACAATGAGCTGATGCCAATCTCGGAGTCGCATATGGTATCCCATATCTCAATATCGGAGGACTCGAGAATAGGATCACAGCAATCCAGACTATCGGATTCGGGTATAGTGGACTCGCTGGTACGACCAGGTATGCTCCTGCAGAGATAGGATTTATCACGACGAGTACTACGGGGAATACTCAGGGTGATATCGTATTCGCCAATCGTAGTACAACGACCAATGTGGCACCAGTCGAAGTAGTGCGTATGACGAGTACTGGAGCTGTCGGTATCGGTACACCGATACCGTCGAGTCTACTTGATGTAGATGGAGGAATACGAGCAGTCGGATGATCACTGTTCAATGGATCAAACTGATATCTATTTTCTTCTCCTGGAGATACTGATGGTGGTATGTTCTCTCCTGCAGATGGTATACTCGTATTTGCGACAAATAATACTGAACGTATGAGGATCGATACATCGGGAAATGTTGGTATCGGTGTGAGTCCTTCATCGAAACTGGATGTAGCTGGTACATTTAAACTCGGAACCAACGGAACTCAGCTCAATGCCTTTATCAAGGCGGCACCTACTGTTGATATAGCATCTATTGCAACATCTGCTTGTCTTGCTCAGACATTCACTGTTACCAATGCTGTCGTCGGATGAGTCGCTACCATATCACCTACATCAGCCCTTGCTGATCGTATGATCATAGCATATACTCGAGTGTCAGCCGCCAATACGGTCGAGGCAAAATTCTGCAATGTATCTGCAGCGGCTATCGATCTCCCATCTATGGTCTACAATATATCAGTGATACAATAGTTGATAGGATTGAATAAAAACTGATTCATAAAAAACTCTCCCCTCGATTACTCGGGGGGAGAGTTTTTTATTATTTCTTGAGCTTGCGTCTAGCGAACTTCTCCTTGATTCGTCGAGCCTCTACTACACCTAGCTTTTCCTCGAGTACGAGATCCATCTCGCCATCGACATTGAATAGGCTCATATCGAGGTCGATCCCTCGCTCACGCTTGTATCTATAGTCCTCGTAGTTGCCATATGAGATGATGAGCTCACCATCCTCGATGATCCAGAGACGCTCTGCGAGCTTGTTCACGAAGTAGCGATCATGAGAGATGAATAGTACAGTACCTGGATATTGACGGATCGATCGCTCTAGTGACTCTCTCGTATCAGCGTCGAGATGGTTTGTTGGCTCATCAAAAACTAAGACATTAGATAGAGATGAAGATTCTGGAATGAGGTATTCATCTTCTGGATTATTAGTTTTTTTGGTATATTTCCAAGCGAGAGTATTTTGACTCAATATAGCAAAAAGGAGGCGAGACCGCTCCCCGCCAGAGAGATTGCCTACGATCTTGGTGTAGTCTGCGAACTCGAACCCATAGGTCGAGATGATACTCCCGACTCGTTCACGAGAGTAGGGGAGTCCATGGCGAGCGAAGTTGTCATATATACTCACACTCGTGTCGAGTGTCTCGTGGAGTTGTGAGAAGTAGAGAATGCGAGCATTTTCATGGATACTGAGATATCCCTCGAGTGGTTTCATCTGTCCGAGTATCGTTTTTATGAGTGTAGATTTCCCAACTCAGTTTTCTCATACTATTCATACCCGATCTCACCGAGACAATATTGCACTCTTGATGAAAAATAGTGGCTCATGTCGTCCGATGAATGTATCCTCGATCTTGATGAGTGTCTCGGGGCCATGTTTGTCATATGAGAATATGAAGTTGACTCAGATGCGAGTCTCTATCTTCTCTATGATCTCGACTTTTTCGAGTTGACGCTCTCGACTTTTTGCGAATCCTGAGCGAGATCCCGCTCGGAATCGGTTGATGAGTTTCTTTTCACTCTCGATATGGATCTGTTGTTCCTCGTATCTTTTATCCTGAATATAGCTCACTTTTTTGCGTTCCTCTACTGAATACGAGTAGTCACCATGATAGGTATTGATACCGTCTTTGCCGAGTACCTCTAGAGTGATACTACAGGTACGGTCGAGGAACTCACGGTCATGTGAGACGATGATATAGCCTCACTTCCACGTGTGCTCGAGGTAGTGCTCTAGCCACTCGACTGAGACGAGATCGATGAAGTTGGTTGGCTCATCGAGGAGGAGAAAGTCAGGACGAGAGAGCAATATCTTCGCCAGGGCAATCTTGGTGCGCTCTCCACCAGATACATTCGATAGTGGTTTCTCGAGGAGGTCAAATATCCCGATCCCACGGGCGACTCTCTCTACCTCGTTCTCATAGGTATAGCCACCGAGTATCTTGTAGCGATCGATAGCATCGGTATATGCCTCGAATTCTCCCGTTTCACCCATTTTCTCCTCTTCGACTGCTATGATCCTCTCGAGTTGTCGTATCTCTGCGAAAGCATCTCGGAGCTCATCTCGTATCGTGATGGACTCATCCATGAAGTGTATCTGCTCGAGATATCCGAGCGTCATACCACCGATATTCTCTATACTCCCATCATACTCAGATATCTCTCCAGAGATGATCCGCATCAGAGTACTCTTGCCCACACCGTTGGGCCCTATGAGAGCGAGCCTGTCGGTCTGATTGATGATCATATGGATATCTCCGATGATGATATCACCGTCTCGCTCATAGGTATTGATGTTGATATTGAGGTGATTCATATGAGAAGTATATACAAAAAACTCTTTATACAAGATAAAGAGTTTGGTTCTGTATCTTGATAAGAAAATATACTTTTCCTACTTATGTTTTTCTGATGATTGCATCTGATAGACTCTGTGGATCTCTACCAGCGTGCCGATGGCTCGCCCGAGGATCGTGCCACAGATACCCGAGAGGAGGAGTGGGACAACACTAGTAGGGAAGTATCGATTCAAAAAGGTTCTGAGTCCGATCTCAAAGACTATATAAAGTCCGAGTGCGACGAATCCTACTCTATCCATCTTGCCTGACTTCAGTATCTCTTCTTCCTCATTCCAGTTGACTACATTCATCTCACTGAATATATAGAGTCCCAATATAAAACCAACTATACCGAGGCTGACTGATATAAGTATATCGATATCTCTCCATAATATGTTGTATATGACGATACCTAGGAGTATCATTGCGATGACAAATAACATCCGAGTACGGAATATGAGCTTGGTATGCAGTTTTCATGCTTGTTTCAATATACGGATCTCTTGGAGGAGGTGGATCATAGTGGAGATGATAAAAATCCAGTATAGTTCGATATAGCCGAATAGCAATACTGATCAATTTTTTATTTTTTGTCATTCTGACAATAGGAAGAATCTACTTTTTTGACAGATCTCCTGTACCTTAGTATAACAAAATAGAACTAAAACACCTCAACAAAACCTCGCTCAGGATCATCGAAAGTCATGAGTACTCACTCTTGTATCAGCCAGACACGGTTCGATATATGTTCGAGCAGATCCCGATCATGTGAGACGATGAGACTCGTCCCGTCAAAGTGTTCGAGCATATTTTTGATCACTTCCTTGGAGTGGAGATCGAGGTGATTCGTCGGCTCATCCATGATGATGACATGAGGATGAGTGAGGAGCATCTTCGTGAGTGCCACCTTGGCCCGCTCACCACCTGAGAGTGTAGCGATCGTCTGATCTACCTTGTCACCCGTGATGAGGAGTCCACCGAGCATTGCTCGGATCTCGCCCTCGTTGCCAGAGTTGCGAGTGAGCTCGGTGATGATACTCGCACTCCCGTCCAGGTCGGCGAGCACCTGAGAATAGGATCCGATAATGAGATTTGGATTGGTCGTGACGGTTCCTGAGAGGGCTCGGAGTTCTCCGAGGATGGTTTTCAGTAGTGTCGTCTTCCCAGCACCATTGCGTCCGATGATCCCGATTTTCTCATCTTTTCTCACTATCAGCTCTCCGTGAGTCGTGATGATCGGTGTGTTGTATCCGACAGCGAGATCCGTGATCGTCATGATCTTCTCTGGGAGTCGCTTACCTGCCTTGATAGTGATATTCCTGACTGTTGACTCGCCCTCAGGCTTGTCGATACGCTCGATCTTGTCCACTTGCTTGATGCGACTCTGGACACTGTTGGACTTCGACGGAGTATAGCGGAACCGATTGATCCACGCTTCTTGCTCTTCTATTTCTTTTTTTTGCAGTGTATGTGCCCGTAGCTGTCTATCATATCTCGCTTGTTTCTCGACGAGGTAGTCCGCGTATTTGCCTTGGTAGTTATTGAGTTTTTTTCCTGAGATCTCCACGATCCGATCCGAGGTATTATCGATGAAACGGACATCATGGGAGATGGAGAGGATAGCCTTTTTCCAGATTTTGCAAAATCTCTCGAGGAAAATAATCCCCTCGATATCGAGATGGTTCGTCGGCTCGTCGAGGATGAGGAGATCGACCTCAGTGATGAGGAACTTCGCGATCTGTACCTTGGTCTGTTCACCTCCTGAGAGCGATAGTACGTGCTGATCGAGCATCGCATCGGTAAATCCGAAATATCTGAGTATCTCCGTCTGGAGATCATATCTACGGTATCCATCATGGTCTCGGAGGTATGTTTTGATCGCATCCGTCTCTTCCCACTGGTTATCGTCCCACTCGATCTCGGTGAGTCTGACTATCCGCTCTGTGATATCTGGGAATACCATGAGCATCTCGGCTCTGAGGGTATTGCTCATATCCTGCCAGAAGAGATCCTGGGAGAGATATCCCACCTTGAGTCCTGTCGCCTTTTCTATAGTTCCCTTATATTCGCCCTCTCGACCGATGATCATCTTGAGTAGAGTAGTCTTTCCAGCTCCATTTTTGCCGATGAGTGCCACCTTGTCACGACGGTTGATCTGCATCTCGGCATCCGCGAAGAGCTCGGTCTGTTCGATATTTTTCACGAGGCCTGTGATAGAGACGAGTGCTGAGACGATACGAGACTCCCCGGAAAAAAGATACTCGGGAACAGACTCTAGATTGTAGATTTTATTAGAGGTTTTCTCGATCTTGGATTCGCCGAGTTCGAACTCTTTCTCGATGTACTTCATGAGACGCTTTATCTTGGTTTCATCTTTGATCTTCTCACTCGTCATCGAGTCCATATAGTCCTGACACACTTCAGCGACCTCATCATGGGTGAAGTCGGGGTGGGCAGTGATGACACGAGTGATGAGAGATGGGATCATAGATATTTTTATAAAAAACCTTCCCATAATAGAGAAGGTTTTTTGGGAATTTTTATGGCTCCC
>JACMPW010000015.1 GCA_014377305.1 Candidatus Altimarinota bacterium | reverse complement strand
GTTAGATGTACTAAACGTCCCTAAGCATGATAGAAAAGTATGGGAAGAGAGAGTACAGTGACATATGTATAGGCAGAGATAGAAGAGTATATAGCTTTTTTATCTCTATGTATCTATAAACAAATTACTTCACATAATGTAACTTATGTGTAGTAATTATATAGTTTTCGTAGAGAAAGCAAGAGTTTCTTCTTATTATATTTTTGTAATCAAAAGTATCAGCTTTGCATAGGATCTTATCGGGCTCGTTTCTCGCCAGATAATCTCCAAAAAAGCTCTTCTTTTCGGTTTGTTCATTTTGTAATCTGTTTTCGATTCGTTTTCTAAAATTCCAAACTCAACTATCAAAATTCACAAAAAGAAAGAAGCAAAAGAAAAATGAGCAGATATTATTCCAAGACACGACGATACGATACTCATAAAAAGAATCAAAACCTCGCTATGAGCGAATTTTTGATATCTTGTTTGTGGTATTTGATTACTGATAGTATGATGAGCTCGAGATTGCAAATCCTGAAGAACTAGAGAAAGAAATTGCTCAGTCCACCCTGAAACAGATAGATATTCTCTTTTACAGAGAGCTTCTTAAAAATGAGAATTATTCTCATAATATCCTCTTGCCTTTTTAGAACTTTGTATACACTACTCACATGATCTCAACAACCCAGCTCGAACAATCATGTCACGATATCCTCGTGAAAAATATGGAATATACGGATCAGTCCGTCTATTTCCTCTATGATACTGAGTCACCACTGGCTCGTATCCTCTCGGATGCATGGATATCCGTACTTACACACCTTTCTAGCGCGACTATTCGCGAGTTCCGAAATCCTCCACAGCCACTCTACCGTGGTGGACTCATCAATCCTGATAATCCACATCTGGTAGAGCAAAATCGAGTAATTACTTCACATAATATCGAGGAAAATAAGCGAGTCTGACTCAACCATCATGAGATAATGAAGACAAATATCGATGCAGTGATAGTTGATCCACAGATCGATATCCTCAAAAACGAGCTCATGTCACTCCCCGCCTGATCTATTGTTATCTTGGTACAGTCGACCAACTTCCGACTTTCGACATTTCGTATACGACTCGAATTATTCCACCTCGGTATCCATGTGGTCGAGTTCAATCATCTTGCCTATATCCAGAAGAATGAGTTCACTACATTCGCGAATTCCCTCTCATATCAGACTGATGAGTATGTGAGACAGGAGTGAGTCCTCCGTACGCTCATCGAAGAGAACAATGCGAAGTGAGGAAATATGAGAATACAATCTGTGAACGGAGAATTTCTCACTTTTTGATCTCTTGAGAATATTCGCGGTAATACAGGAGACTATACTGGGACAGTGAATAAGGGAGGTACATTCCCACTCGGTGAAGTCTTCACTGAGTCAGTCGAACTGGATTCATTGAATGGAAGATGTCTCATCGAATCCTATCCGCGAGAGGATTTCTCTGTGGATCATTGTACTCCATTCGAACTTGTGATCGAGCGAGGTCGAGTACTCCCAAGTCCTGACTTCCCTGCCCCTTTTGCAAAACTATATAACTGGATCGTCGAGTACGAGTGAGAGGTGATGGTGCGTGAACTCGGGATGTGACTCAATATTGCTATCACGACCACCACTCCCCTATCGGATATCAACTTCTATGAACGCAAGATCGGAGTTCATCTCTCGCTCGGAAAAAAACATGGAATTTATGGAAAAAAACTCCCAAAAACTATGATTCAGAGGTTTCATATTGATGTATTCATCGCAACAGAGTGAGTCTATATCGGAGATCAGAGGATCTATGAGGATGGAAGCTGGATAGTATAGTTTTATTTCAGTATATCACGTATCTGTTCTCTTGTATCAAGAGTATGTCCCATCAGTTTTGTAGATTTTTCGATTGGGATTGGTACAGGTGACTCTATGATTTTTCTATTTTTTGTTTTTCGTTCTCATTCTGGTGTATCGAGGAGTAGTTGTATATTGCTAACTATATTATCAGGGTCAGTCACATAATACATACTCATAGTGCCCATCATTGCCTGCGTGTCTCACTCTGTTAGGATATCTACTGTTCCATAGTCAAAGAGACTAGCAATTTTGGATGGAAAACTGGATTTCACTGTTTTTATTTTATCACTCTCGATTGTCTGTATCGCAGATAGTACACCGGACTGGTTGACGAAATATATCTTTCCGGGCACTACGATATTATAATCCATCTCTAGATCCATCATTCTTTTTCTATACATTTTCAAAAATACTATCTCAAGACTGATAATAAGTATGTCTGTGGAAAGTATCCAAAAATGATCTCCAAGACGAGACTTGTATATAACTATGAGACATATTTCTGAAATGATCGTCATCGATAGTATCAACTGATTGGTGATAGACCAATTGAAGAAACTCGTAAAATATGTATCTCATGTATGGAGATCTGCTCTCAGTAATGAGGGGTCTGTAGATATGCTAGCACTACTCTGTATTTCACGAAAATGTCGTATATAGCTCCATGAGGATATCATGAGTATAAAGCTCATCAGTATATTGCCTCCTATGATTATATACTGTAGACCAGATGAAGATAAGCTGTAGAGGGCTATCCATATACTCAATCCAGACAGCCCTAGAATAACTATAGGTATCCATAGTATAAATAGTGCGAATATCCAAGATCGCTTTATGATCATGATACTCGTATATCACTCAGAAATGAGTCTATCAATGAGTTCCGTTTCTCAATTGATGCGAAATGATTTGAAAAGCCAACTATAGATGAGATGAAATGGAATCATCCTACAATTATAAATATTTTTCTCTAAATGCAAGGAAAAAATGAACTTATAAGTTGCCTACTGTTTTTGGTATACTTTTCTCTATTTTTACGGCAAGTCATCCTCGAGGACTCGCTGAGAATGAGAGCTTGTCAACGAGCTTCTCTGTAATATGAAAGAGTCCTCTCCCTCTTTTTTCCATATAGATACCATCGACATTATCATGATCATCAAGACGATCGTTCCTGATAGACTCCATATGTGTGGCATCTTTGGCATCTTTACCAGTACCAGTATCATGTACCTCGAGACTGATAGAGAACTCTCCATCTCTATCTTTGTATGTTTCAATGATGCAACTATCTATATCTCCCTTACTACTTCCGTGCTCGATAGCATTGTTGATGAGCTCATCAGTGATGAGTATGAATCTTCCTTTCCATGGATGTTCGATCATATGGAGATCAAAAATCTGACCGATAAAATCACGGATAATTTTTGAATTTCCATGATCAGCATCGAAATCAATCTGACAAGATATATTATCAGGCTCAGAGAGCATAGGAGTGAGTTTTTGCATAGCTCCCTCATAGGCGAGATGACTGATATCTATAGTGAACATTCGAGATACTTTTATCAAATTATGTAACTACTATATACTGATATGCTCAAAAAAGCAAAAATACCAATTAAAAATACCTTCTCAAGAACTTGAGAAGGTATTTTTTGCTCTTCTTTGAGAGGAGTAGACTAGCGTACTGCTTCTTTGAGAGTTTTTCCAGCTCGGAAGACAGGAGTCTTCATAGCGGCGATCTGGATTTTTGCACCTGTTTTAGGGTTTACACCATTACGAGCTGCACGATTCGAGATTTTCCATGCACCGAATCCAGTGACATTTACTTCCTCACCCTTTTTGAGTGACTTAGTGATAACTTCAATCTGAGCCGTGAGAGCCTTTGTTACAGCGTCTTGACTGAGACCAGCCTTAGCGGCAACAGCTTTGATAAAGTCCTGCTTTTTCATAGTGAGAAAAAATTAAGAAGTAAAGGACAGAAACGATTATAGGCATAGGAAAAAGAAATGCAATATTTTCTTCTAAAATTGGCTACAATATATCTTGTCAATAGTCATATTCTCCTGTCTAATACAGGGAAAAGTCACTATTCTCAGTAACCCCGTATGGATGCTGAAATGGCTCTGTGATGCGGATACTAGTATACACCGGTGAATACAAAAGTGATACAATATAAGGAAATGTATTTCTTGTATCTATATCCCCTATATTCGCCCTATCAGAGCGAGTATCGTCCCTGCTATTGTGCATATCATACCGAGGAGCCAGAGTCGCATCACAACTGTCTCTTCTGCCCATCCTATTGCTTCGAGGTGATGATGATACGGTGCGATTCGCCATATTTTTTTCCCAGATCTCAGTTTTTTGCTCGTCATTTGGATTATAACAGAAAGAGTTTCACTGATAAATATAGTACTCATAACGATGAATGCAAGAAGTGTATCAGTCATCATCGCTATAACAGCGAGTGTCGCACCCAGTGCGAGTGAACCAGTATCTCCCATAAAAATACTGGCAGGATGGATGTTGTACCAAAGGAATCAGACAAGTACCCCTACTACAATCAGACAAAATGCTGACAAAATAAACATCCCTTGCATATATGTAATTGCTCCATATGCCAAAAACTGGAATAATAAAAGTCCACCAGCGAGACCGTCGAGACCGTCTGTTATATTGACACTATTGGCTGTAGCTACTACGATGAGTATAAATAGTGGAATATAGAAGTATCCGAGTTCTATCTGACCATAAAATGGAAGATGTACTCCTGTATAATCAAGTTTGTCATAGAACCAATAGGCTCCAGCAAGTGCAAATAGGATGAGAAGGAGCATCTTTACTTTTGCAGAAAGTCATTTTTTACTCCCTATTTCCCGTATATTCATATAGTCATCTATCATGCCGATGACTCATACGCTCACGAGTGTGAATATGACAATATATGTCTCTCGTCTGTTCCAGAGACTATAGCGAAAACTGACACCGAATATTTCAGATAGGCTACTGCCATAGTATTGAGTGAGTACGGATATCATCACAATGAAGAGAATAATGCTAATAATGATAACGCCACCCATAGTCGGAGTTCATTTTTTGCCAGCATGGAGACTTGCGAACTCTGTGGCATTGCCGATGAGTCCTTCAGTTCTGATATTTTTGCCGAGACGGAGTCGGCCAAAAAGTCTAATGCCATGAGGCATAATCAATAGTGTGACTATTGCTGTGACTACTAGGCTAGTGAGTATGAACGCGAGGTTAGACATAAAAATTGAATAAAAATCCTCTTGATTATAGGAGGATTTTTATTTTTGCAAATCATACGACTTATATCTTATTCCCTTCACTAGGCTCTTTGCTTACTTCGATGAATATATGTTCCATGAGGAAATGTCTGATTTCATAATCGAATTTTTCATTTTCCTCTGGTAACATAATTGTGACCTTATATACGAGATCCACGGCATTCGGGATCTCAGTATCATAGAGTACCTCTATAGGATCATAACTCGCGATTTTACTCTCTATAATTCGCATACGAGTTTTTATATCAGCAACATTCGATTGTTTTTTGAATGGTATACGATATACATAGTCGTAGAATCTACGACGAGATATATTCTCGAGAGTTTCAGTATATATGAGTCTATTGGGTATAAATACGACTTCTCCCGTCAGCCTTGTCATTTTGGTATAGTTGAGAGTGATCTCTTCAACAAGTCACTCATATGCTACATTGGATCTCAGCTGTACACGGATGATCTCCCCTATCTCGAATGTTCGCGATAACAATATAGAGAGCGAACCGAATAGATTGGTGATAATATCTCTACTTGCTATGGCAAGGAGTACTCCGGCGATCCCTGTACCAGTAAGGATGCTCGTCGTATTGATATGGAGGCCGTCGAGTATCGAAAATATACCTCCTATCCAGATAAGTCCGAGAATTATGACTTTCATCAGTGGAAGGAATCTCCGTATCACCGCTCCATCAGCGAGAAAAGAATGTTCGAACTCTCGAAACAAAAGACTCACTATGTGTACTATGATAATAATAAATATGAGTATACGAATAATCGAATATATTGTATCGATGAGTGCGAGGTCGGCAGGAGCCCAGTTCGGAGCAGCTACTATATAGCGATAGAGTATCGTTGTAGATATGCTCATGAGTATCCAGCTCACGAGAGAAAAAAAACTATTACGACGCGATGTAATCAGTGTAGTATACTTCATATATACAGTCAGTATGTCATATTTTTCATATTTTTGCAAATAGTTGATTTTCTAGACTATTTCCATAGTATAGCTTATATTTTTGGCCTCTATTTTTCCATGTCGTTCCGACTCTCGCATATTCAGGATTATCATAGATTCGTTGCTATCGATCTCGGTCTCTATCGTATCCGAGCTGGGATATATGATATGACGAGTGGGATACTCACGAGTACTGGATTCTCTAGTGTGAGACAAGGTAGAAAAAACTGGATAGATGGTATGGTGGCAGATATCAGCGGTATCGCGAGCAATATCGAACAGGCTATTATCCAGGCTGGACATACTCACGAGTCATTACCTGAAGATATTATTATGAGTTTTCCATCTCGATGATTTGTCTCTGATATGATCACTACACAGTATACCAGATCGGATGTGACCTCATTGCTTACGATGCATGAGATCGATGATATGATATCGAGGATCGAAAAGGAATCCTATAATAGAGCTCATGCCAAGAGTCGCAAGCAATATGGAAAACAGTGAGATGATCTCAAGCTCGTATCATCAACCATAATTGCTATATCGGTAGACGGACGTAAAGTGACGAGTCCTATATGATTCGCGGGTTGACGAGTCAGGCTCACGGTACTCAACGTGTTTGTTCCATCGAGCGAGTTCAATATGATACGTTCTATTGTCTCTCATCTCGGCAAGCGACCGATATCACTCATACCAGCTCCACTCATCCTCCCTAAGCTTATCGAGAAATCTGATCTCATTTTCTCGGTGAGCTGTCTCGTAGATATCTGATATGGACATACGACTATATCGATCCTTGAGGATAATGAGATCGTTGTATTTGAGACATTCCCATACGGGGCCGTGACTCTGATGGATATGATTAGTAGTATTGTGCCAAATGCGTCACCACTTCAAGTTGAGAATATTATTTGTACTCCATCTGAGTGCCTCCAGGGAGACTTAGCTGATGCTACCCATGATTTTCTCTCTTATATAGCTGATACTCTTTTTGCCTACCTTCATACGGAGCGTATTGATATGAGATTTGACTCACTTCTACTCCATGGTAATATATTCGAGAATGATGCTATATATGATAGCTTTGGTCACATATTCCAAGATATCCTCGGGTATACTCTTGCTGTAGAAAAGCTCTATAAGCACGTAAATCCAACTATCACTCATGATCAGGCTATCGTATCATGACTATCGCTGATGGCGAGTGAGCTCCTCCTCACTCGTAAAGATCCTCTCGTTCGTATAATGCGTTATGTACTCTATCAATATGAATAATACCACTCTCCACATCACCACTGATATGTCACAGATGGCAGCACTCAAAGAAATATCTCGAGAATACAGATCTCATCCATGATTTCTCACTATCGATCTTTCAGATGCTACTTTTTCACTTTCTCGGGATTTTTTTCTCGTACTGACTCGGCGTCTCCCGAGTGATATATACCGTCTCATATTGCCTGATGCTCCATCATCTCTGATCGCAAACTCTCTCGGTATCCAGACTGATCTCGCATGAGTGCATGCAGAATTCGATCGACAATACGGGGCCAAGGATATAACAACCCATAATATGTCCATGTTGGCATATCTCACTTATGAGCTACGGCGAGGAATCCAATATCTCTACTTTCTTGCTTTCGAGAAGACAGATGCCAAGAAAAAAATCATCCATATCAAGAAAAATGGATCCCATTTTGCACTCATCATCATATGACTTATTATGTCGATGACGCTTCTTTTATTCATATTCCATTTTGCAGTATCCAAAACTATAATCACGATAACTCCGCAGATCTCTATCCGTCCTATATCTGCCAATATCGTCTATATACAATGACTCTCTGGATCACTCCTCACTACACGAAATACTCTTCCCCTACGTGAAGTCGATATTCCTACGACGTATACGATGCGGTTCCAACTCGAGACAGTCGATCCTAATTCGACATCCAACGCAAGATGAATCATAACTGTCTATAATGAGACAAGTACAGCTCAGGCACTCAAGCCACAGACTCGATTTGTGACTCTCGATGGTGTCGTGTTTCGCTCTGTGAATTGGGTCAATGTACCACCCGCAAAGTCACTCAATGGTATCACTGAGATGGGTACGATCGATGTCGAGATTGTTTCTGATGTACGAGATGAGGCAGGAACTCTCATCTGACAAAAATGAAATATTCAATCCTGAGTAGATCTCACGATTCCTGGTCTCAAATTCAACCGAGATAAGATCTATGCGAAATCAAAAATAGCATTTGTAGGAGGAGAAGCCCCCCGTATCCATATTGTGACAGAGGCTGAGGTGACCAAGTTTACCGGACTCCTCAAAGAACAGCTTCATAGAGTTGCTCGCAATACTCTCCAGAAGAATCTTGATGATAAAAAAGTATCATCAGGTGATGATTATGCATTATTTAGTGGAGATGCTGTAGCATTTACCGGTGAAACCTATGAGATCATCTCATGACAAAAGTACTGAGAATTTGCTGAAGAAATTGAGATGCGTGGTACTGTTCTCGTCAAGGCACTGACCTATGATCGCAAGGCAACCATAGATTACCTCACGAGCATCTTCCGTGAGGGACTCCTGGCTGGTACAGATCACGAGGTAGCGGTCCATGCTGATACACTCCGTGTGAGCTCAGTCATATCTCGTTCGCCAGATGATATGACGATCAAGGCTACTATGGAGATGAATACGAGTATTGCTCATGACTTTGAGGATCCAAAAAATCAGCTCACACACTATCTCAAGGTCACGATTGCCTGACTCGCAAAAACTGAGGCAATTACCAGACTTCTCAATACTGGACATGTAAAAGAGGTAACCATTAATTCATACCCATTTTGGAATAGGTCCGTATCTGGGAATATCGATCAGATAGAATTCGTCATCAAAAAGTAAATTTTTCTCCATGGCAATTGCTCAAGACATCGAATCCCGTATCCAGATACTCGATATCGTCAATCGATATGTATCTACCAAGAAGGCAGGCGTCAACTATAAGTGACTCTGCCCATTTCATAGCGAGAAGAGTCCGTCATTCGTCATATCTCCGACCAAGAATATTGCTCACTGCTTCTCCTGTGGCAAGGGATGATGACCGATCAACTTTCTCATGGAGATCGAGAAGATCGACTTCCGAGAGGCGATCCAGATCCTTGCTAAAGAGGCTGGAGTAGAGATGCAGACACAATTCTCTGTAGAGCAATCTGAACGAGGAAAAGATCTCTACAAGCTCTATAAGCTCGCTACAGAGTGGTATCATCAGGCACTATTTCTCCCAGAAAATAGTGGGTCACTTGCCTATTTGACAGATCGTCAGATTTCGATTGATACCATCAAAAAATTCCAACTTGGATATTCATCCTCGCCTCGTGATCTCTTGTTTGCTCTGAAGAATTCATGATTTCTTTCTGATTTTATTATTGATTCTGGACTCTTTGTTTCGGAGTCTCGAGACAAGTTCTATGGTCGTATCACCTTTCCTATTGCGAATACGATGGGACATACTGTAGGATTCACCGCTCGAGTCCTCACAGATGCACTCCCGAAATATCTCAACTCTCCGGCATCGAGTATATTTGATAAGAGCTCTATCCTCTATGGATTGCATCTGGCGAAACAATCTATCTCAAAAACGAGTGAAGTGTTCATCGTTGAGGGCCAGATGGATACCGTTACCCTCCACCAGGCTGGTATAGATAATACTGTAGGAATCAGTTGAACGGCTCTGACCAAGGAACATATTCGACTATTGCGGAGATTTGCGAAAACGGTATATCTCGCTTTAGACTCAGATAATGCAGGTGTCAAGGCAACATTCTCATCTATCGAACAACTGTTGAATGAAGATATAGAAATTAGAATCATACAAATCCCAAATGGCAAAGATCCTGATGACTATATCAAGAGTGGCTGAGATTTTCTCTCGCTCAGATCTGATTCTCTCTCAGTAATCGATTTTTATCTGAGAGAAGGAGGTCGAGAATATGATATGGCCACACTCATTGGACGGAAAAAACTCATAGAAAAGTGTCTCGAAATTATTGTAAAATTATCGAGTCAGCTCGAAGTAGATTTTTATCTCCAGGAGATATCTCGTGTACTCTGAGTGAGTATGGATATACTCTATAGTGAATACAAAAAAGTAAAACGAGAAGTCACTCAAAAACAACGAGAAGGGGAACGAGATAAAAAGAGAACAGAAGAAAAAGAAAATAGTGATGAAAATAAGAATCCCCATGCCAAGTCTCAGAAGTATGCTCCTTCCCTACCTGATCTGATCGCTGGATATATTTACCGGTACCAATTTTTGGACTTGTTTTCTGCCAATTTTGTGTATACTGTAGCCGATTTGACATCTATACCTGATGCTACTCTCCTCTCTCGTACTCTCTGTTCCACGCTCGAGCCGGATGATACGCAGATGCTCCGTATCATCGATCTCCATCTCGAGTCGGATCATATAGATGCCAATCCTGAGCTCATAGAGAGATCTTTTCGAGACTTGCTCCGAGGGCTCCATGTCCTCCTCCTCACCTGTGAAAAGAATCAAAAACTCATAGGTCTCGATCCGGATAGTGATGAGGTATATATCCTCAGATCAGAATTCGCCAAAAAAGAAAAACTTCTCTGACTCAAATAACTATCAATTGTATCTAGTAGAAGTTCTAAATCATAAGCTCCTTTCCATGACTAAAGCAAAAAAGCCAGCTCACGACGATTCACAAATAGAAGAAATCGATCTTTCTCGCATCGACCTTTCGGCTATCGATCTTGCCGATCTCACAGTACTCGAGCCAACGAAACCACTTCCTATCAAAGAGGATAAAGTTAAAGAATTCATCTTAAAACGAGATAAGTCAGAAGATGAGGATGATGATATGGATCCAATTATTGAGAGAGATTTTGATGATGCTTTCAATGATGATGACGATGAGGATTTTGACGAAGAAAATGAAGACGAAGAAAATGAAGATGGTGATAATAAGAAAAAAGATTCCTATAAGGCTCCAAAAGATTTTCTCACGGACAAGCGTCGTCAAAAAACACTCAAAAAATTTATCGATGTGACAGTTCCACAAGAATTCCTCGATGGACTCACTCCAGATCTCCAACTCCTCATCAAAAAATGAAAAGCAGAATGACGACTTGTCTATGATGAGGTCATATCAGCATTGCCCCCAGGTGATGATATCGAGATGATGGATGAGGTGTTTTCTCGTCTTGCGAAGCTCCATATCGAACTCGTAGACTCACTCGATCAAGAGGATGTGTTCAAGGATGCAGGTAAAAAGAAAGATGAAATCGACCTCTCAGAAATATCTGATGACTCGATCCGTATGTATCTCAATGAGATCGGACGATTCTCTCTCATAGATGCGGATGAAGAAGTCAGACTCGGTCATCTCATACAACAATGAGATCAGGAAGCTCGCAAGAGACTCGCCGAGGCCAATCTCCGTCTCGTGGTATCTATTGCCAAGAAGTATATGGGACGATGACTCGGACTCCTCGATCTCGTTCAAGAGGGCAATGTGGGACTCTTTCGGGCTGTGGACAAGTTTGATCCGGATCGAGGATTCAAGTTCTCTACCTACGCAACATGGTGGATCCGTCAGGGTGTCACTCGTGCTATAGCAGATCAGGCTCGCACGATCCGAGTCCCAGTCCATATGGTTGAGACGATCAACAAGTTCAATCATACGTATCGTCGTCTCACTCAGGAGCTCGCTCGTGAGCCACTCATGGAGGAGCTCGCACTCGAGTTGGATATGGACGTCCGCAAGGTTCGTCAGATCATGCGTATATCACAGGATATCCTCTCACTCGACTCCCCTGTTGGTGGAGAAGAGGATACGACACTCGGTGACTTCGTCGAAGATGACAAGTATCTCACTCCAGAGAAGGCGACCAATCTCGCCATCCTCAAAGAAAATCTGTATGAGATGCTCGATTTCCTCACTCCTCGTGAGAAAAAGATTGTAGTGATGCGGTTCGGTCTCGATGGTGGTGATATGCATACCCTCGAAGAGGTAGGACGAGAATTCGGTGTGACACGTGAACGAGTTCGTCAGATAGAGGCGAAGACTCTCGAGAAACTCCGTACTCATCCGAGTGCTGATCGTATCCGATTTTTTCACTAATATATACAAAAAATCCTTGTTGCAATTACTTGCAACAAGGATTTTTTGTATATTGAGACTATGCAGAAACTGCTTCTTTTTCTTCATTCTTTTTGAGAGTGGCTCCTTGTTCTTTTTCGAGATATTTTTTCATCTTTTCGGCGTGAGCTCGTTCTTCGAGATGTTTTTGATGCGTTACCTCATCGGCGACCTCGAGTTCTGCAAAGTGTTCTTTTTGTCGTCTATGCTCATTTTCAGCGGCGAGTGTCGTTGCATCTTCAACATCGATACCCTTGATCAGGTCAGACACTTCTTCGATAGCATGATCGATATAGGTATTGGTATCATGAAATACTAGTTCAACTGCTTTTTGAGAAGCAGGTGTATCGAAGAGTTCTGATGAATCTGTTTCAGGAGTATCGAGAGCTATTGTATCTATGAGAGATGGTGTAGACGAATCTGTCATATCAAACAGTATCGAGGTCTCAGCAACGCTAGCATCAGCTGTAGTCACAGGATTGATATATTCCTGAGATTGGATCGGTGCTGTTATTGTTATTTCTGGTACTGACTCATCGATGATGATCGAGTCATTGCTCTCGGTGATCTGCATCGGTGTACCTGCAGGTACCTCGATCGGAGGCTGTACGATATCTACTACGGATACCATCGGAGTTGCATCACTGATAGTGATCGGAGAGATTGCGACGAGTGGGTCATCTTGTGGAGGGTTTCCTCATGTTTGTCCAGAGGATTGTGTTTTTGGAGCTGATTGCTTCAAGAGATCATCAAATAGTGACATAGTGACTTGAGTTAAGAACTATACTGTTATCATAGCAGTCTTCGAAACAAAATGCAAATATCTGACTCTTTTTTGTATTTCTTTCACTTTTTCATATACTCTCGTGTATGTCATTCGTCCATCTGCATACGCATACTCACTATACTTTCCAACAGGCACTCGGAGATCCTGAGCGACTCGTGAAACGAGCCAAAGAGCTCGGTCAGACAGCTATTGCTATCACTGATGCGGGTAATATGTATGGAGCATTTGAGTTCTATGAGGCGTGCATCAAACATCAGATCCAGCCTATCATCTGAGTTGAGTTCCTCTTGTCCAAAAAATGACGATCGAATCGAGATAAGGATAATGAGATCTACGAGATCGTGCTCCTCGCTCGCAACTATGCTGGCTACAAGAACCTCATCCAGCTCGTCACGCTATCACAACTCGAATGATACTACAATGGGCGACCTCGTATTGATTTTGCTCTCCTCGAGGAGTATAGTGCAGATATCATTGCTCTCTCTGGATCGATGTATGGAGAGATATGACAACATATCATCACGGGCAAATCAGATGCCTATATCTGTGAGCGGATCGAGTACTATATTGGGATTTTTGGTGCTGAGTGCTACTATCTCGAGCTCCAGGAACACCCAGATAGGGCGATGCAAGCGAGTATCAACGAAACAATTCTCAGATTGTCCAAGGCTCGTGGATATCAGTATGTAGCTACGAACAACAGCTACTATCTCACTCCTGATGATGCAGGAGTACAGGATATGATGTCATCAGTGGCATCTGGACGAGCTCTCGATGATCCAGACCGAGCCACTCTGATGAACGGTGACTACTGCGTGAGATCAGATCGTGAGATGGAAGAGATATTTGTCTATGCACCCAAGGCATACTTGAATACAGCGAAGATCGCGAGCATGATCGACCTCCATATCGATAGTGGTTGATACAAGATTCCAGTATTTCCACTTTCACACGACGAACTCGTGAGATATGAAGAGTACAAAAAAGAAATAGAAAATAAAAATACTACAGAAAATATCTATCAGACACTCGGTACTGAGGAGTGGCTCCTGCGAGTGATGTGTATCGAAGGGCTCAATTTCCGATATGAGTTCTGACTCTCTCCTATCGAACAAGATATCCTGTTGCACAAGATCGCAATAGTAAAATCAGAGAAAAAAATATCAGATCGATCGGTAGAAGAATTGTATACACTCGCTGAATCATACTATAGCGAAGAAAAAAAATCACTCATCGCCAATTGGAGTGATGAAAAGAAAAATATCATCCGTCGTCTCGAGTATGAACTCGCTGTGGTTGAGCTGATGGGGTTCAATGGATATTTTTGTATCGTGGCAGACTTTATCCGCTATGGCAAGAACAATGGTGTACCAGTCGGTCCAGGTCGTGGATCTGCAGCAGGAGCGATACTCGCTTACCTCTCAGGAATCACGGATATCGATCCACTCCGGTATGGACTCCTTTTTGAGCGATTTCTCAATCCTGCCCGTGTCTCGATGCCAGATATCGATGTCGACTTCTCTGATGAGGGTCGAGATCAGGTACTCGTCTATGTCAGAGCCAAGTACGGAGCTGATCGTGTGACTCAGGTATGTACGTTCGGTACTCTCGCTGCTCGTGCAGCGGTGAAGGATGCGGGTCGAGCCCTCGGTGTCCCGTTCGAAGAGATGAACATATTCGCCAAGATGATCCCCGCTCGTCCTGGTATCACTCTGCGTCAGGCTCTCGAAGAGTCCAATGAGTTCAAAAAAGTCTACGAAGAAGGTGGAGTCTATACGAAAGTGATCGATGCGGCGATCCGCCTCGAGTGAACCGTCCGACAGCTCGGAGTCCATGCATGTGCCGTGATCATCGCCCCTGAGCCGATGACCAATTTTTGTCCACTTCAACCACCTCCGAAGGATCCGACTACGACGGTGACACAGTTCTCGGCTCATCCACTCGAGGCTCTCGGCCTCCTGAAGATGGACTTTCTCGGACTGCGAAATCTCGCCATATTGGATCGAGCGGTACGGATCGTGAGAGATGAACATGATATCCGAGTAGATCTACTCAAAATAGATTTCGAAGATCCAAAAGTCTTGGCTCTGTTTGGTGAAGGAGATATGACCGGAGTATTCCAGTTCGAGTCTGACGGTATGCGGAGATATCTCAAGGAGCTCAAGCCGTCGAGTTTCGAAGATCTCATTGCGATGGTGTCGCTCTACCGTCCTGGGCCACTTGCCTATATCCCAGAGTTCATCGATCGCAAGTTCGGTCGCAAGATCGTCGAGTATCCACACCCCTCTCTCGAAGCCATCCTGAAGCCGACATACGGTATCGCGGTCTATCAGGAGCAGATCATGCAGCTGGTACAGGCGTTCGCTGGATTCTCCCTCGGTGAGGCGGATATCCTCAGACGAGCTATCGGTAAAAAGAAACTCGATCTCCTCATGGAGCAGCGGGACAAGTTCATCGGAGCCGCTCATGAGCAATGACATAAGGAAGATCTTGCGATCTATATATTCGATGAGATCATCGAGCCATTTGCTGGATACGGATTCAATAAGTCGCATGCCGCCTGCTACTCGATGATCGCCTATCAGACTGCCTATATGAAGACCTACTACCCGACAGAGTTCAGCGTGGCCCTCATGGTGTCTGACGAAGAAGATATGGATCGTATCCGTATGGAGATCGGTGAGGCAACTGCGAAGTGAGTTCGGATATTGCCACCAGATATCAACCAGTCTCGCAAGCACTTCACCTATGTGGATGCTACTACGATCCGATTCGGTCTGACAGCTATCAAGGGTCTGGGTGATGGCCCTATCACAACTATTCGCAATAGAGTAAAAGAAGCTAAATTCACGAGTATCGATGATCTCATCGAGCGAACTGGGGGTGATGTGATCAATAAGAAGTCCCTCGAGTCACTCATCTACTCGGGAGCCCTCGATGACTTCGGTGAACGCAATAGTCTCCTCGCGAGTATCGTGAAGATGACCGCTTATCTCAAAGAGATTGAGTCAAAACGCGAAACCTCACAGATGGGTCTCTTTGACGGACTCTCGAGCGATACGCATGCAGGAGTACATTTTGAACTCGAAAAATCCAAAACTGAGATGACATTCGAAGAGCGGATGAAGTGAGAAAAGGCAATGATAGGGTATCCAGTCTCTGGACATCCACTCGATGGGACTCATGACTGGATCAGGGCGAAGTCAAAAAATATCGGTAAGATATATGAGTGGCTCGAGAAACGCAAAGAGATAGTACCTGTGACGATGGTTGATCCAGATATGGTGGATCGAACTGAGGAGTGATGAGATATACAACAAGGTTGATCTCCTGAAAATGAAATTGAGCAGATACTGCCTGTGTCAGTATGACAAAATCTAGATCCCGACTCCCCTCCTCCGATCGATGATATGGCTGATATGCCGAGTCAGGCAGAGATACTCCAGCATATGGAGGTAGAAAAAGAAGACGAGACGGTGAATGCAACTGTCATCGGTCTCGTGACAGGTATCCGCAAGATACAGACCAAGACGGGTGGTATGATGCTCATGGCTACGATGGAGAGTGCTGGATTCGATCTGCGTCTGGTGATATTCTCCCGTGACTATGACGCGTATGTGAGCAAGGTCGAGGAGGATCGTATCCTCATCATCGAGTGACGGGTGAAGTATGATACCGAGCGAGATGAGATATCGGTATCGCCAGGAGCCTGATTCGCCAAAAAGTGATCCGCGAAAGACGCTATCAAGTCGTTCTCGATATCACAGTTCCGGGACTTCGCGGGTGTAGTAGATCCCAAGATGAAGTGAAGGAATGATGAGGGATCTCTATCGATATCACCAGATGCCCCAGTGCAACACATGGCACAGGATAACTCGAACTACTATATCGATATCCCTCCCTACTGGACCAAGGATGATCTGCTCGATCTCAAGGACTATCTCGGAACTCTCGATATCTGACTCGTCCCAGTGTGGATCAGAGTCAGTGGTATAGAGAAAAATACGAAGTTCACTATCGAGGATACAGAGAAGCTCGCAGAGTGGGTGAAGATGAAGAACGTATAGAAAATCCCCCTCCATCATTGGAGGGCGATTTTTATAATATATTCAGGATCTTCTACATTTCTTGTCTATCGAGTTTTTCTGCAGCCTCTGGTGTTGATATAGTCTTTCCCATCAGGAACAGATTGATGATCGCTATAGCAACTACCCAGTATACAAACATCGCCAGAAATGTTGTCCACTCAATAATACTCCCCTGAATCTGTGTGATACTAAATACCCGAAGAAACGGTGATGCAAAAGGATCGGTTATCTCATAGATAAAACGAGTGAATCAAGCGGCACTATTGGCATCTAATATCTTGAGTATAACTCGAAATATAAGTAACACCTCTACGATACCGAGAATATACCAGACGATCTGAGTGCCACGATAGAGTGGCTTGGTGCTGGGAGAGTTGTATGAGTCCATCTCTGTATAGGGTAAAAAAATAATTGTTAACAGCCAGTCTGCTGGATCAATATATATAGGAAATGTATTCCTACTAAGACAAAACAAAGACAGATTCCTCAGTGACGCAGACGGAGGGATCAGTGAAACTAAGGAATGTATAAAAAAAACTCTCAGAGATATTTTCTGGGAGTTTTTGATAAAATGGATTATTTATTCTCTGGTAGGGTTTTCTTTTTGCTATCGCCGAGATAGTTCTCTGGAGTGATCACACTCCGTCCGAGTTCTTTCTCTGTTTCGAGGCGTGCGTTGCCCGCGACTCGCCCTCCCCTCTTGGCTACTGTCTGATTCTCTGGGAGTCACTCGGGTTGCTCATTCGCAGAGAGCTCAGTAGTCACTCGCTCCCCGAGCATCGTGAATATGAGCTCGAGATCAGTCATATGATCCCTGAGATTAGTTTTGGATTTTGTCGGGAGATTTTTGTACTCCTTGTATTCACTCGGAGTCATCCCGAATGTCGCACGAGATATCTCAGCCGTGAGTATCGCATAGTCTCTCTGCTCGGTGATGCCTCGCTCCCGCCACTCATCGGTGAGATTTTGCCTGATAGCGATCCCACGCAGTCGCTTATCGATCCAGTCAGCTGGATATCACTTCTGCTCGTAGAGTGCCTTCATCCGCTGTTGTGCGAGCTCAGGATCCTCTATCTCCTGTATCCGCTCATATCCGACCTTGGCGAGCCATTGTTTGAACGGTTCAGCCCTGGGACTGGGTACTGATTGGATGATACGGAGAATCCCCTCAGTATTGGCTGTTTGTATTTTGCGTTTCTTTCCATCTTTTGTTATCATCTCAAGGGGGGTACAGATTGTACCCCAGTTGTTTTGCAGAATGGGATCACGAGAACGCATCTTTTTGACATACTGTGCTACATCACTCGAGTCTGTGAGTGCGAATATGATATCCCCCATAGAAAAATACCATTGCCCCTCGTGCCATACCTTGCGGATCTCTGTGCTCTCGAAGAGAGCGATACTATCGTGTCGAGTCATAAGTAGTGAAAAATATGAACACACTATATTCAGATATCAGTATATGAAAAGAAAAATCCCTTGCAAGAAGTATATAGTATTGTATATTTTGTATACAATTATCTAGAGACCTCTTATGATATCACACACTTGGTTCACAGAATAGGAGCCTGGGATGATATTTTCTTCACTAAATACCATAAAATACCTGTACTTACTTCATCCAAGTCCTGCCCAAGCCTTTCCGAGTGCGATCTTCTCTTCACTATCTTTCCCATCGAGATGTCCTCACTTGGTTTCTATGAGGATGATCCTTCAGGATGCTGTCATGATGATAAAATCTGGATAGTGATTCTTCCAGCCATTGAGTGAGAATCATTTCCTTGACTCATTCCTATGCCAAAAAGTGATATTCTCAAGTGATGAGATCTTCTCGATCATCTTTCTCTCGAACTCACTCATAGAGCCCTCTCTTTCGAATAATGATCCACTCAGACTCGGTGAAAGTTCCAGGGGGAATATCTTGGTCGGGAATTTCCATGCACCTTCGGTGATGAGTTTCCCACTATCTACGAGTTCGAAGAATCGTTTTTTCATATAGGCCTCTTCGAGTGACTCAATCTTGTTCCTGATCTGAGATGCGAGCCCAAGAGGAGACTTTTTGATCTGCCCTATCTGTGTCGCACTCGCTCATGAGAGTATGCGATTCACATAGGAGAATATATCCTTGGCATCGACCTCTGTCCGCTTGCCGATCTCATTGCATACGATCCGTACAACATACTCGATCTGCTCTGCCTGAGGGAGCGAGTCGATATAACTGAGGATATATTGCTGGAGTTCTGGAGAAGTATGTCTGTATCGTACATGGTTCTCAGTATCCACATCGATAGTGAATATCTCCTCATCGATAGTATCGAATGTGATATGAGAGTCTGAGTTCGCCAGGCTGAATCCATCGAGGAGACCTCCCATACCGAGCTTGAATCTATCTCAGAAGAGTCCCATCTTCGCATCGAGGTAGAACTCAGGGAGAGCGATTGACTCTACGAGATCTCTGATATCTGAGCGTAACGCATATCCAGCTGTTCGATCCTGATATTCGAGTGGGACATCAACCCCAGTGTTTCTCTCTGCTTGTCTCATGAGGCCAATATCTTGTTTCTCTGCCTCAACCATCATCTCGTGTGTCTCAGGAGTCTCAGATACAGATACCCCACCTAATGACTCTGTGAGTGTGAGAGTGAAGTCTTCGATATCGCTCTCTTCTGAGAGCACTATCTGCTCTGCATGGCCGAGTTCTGCGATTATAGGGTCGACTATCTCTCTATCCCCTATAGTGTCCATTGTGACAACATCCGACTGTTCGAATCCTCACTCGATGAGTCAGGTGATGATGCTATCGACCGTCTTGGCAAAGTCTATGGATGATGAGAATACATATGATAGATTGAGTGCTGATACCTCAACTCGCTTGGCATACGGTTGTCTCAGTATCCGCCCTATGATCTGAGTGACATCCGTCACACTCGTGCGATTGGCGATCGAGGCGAGTATACAGGCAAATGGACAATCCCATCACTCTTTGAGTGCATTCACGGTGATGATATATCTGACTGGACAATCCCGCGACAGGAGATCGACTCCAGAGAGATCGTCACGAGCTGCTACCTTGATCGCGATCTGCTCCTCGGGTATCCCTCATGATATGAGGTTATCCTTGATCTTGTCGTAGTCAATGACATCGGTTTTATTTTTGCTTTCTGCTTGGAAGAGTACGATAGGTCGTATGTATCTCCCTCCTTTTACTTCGAGGAGCTTGGCTTGTACTTCGAGAGTATTGCGGAGGTGTACGGACTGAGTTATGACTTCATCTTTGGTCTGTACATGTTTGGCTATGACGGGGAGTTTTACCATCTCTTCTTTTTTGAGATCCAGTGCATTCACAAAAGATACTATATTGGCATCTCTCTTCGGTGTGGCAGTGAGTCCAAGGATGAATCTCGGATTCAGGTGTACGAGTGTCTCGACCGAGAGTGGTGCCTCAGCACGATGGCTCTCATCGATGATCATGACAGGATGGAGACGGTTGAATACCTGAGCCAGTGCCGTATCATCGACTCACTCGATCATACCAATTCGCTTACCCGCATCCTTATACTGATCTGCAAATCCAGCAAGTTGTCCGTTCTCCTGAAATGACTTGAGTCATTCCTTGTTCTGCCGACGAAATGACGCCATCGAAAGGACGATGATAGATACTTGGTCTCGTATCGATGCAGGGGTGAATCCCGCTCCCATGAGAACAGATTGCTTGTCGTAGATCTCTACCTTGCCACTGAACTGAGTATCGAGCCGACGACGATAGGGATGATCCTTGTCTCTCAGGCTTGCGATCGTCTGCGTGAGGATCGTATCCCACGGCACTATCCAAAGTACCACTCTCGGCTCGTTCGGTATACTATCTTCGAGTATCTCGGCGAGGGCATGTACGGCGAGATAGGTCTTTCCTCATGCAGTTGGTACCTTCAGTGATACATATGGACAACCAGGGACTCGCTCGGTGTATGGATCAGGGTTGGCAACAGATCGAGAGAGCCAATACTTGTCATAGGCTTCCCGTGGACTCGTAGCTACACTGAGGTATGCGAGATATTTTTTGAAGTCATCGATGACTTTGGTTTGGTATTTTTTGAGCTCCATACTGTGAGAGAGTTATATTGAAAATATGAACTAGATCTTGCGGATATCTCTTGGGATTTTTTTGAATGCTATGTTGAGTCGATCGAGCTCTGCACGAGAAAAACTACACTTGTCCGCCCATATCGTATAGCTATCCTGAGGGATGACTATCGTATCGAGAAAATCTCGATCAAGGATCGTGAGTTGCTCACGCTCATAGTAGAAGTAGTGATCTCGTCCGACCGTACGCATGAGGAAGTAGGGATGATCCACAGTACCTGACTCATATGACATCTCTGCACCGCGGGTTTCCGAGATGATGATATACTGTCTGATATCCTCTATACTCGCCTCACCGTTCAGATTACCGTCACGATCGAGGAGCTCATCCCCGAGACTATAGAGGGAGAATCCTCCACCCGTCCCCTCCGTATCCCCGTATCCGCCTATCACTCGCCGTACTCGCTCTGCCGTGATCGTCTCAGCATAGTCCTCCATCTCTACGAGGATGAATTTTCGGTTTCATCCATCACGCTTATTCAGATTCAGCACGGCATGTGCCGTCGTACCAGATCATGCAAAAGAATCGAGAATAATTGCATTTTTACTAAAGTGTGAAATTAGTCCTTCTATGAGTTTTACTGGTTTTACAGTATCAAATCACATTGGAGCTCACATAACTTCATTTAATAAATCTTTTCCTGTTTGTGCAGTTCCAGTTTGAGATGCAGTAAAATGTGACCAAAATGGCACAAACTTCCTTTTATCTAATTCATCTTCAGGATATACTGATCTCTTTACTAATCAATCTACGATTTCAATTTTCTTATTTTTTTCTAATTCTCTAGCAAGATCCTCTCCAATTTGCCATCGTTTTCATTCCCTAGGTATCTATCAAAGTATTGGAAATTTCATTGTCTTTCTTTCATATGCACCTGCATCAGATTTTTCAATTATCTCAAATCTACAAGCTCAAAGTTTTCATGCGTGTGGATATCGTAATCATGAATCAAGCTCCTCTAAAATAAAACCATTTTGGCGCTTTATATCCTTAGCATAAAAAATTATTGGTTCAACTTTTTGTTGTAATCAAAATCTAGCAGATCATGAATTGATTGGTTGTGTGGTCGACTCCCAGGTAATCTCTCATAAACAATTACTATTTCAGAAAATTTCATCCATAACTAATCGAAGATTTGCATGTTCATGCATAAAGTTAATAGAGACAAATATGACTCCATCTGGAGCGAGGAGCTCGTGGAGGAGGCGGAGATGAGGATACATCATACAGAGCCACTTATCATGACGAGAGAGATCTTCTCACTCCTTGCCGACGACGGTATGGAGCCACCGCTTCATCTTGGGATCGTTCACATTGTCGTTGTAGATCCATCACTCATTCCCTGTGTTGTACGGAGGGTCTATGTAGATACACTTCACCCGTCCACGATACTCAGGGAGGAGTGACTTCAGGGCTTCGAGATTGTCTCATCGGATGATCTTGTTCTCACTCGTATCACTCCCATGGACATACTCTTTTTTCAGGAGACGGTATGGGATCTCACGATGATGATTGATGACTTTGTCTTTTCAGATCCAGTGGAGAGTGGGCATATTATTTCGGGATTTTAGAGATTATCTGGATCATATCATCGATTGCATTTTTGATTTTATCTCGGTGATCGACTCAGGTAGTGTTTTCAGGGTGATGTAGTTTATGGCGAATACATGTAATGTATGTTGTATCATATGATGTTCAGCTATTTTCAGTCCATTTTTCACTCTTGCTTAATCCTCATAATCATACAAATACATCATCCGCATATCTGTAAACTGATTTATCTCGTTTTTCATCTATATAGCCATAGAGCTCATTGAAGAACTCGAATGTTGGTAGATCGTAGACGTAGAAGTTGATCTCTCACCATGATGGACTCCAAGTAAAACTTCTCCAATTATCGCGGATATCAGTACATGATTTTTCTCAGGTATCAGTTGTCCCGATATAGATCAATTGATTGGAGGTATCACTTATGCAATCCTTATAGACATAGGGTGAGTGAGTAGTGAGGATTACTTGGACTCAATCAGATTCCGATAGTCGCTTGAAAGCATTTATCAATATTTGTTGGTGCTCTGGATGTTGTGAGGTTTCGGGCTCCTCGAAAGCGTATATAACATTTCATAGGTTTTCTTCATTTTTACGCCTTTCTACTTCATTCAAGAAGAATGAAAGTAGTATCATTCTTTTTACACCACTCCCTCTTTTATTGAGGGGAATGCTATCGGTTTCAATCTCTGTTTTTCAGAATGCTTTTATCCATCATAATTTCTCAAAGGCTGGTGGTTTTGTAGAGAGTTGACTTGCAAGTGTTGGATTTATTCCTTGTAGCTGTATGAGTGTTCATTGAGCTATTTTTTCAGATTCTTCCTTCACTCTTTCGAATACCCAAGTCAATTGTTTTACTATTTCAGGCTCTGATAGTATATTTTTGAGTGCTATATTCATTGGATCTTGAACTTCACTATCTTGGTCTGTATTAGATCTATCGGATTGGAATAATGTGTATGTAGGCAACTTTACTTGTATCTTTTCCCATATTTCTTTCGCCCCTTCTTTATCTGCAGGTATGTATTGCTCCTCGAAAGTTAGACTCCCATAAGAATCCCTTATGGCTTCACGTAGATCACTTGATACGTATTCTTTACCACTTACTGTAATTGAATTATCTTTTACATATTTTTGCAAATCTTTGATCTTTGTTAAAAGTAATCCCTTAAGAAAATCATCATTCGCTGGATGGATAGCTTTTATAAATACCGAAGACCCCATAGTCTTTCATTGATAAACTTTGGTGATTTCAATTTCTCAATCCGCATTTAGTAGATATTCTCTACTAATATATGTTGGTACGGTCTCAAGAGTAATTTTATCATCAAATTCTTTAAAACAAACTGTAATAGTGATCTCAGATTCTCAATTAGTCAGAGCAGTTTTATTGAGATCGCTGGATTCAATTTTTATTGCACCATCCCTATCATTGAAAAAAATATCCAGTGCCTCCAAAATAGAAGATTTTCAGGCATCATTCTTTCACAAGATAATATTCATATTCTTTACCAGAATAATAGTTTCATCTTGATATGACCTAAAGTTCTTGATTTTTATTTTTGAGATTTTCATGAGAGGTATACTGTTTTGATAATTTCCCCTATTCTATTATTTTCGTCTATTTTTCCAACACTTTCTTCGCGAATAGTACAACCATAAAAAAAGAGGCTCGCAAGCGAGCCCCGGTTTACCAACTGAGAATATATCACTGTACGAATACACGATATAGACTCATCCAGTAGAAGGCATCAAATATAGCCTTTCATTTTCAAAACTTCTTCAAGGGATTTCCCGCTGTACTCGGATTGTTTTGTTCCGTGGCGGTTTGACCATTGTTTTGGGTCACTATCCCATTGTTTCAGATTCAGGTCATTTCCATTCACATAAAGATGACCATTGATGAATTTGACACGATTTCCTTTGATAGTGAGTTCAGAGTTATTAGCCATTTTTTTCCTCCTAAAGTTGATTGGCAAAATCACTATACCACACACACACCTCATCTGTCAAATTATCTTTTGCTTTCCTTCGTCTTTTCTATATACTCCGCTCACAATTTCTTTTTCCCGAGGAGCATATATACCTATATAGATCGCTTCTCCCCATATCTGGAGCTATTTACTACCTGTTTTCCATACTGTATTGGAGACTATCCCTCTGTAAATATTTTCTCAAATAGTATAAAAGAAAATAGAGAGTCACTCTCGCTATCCGCAATAGAGACCCACACACCGTCATAGGGCTTCCCTACTCGTTCCATCGGTACCTGGTTTCATGTGTATATCATCGTTTCTCACATATTTCCGATATTCGGATATTGTACTTTACTTTTTTTCTCTCAGGCGTTTTTGCCCGAGGGATAACCCATTTTTCCTATGCTCTTCTCTGACCTAGCACTCCGTGCTGAGATCGTCACCGCTGTTGCCAAGCTCGGCTATACTGAGCCTACTGAGGTACAGGCTGCCGTCATCCCAGTCGCCCTCGAAAACAAGAACATCATCGTCCAATCCAATACTGGATCTGGTAAGACAGCTGCGTTCGTCATACCGGCTCTCAATCGTATCGATCCTCGTCTCCGCAAGCCACAGATCCTCATCCTCGAACCGACTCGTGAGCTCGCTATGCAGACTCGTGAGGAGGTCGTCAATATCTCTCGAGATATGCGTATGGGATCTCTCGCTGTGTTCGGTGGGTTCCCTATCCGTCGCCAGATCGAGCAGCTTCGTGACGGACCACAGGTCATCGTCGCGACTCCAGGTCGTCTCATGGATATGATCGAGCGTCGTGCTATCGATCTCTCAGGGATCACTATGCTCGTCATCGACGAGGTAGATCAGATGATGGATATGGGATTCTCTCGTGCTGTTGTCGAGATCTGGGAGCAGCTCCAGTCACTCGAGCAGGTCATGACATTCTCAGCGACATATACTCGCGAGATCACGAACCTGATCGATGACAATATGAAATGAGGATATGAGTCACTCATCCTCTCGAAGACTCCTACAGTCGACACGATCGATCATGTATTCATGCGTGTTGGATCTCGTGATAAGTACCCTCTTCTCAAGCGTACTCTCGAAAGGTTCCCTGATCACAAGGTGATCATATTCACCGCTCGCAAACACGAAACTGAGGAACTCGAGAGATACCTCCACCGTGATGGATTCTCGGCCGCGTATATCAACGGAGATATGATGCAACGAGATCGAGTACGAGCTATCGAGGCGTTCAAGGCTGGTAAAGTCCGAATATTCATCGGTACGGATGTCGCATCTCGCGGACTCAATCTCAACAATATCGGACTCGTAGTCAACTACCATGTCCCACACGATCCAGAGGCATATATCCACCGTATCGGTCGTACTGGTCGAGCGGGTGCTGATGGTCATGCGATCATGTTCGTTTCGTCTGAGGAGGCTCGCCAGCTCCAGCGTATCGAGCGTATGCATCGTATCGAGATCAACGAGGTTGATGTCGAGGGTGTCGTCATCCCACGACAAAAGGATACTCGTCCACCTCGCTCTAGCGGAGGATCAGGAGGAGGATATCGAGGAAATGGAGGCGGAGGTGGATACCGAGGTGGTTCATCATCAGGTGGTGGTGGATACCGTGGAGGGTCGAGTTCTGGTGGATCAGGAGGTGGCTACCGAGGTGGTTCATCATCTGGTTCTGGAGGATACGATGGCAAGAGCCGAGAAGGCGGATCGTCATCAGGAGGATACTCATCTCCTCGTCGTGATGACAACGGTGGTGGAGGATACCGAGGTGGTTCATCATCAGGTTCTGGTGGTGGATATCAGGGTGGACAGGGTGGTGGATCTGGATATCGTGGTTCTCAGGGTGGAGGCAACGGTGGTCACTCATTCGGTGATAGTGGATCATCTGCTGGATACCGCGAGCCACGACCATCTCAGTCTCGAGGAGATGCATCACACCATGCACACTCACAACGAGGTGAATAGTTCATTCATACAAAAAGAACTCCAAAAGGAGTTCTTTTTTGTTATCTGATAACTCACTCCCTTCTCAGTATTGCTGAGAAGTGTGCAGTGAGTCGATTTTCATCCAGTGCCTGTATGAATTCTCATACTTTCTCTGGATTGGTTTCATTTTTGAGATCGATATAGTCGAGGAATCTGTCTCGTAGTCGTATCAGACTCACTTGGTGATCGCCTCTCAGATAGAATATATCACCGAATATAGTCTCTGTGAATATGTTGATCGTATCGAGCATCAGTTTCCAATCAGAGATCGAGAAGAGGAGATCCCACTCTACGATCCGATCTCACCGGAACAAGAGTGTGTGGACTGTAGCATTTCATACATCATGGCGTAATCCTATGAATTTTTCTTGATCGAATAGGCTCTCTATGAGGAATAGGAGATGTCGCATGACATCACCATGCGTGATGATGAGGTGGATCGATTGACTCGATGATGAGATGATATCGAGTATGAGTTGCCTGAGCTCTTTCTGACGACCCTCTCCCAGACCGATGAACCTCGATGCAAAACTCAGTGTGCCTCCGATTTGATTTTTGGCTGGATTGGTCAGGCTTTCGATGGTCTGGATACGAGGACACCGTATACATTTCTCTATACATTCGTATACTCTCTGACATATAGTCTCTGTGGTTTTTTTGGCTCGTGGGAGCGGGCTTGTATAGATCTCTATGAGGAGACGTCTGAGTATTTCTCATTTTTGTATAGCATTGCTTATGCCTAGAGGTATGAGTCAGTCATCTGGACTTCATGGGGCTCATTCCTTCTGATTATTACTTTCGTCGAGTTCGTGGCGTTCGATGATGATGATATTCGCAAGATCAGCAACTCTCAGTATCTCGAGTCGTTCTCTATCGATCTTCGGTACGAGTGCCTTCCTCCTTTGCTCACTCGTTCATATACTACGGAACTCATCATAGAGGATCGACATCTCGTCGATATGTGTGATGAGAGCTTCCCACTGTTCCTGGCATAGCTTATAGCTGTCGATGCGGTCGTCTGTTGGGGTTTGTTTTTCTCTCATGGGCATCACAGGAATACCTGAGATATTTGCTATAAAAAGAGACAACAGCCTCCTATCGAAGTATCCTCATCATCACCAGTTCTCGAGTGTGGATATGACTTTTCCAGGTCTCCCTGGATACATACTGGTGAGTGTCTCGTAGGCTCGTATGATGCTGTAGATCTTGCCTGAGAGAGAGATCTTCTGTTGATTGAGTCAGGATGGATATCCAGTCCCGTGCATCGTCTCGTAGCGAGCGAGGAGGATCGAGATCACCATACTGCATACTGTTCTATTGATTTTTCCTCATAAGATCGTATCTATCTCTGTGAAGAACTCATCTATTGTCGAGTGGGTCTTGTTGCGATGGTGCGATATGACGATCCGAGCAATATCGATAGCTCGAGTGTAGTACTCTATATCCTCTACTCCATCCCTACTCCCAGCGAGTGACGTATCTGAGAGTACTCATTTTAGGAATGCACTGTAGTCTCTTATTTCTGTGTCTATCTTAGCCTGCTCCTCATGTTGATGGATACACGCGTCATGATCAGCATGAGCAAGAGCATATTCATATTCCAGTCTCTCGATATAGATAGAGAGTATCGGTTCTATGATATCACGTATCTGCTCTGTGTTGAATATACCACTGGCATCCTGACTCCCACGATCGATGAGATACTCGTATCTTTTTTCTTTGTCGAATAATACCTTGGTCTGGAGCGTACGGATACCACATGAGTTCTCCTGGAGACGCTCTGCCTCAGATCTCTCTATATGGTGATGGGTACAGATCTCTCCACTCTCTGTTGCTATGATCACCAGACGGACGGGACCGAGTGCTATCTCGAGCTTCTCGAGTATACCTTCCGGAGTATCTTTTTTGCTGATATAGTTCTTGCTATCTCTTGCTTGCTCCGTCCGTTGTGATATATTTTTATTGCTCTCGGCACTGATCCGAGACTGCATGAGCTCTAGGAACTCACTACATTCTCTATTATTGAAGTTGTTACCGAATTTTGGATCGATATATGTACAGTAGGCTTCTTTGATACGCTGCCCGTGAGGAGTCGAGAGAAAATCCTCTTCAGGTGAGTATTTGGCGATCTCGACTGCTCTATAGAAGTATCGTTCCCGTTTTAATATATTGATTGGACTGGTGAGTGTTACTATATCCATCATGAGAAGGAGTATATCTATCTTGATGAGTCTTTCTCTCTGTGTTCCAGTCAATGTGAGGGCATGATGACAACTTGCCATAGCAAGCGTGAGCATATCTTCTCTGTCTCATATTTCCTCATCCTTGTTCCAATGAACTAATAACTCATAGTATCTTCGTCACTCTAAAAAATCAGATTCTATAGTAGACTCTCCTCAGCCGTATTTTTCTCATAGTGTATCTATTCGTCATATCTCCTGAGATAGTGTACTCATAATATGTATTGTTCCTGCAAAAAATGAAAACGAGTCCACTTCCCCTCTCATACCTGAGAGTCCAATATTCATTCCTATATAGTACATATTTCATTGTATATAGCAATTCTATATTTTGGTACTATACTTGATTCTTATAACTGTCTTCTTTTTGTCTTTTTTTCTCGTTCGTTATTGGCTATAGTTATCACAGTCCTCTAGGGCTCATGTATCTCTAACACTCTATGTACTATGCGTACAAATACACAATCCAGAGAAGCAGAGATACAGTTCTCTATGATACATATACCGCCATAACACATCAGAAAATTCTCGAAAAATAATAGTATCTCTTATTCTAACCCTCTTCACTATGACTACGAACAACAACTCTACAGCTGGTAACGATACAAATCCCAAAAAATCATGGGAAAACATGAGTACTCCTGGAGCTCAGCCTGCAACTGGTGATGATACCAAGAAGACTGGAACTCATCCAAGTGATCCACAGCCAAAAATGGGAAATGATAACCAAAACAAGAAGTACTAATCTCTCTATCCAAACAACCCTCTCGAGTCATTCGGGAGGGTTTTTTATATTCCTTATTTTTTTGTCCTGATTTTGTCCGTTTTCTGTTTCCTCTTTTCCTATATTCTATTCACCTGTTATTCACAGAGTCTTCACTCATTATTTTTATTTTTTACTATACAATACTATGACTACAAACAACAACAATATAGCTCAGAGCAATCACTCAGCAATAGATATCTCATATCAGGAGATCAGTTCTATGCAACGAAGGTGGCTCTCTCTGAAGTCTCGTGAGATCATCAAAGAACTCATAGAGATACGGATATTTTCCGAAGGACTCAAGAGTCTCGGATATAGAGTCTGAGTGATGAGTGCAGGAGTCGACCATCTCCTTGTCCGATTGCGTGGAGACAAGAGGGATAGTCGATATACGCAGGTAGTCAATATCATCACCAAGTATCTCAATGGTATCCGTAACTTTGTCTCTCGTACATGTATACGAGGAGGACTCTCCTATAGGGCACTCGTCGAGTCTGCTATGATCGCTATAAAACGAGAGATCGATGTAGTTGATCTCTCGTTCACCTACTAGCTCATCTTATTATAAAGTTCTTCAAAATATTGCTAGTCATTTTTTATCCATTCCTCTTATGTGTTTTTCTGCTTTTGCGAGTTTTACTTCCTGAGCAATACTTATCACTGCAGGAGTATTGACTCTCTCCCATGTACAATCTCGAGCATCCCTCCCTTTTGCTATGATCCCACTTCTTTTCGGTATACAACAGTGTATCGAGTGAGTTGTATGGATGACATTTGATTCAGAGATACTTCATATGATCTCTACTTATATATTTATGATATTTGCTTATGTATTCTGGCCTATATATGTACCTATCACAATATGGCTGATCGAGAAACACTATCTTCGTAAAAAGCTTCTCGCATGAGTAGCTATTATAGGAATAGCCATTTGAGCCTATCTCTTCACTCATATTCTCACATGATCTGTAGAATCCCGTATTCTGGTAAAAAGTATATACTACGATCTCGCAGTACCACTTCCAGTACTGAGTTTTTCATTATATTTTATCGCGACCTGTGGCAGTACGGTACTTTCAAGTGTAGCGAAGATCCGTATATTTGGTGCTGCTATGCTGCTTACATTTTTTGTGGCACATTTTTTTTATACAGAGACATTTTTCTCTGTATGGTGTTTCTTTGCTGCGATACTGAGTCTGATTATATATATGCATATGCGAGACATCAGACAATTTGTCATAGTATGAGAATAGAAAATATTAGTTTGGATTCATATTTTTCTATTGCTATAATCGAGAATATCTTGTAAAAAAGATCGTATTTGCAAGATTCAGGATCTATTAGATTTTTATCTATTAAAAAAATAAATATCATACAAAAAAACACTCATCATCATTGTAGTTATATTCTTTTTTATCCCAGGAACTCTATTTGCTCATCAGCCCAGAATCCCCGAAGGGAATCAGATAAGTGTTATAGATCCTGAGATATCAAAAGCCTACTATAGCCAACTCAAATGATCTCCTCATAGTTATAGCATTCACTCTGATGTAGCGTTTGTTTTATATGTGAATATTTTGGTTCCTGATATTTCAGGGCAAAAGCAAGATATATCCGTAAATATTGTTAAAGACTGAAATATCGAGAGATCTTTTGCTATTCTGGATGGTACTATATTCGTATGGACCAAGCTCGAAGAACCCTTTGGCTACGATACGTATTGGAAAGGACCCGAATACAGAGCAAGTGTGGAAGCTGGGCAATATGATATTATCGTCTCGAGTACCAGTAATGATAGCAAATACTCTCTGGCAATAGGCGAGGCTGAACTATTTGATCTCACAGAGATCATGAATGCACTATATCTCGTTCCCAAGATAAAACGTGATTTTTTTAATGAATCACCGATTACTTTTATCTTTTCACCTTTTGGTGCTTGATTGATCTGAGTTATGTTTGCTTTCGCATTTATTTTTGGGTTCTCATATCGACTCATCTTGAGGAAGTCAGTAGATAGTCAGATCTCTAGGATCTGGAGTCATGGGACCCAAAGAGATCGTTTTTTTCTGCTACTGATATGATCACTATTGCTGATATGAGCTATTACCACATCATGGAGTCCAATCCTTTTATTCTTTTCTTGATTTGCTTTTTTTGAGGCAATATTCCATGAGTAGTAGATGATGCAATTTATCCTATCACTGCAGCTTCCGTATTATCCCTATGCGGATACTCTCATCTGGATCGAGTTTGAGATAGTACTCCGTGATTCATCCAGAACATGTGAGAGCTATTTCGCTTCAAAAGTACTCTCGTGTGATCTTCTTGATCGGGATGACGATCTTACCGAGGAGTTCGTTCTTGTTCTGTGAATAGGTCGATATTGGGAGTCTCGAGTTGGATACCTCTTTTCATATATTATCTAGGAGGAGTTGTATCATGTCGATCGTCGTGTTCTGTGAGTGGATATCCTTCGAGGTGAGCTTGGTTCCTTGGAGATATATACGTCATCAGATCGTGTCGAGGAGGAGACAATCAGTTTCATTTTTGATCATCGTATCATACTCTCATGAGTATGACTTTCCGAACGAGTCTGAGAAGAGTACATCACCTTCGTGAGTATATTCTGAGTATATCTTTCCTGTGATATATTGCTCTACGCGTATCCCATCAGATGAGTATCCATCTCGCCAAGAGGCATGGTCTAGTGATACGATATCTCACTCTTCTTTGAGTTGATCGAGTACCTTTTCGAGAGTTGCTCGGCTTTTTCATTTTTTCATCACAAAAAACAGACTCCCCCCTATTTTTCCTGTATTAAAAGGAAGTAATCCAATACCCTCTTCATCAAACTGTTGATATGTATGGAAGAGGTGTTGGATTGCGGTATAGAGCTTGTTTTCTCATTGATATGCAAAACTCGAGAGTCCGACCTTGCGTATTGCATCGATAAAAGAGTCTACAGCCCTATCTGGATGTATATTTCACAAGAGTGAATCAAATCCCTCGAGGATCCTCAGGTCCATATGGTTGATGCCCTTTGATATCATCTCATCTTGATCGAAACTCAGAATATCTGAGAGACTCTCTTGGTCACTCTGGGATAGAGGCAGTGCAGATATGATCCGAGACATGAGAGACTGGAGACTATTCTCCTCATGTTGTCTCTGCTCGTGAGTTGCCTCCATATCAGCGAATCGATACGTGAGTCCTGTGAATATCACTCCATAGTCTATGGGGAGCTCTTCAATACTCCTATCCTCTTGCCCGAGAAAGCTCAGAAGTGAATCTCGGTATATCACTGTATTGATACACCGATGGATATCATTGCTCTCTGCATCCATGATATTCTCATGTGTATCTGTATGGAGACACTTCTGTGAGAAGTGTACCATCGGCAGTGCGAGACCCGATGTCATAGCAAGACAGTTGCTCGCACCCCCAACACTCTTTCCTCCTCCGATACAGTTCGATAGATAGAGACTCGATACATATACTTCGTCAAAAAGCGAACCCTCCAGAGGGAACTCTCGTCCTACGAGCGTTCCCATATCGAGCTTGCCCGTGAGTATATGTGTGAGGAATGTGAGGAGTACGGATGTCACTCCAGAAAAGGCGAATCCATGTCCTGGTGGGGTCTCGAACAAGAGACTGATCTCGACTCAGCGAGTATAGCCATGTTCGAGCAGGTATCTCTCTAGAAATCCAGTGATCGCGTCGATATCATGCCTGAAAAATGTATATACCTCGTTGTCTATATATGTATCCTCGATAATCGAATATGAGCTCATCTTGGTGAAAGTCACTTTCCCTGAGTTATTCAGATTCGCTCCGCAGAATATCTTGAGTGGAAGTTTTTGTTTGATACGTAATACGCTCACACCATGAGCTATGTCTGCTCACCAGGTGAGTACACTATCACCGCTGAGCACGATATCATACGTATTAAAGAACTCTTTATAGGTTGTATAAAATCTTTTCTGTAGCTCAAGTGAGTTCATCTTGAGCTTTGTATCTATACCTGTTGTACCATTATTTCGTGTGTTATGTACCATTTGAGAAGGGGTTATAACATCGGATTTCTCTATCTTATACTTTCGTGCAAACATAGCAACTCTTTTTTTGGCATCACATTGCCCTCGCATATTTGTCTCTCTTTTGTATTTTTTTCTCGTATATTTCGTTTTATACTGCGTTCAGTCTTTCTAGACTCGTGCATCTGTCGTTATCTTTTCTCTTACAACTATGCGCTCATAGCATATAGCTCTCGTGATTGCAGCTCGTGTCTGCAGACATATCACGGCTCGCTATACGGTGATCTCCTAGATAGATATAATCGATTATCGCATCTATAGAGACTTATACGAATGACATAAACGGCTCGACAGACCTTTCTTAATTATTACCAATATGCAACAGCTTCTACAAAAAGATCTCATTGTATGATTTATTGTGTTGTTGTTTGTTTTTGCAATCCATGTCAGAGAACCTCTCTGGGCATCTCTCTGAGCATCCCTATGACTCGTACCACTATCACCGATATCACCCAGTGTACCACCTTAGCATGGAACATAACAAACTTTATATTCTAAAATTCTCTCTTATGAAACATATAGCAAATATAAATTTTTCCCAGAAACTGAGATATAAAATCTTTTCTTTTCTCATGACCTTGGTTATGTTAGTATCTATATTGCATCCAATTATGTGGGTTGGAGCAACAGTTGTAAATGGAACTGGTAATACACTGGTATGAGCCAATAGTAACCTTGTCAATCTCTCGAACTCTGGATCATATGTAGTAGATGCCACCTTCAGTGGTACGCTAGATGCAGGAGATACTGTTAGAGTTATAGCAACCGATGGATCAGGCAATACACTCACTGGATCACTCGTCTCTGCGAGTAGTGGTGAATCTAGTGGATCTATCACTCTGAACTTCGCGACAAGTGGACTCCAAGAGTGATCACTCTCGTATAATGCGATCGTCTATTCTGGATCTATCCAGAGCCAAATAGTTGCATCAGGCATGATACTCACATGAGTGCTCGATGTCACTCGTCCAACTGCGATCCTCTCATCTACCGCAACTCCGACGATCACATGAGCTATATCTGTGAATATAGTGACATCTGAACCTACAATGAATCTGACACTTGCAGATGTATCTGCTATGAGTGGTGTCGTGAGCGGATTCCTTACGAGTAGTGCAACTGGATACACTATGACGGTCACACCATCAGGATCTACAGGTACGATGACCGTCTCTGTATGAACTGGTATGTTCTCAGATGCCGTGGGCAATCTCTCTATGGCTTCGAATACACTCTCATATAACGTGAGTATCCCTGCTCCTGCCGATACCGTCGCACCAGTGGTCGCTGTCACTTCTCATATGAACAATGATATCATCACGGGGACGCCGACTCTCACAGGTACGGTGACTGATACTGGATGAGTGGCGAGTGTCGTAGTTAACTGACTCACTGCAACTCTCGGATCCGGTAGCTGGTCGAGTCCAGTACCGAGCCTGAGTGGAGGACTCAATACGGTTGCTATCGTCGCAACCGATCTCGCTGGGAACACAGGATCTACTTCCATCATACTCAATAGGGTATCGATAGCAATGGCTACCAATGTAGTCCTCTCATGAGCTACGAGTGTAGGTATCACCTTCTCAACGGATATCACTGCTACAGGTGTGCTCCGCTATGGGACTGGTATGAGTCTCCTCACGGGTACAGCGACAGGGTCGACTCCAGGAACAGCACATAGTTTCACGATCACAGGACTCCTCGCGAATACGATATACTACTTCAGCGTAGGCTGACAAGGTGGTGTAGCATCGAGTGTCATTCAGTTCAAGACTCCAATACAACTCGTTGTAAGTACCATGTCGGGATCGATCGTAGCAACAGGATCTGTATATCTGAGTGGATACACTGGAACGGGTGTTACTTTTTCTCAGAGTGGCTCTCTCATGATTCTCTCTCTGAGTTCTCCGGGATCATCACTCTTCGTCTCTCTTAACTGACTCTCGATCACTGCATCTGGATCAAGTTGGGACGGGATCCTCCAGTCGCCAGAGTCGACGAGTCGTATTATGACGACATCATTCTCATGATTCTCTGCTACTGGAGCCGTCTATCAGATCGGCAATGCCAATACAGAGCTCATGTTCTCAGGGCAACTCGTGACAGTCACGGTCTCTCTCGGGAGTAGTCTGAGTGGACAGACGGTCAAGATCGTCCGCTCGATAGATGGATGACTTACGTATATGAGTTTCAGTACTTGTGTAGTTGGCACTTGATGAGCATGTGTATTTATGACTAATCAGCTTTCACTCTTTGCATTTGCGATTCCTGCAGATACAACGCCAGATATGTTTAGTTTTTCGAGTATTGTTGGTGCAGAACTCTCTACAACGTACCTATCTAATCCCGTCACGATCTCTGGTATAACTTCGCAGTCTATTGTCTCTATAGTTGGTGGTGAATATAGCATCAATAGTGCTCCATTCACAACTCTCACAGGTACAACTAACTCAGGAGATACTATCATCATGAGGTTCGTTTCATCTCCTATCAATTCTACGAGCAAGAGTTCCAACCTTACGATTGGATGAGTCACTTCGAGTTTTAGTGTTACTACAAAAGCAGTAGTAATTAGCTGATGAGGTGGTGGTGGATGAGGTGGCGGGGGTGGTGGTAGCATTTCATCTATTGACTTTTGTCCTGGATGAGACTTCTCATCGAGTCAATATGATAGTATCTGTGTGGTATCGAGTATCCCAGGAAATATTATCACAGGTATATCCACAGGATCGTTCTCTATCCCACCAGTCATCCTCCAGCTCTCAGATCTCTTGTTCCGCGATGTGACATGGAACTGGGCCAAGAACTATATTAACAATGTTGCTCTCAGAGGTATCATCAACAATGTTGCATACTATCATCCAGAGGGGAGCCTCACTCGTGCCGAGTTCCTCAAGATAGTGATCAATACAACTGGATGGGCAGTGCCGACTACGGGACTCGATATGCCATTCTACGATGTCTCTACAGATGTCTGGTATGCTCGATATACATCACTCGCTCTCTCGAAGGGTATGATCCAACGCAGTACTATGTTCCGTCCGAATGACTCGGTCACTCGTGCAGAGGCAAGCAAGATACTCATCATTGCTCTTGGTGTCACAGTGAATGAGGTCAGTAGTATGACATATATCGATGTGAGTCATACTATGACTCTCGCGAAGTATGTCGAGGCTGTTACATTCCTCAATATCTTCTCTGGACAGATGAGAAATGGACAACGGATATTTCGTCCGAATGACTCTATCACTCGTGCCGAGATCGCAAAGGTTGTGGTGAACGCATTCGGTCTCTAGTTTTATATACTAACCCTCCTCTCTATGAATATGAAAAAGAATATATCTCAAACAGGAAATAACGCTGAATATACTCCGAACTGGATTAGTATAGATGATTTTCTACCTTGAGATGATGCACAGATGTCTCGTGGTGATGATGATCTCTACCCAGAGATTGATCCACTCGATCGTGAATCAATGTGAATCTAAGTATTGCTAAAAGTATATATCAATAAAAAAGAAGATACGAGTTCAAGCTTTCATGATAAAAAATCTCTCTTGAGTATTCAGGAGAGATTTTGATTATTTCTGGTGGACCGGGCGGGATTTGAACCCGCGACCAAAAGATTAAGAGTCTTCTGCTCTACCAACTGAGCTACCGATCCAAAAAACAATCGTGAGCAGAATATAGTGAATTATCTCTAAAAAGCAAATTTTTTTTGTAAATCCTGCTCAGCATCTACATCAATCTATATCTCCGCATCACCCATCTCAGATAAGATCTTTCTACGAGGAGCAATATCACGAATAGGATGAGGAGAATTGGTGTGATATCACTTTGCTTTGTTTGCATTTTTGACTTGGTACTACTCGGTAAGTGAGCCCTGATATCTGAGAATATCTGACTGAGTCATATCCTATCATCCGCATGATGATATTGCCCTCCTGTTATATCTGCGAGTTGTCTCATCATCGGTTCATCGAGATCACTCTGCAGATGTCCACCACTCCCATCTGAGAAGTATTGCTTGGTTCCCCAGCCATCTGTATATGAGAGCTCAGCCCCAGAGAGTGATCAGATACCTACCGTGAATATCTTAATTCATAGATCACGAGACTCGGATCACGAGATCAGAGGATCTATACCGACATTGGCTCGTCAGTCGGTAAGGAGGATGATCGACCGAGCTGAGCTATGAGATCATGAGTACGCCATATTCGCGAGGAGGAGTGCATCTCCGATATTGGTTCCGGAGAGTCACGGGAGATCCTGGCGGATGAGATCTGGAGAGAGTCCACTCACGATACTCGATATCCCGGTATAGTCAGTCGAAAATGGAACTGAGATAAATGGCTTGCCCGCGAATATGATGAGTCCAATGCGATCTGATCGCCTCTCTGCTATAAAATCTCGAACTACACTCCGAGCCACAGCAATACGACTCGGTGATATATCCTCAGCGAGCATCGAAAGTGATATATCGAATACGATCATGATATCCTGCGGAATCTGCTGTAGCGTGATAGTGGTATATATCATACGAGCTCCTGCTATCATAGATATGAGACTCACGATCATCAGAGTTCGGATGATCCAGAGGATCCATATTTTTTTTGGCGTTCGTAGATGTTTGGCGATCAGTGCATTGGGATGTATAGTTCCGATTTTTTCTCTCCCAAAAATATACCAGAGTATCATAATAACTGGTATAGACAGGAGGACGAGAGGATGATGAATGAGTAGGGTCAAATTGTAAGATGTATGGATTTTTCTATGTTTTTAGCTTCACTACCAGTTCCCTGTTTATCTGTTCTTTTTCTATTGCTGTCATCGTCGACTTACTATACTCTGATCGTTCGAGCTGCCCTATGATATCTGTGAGGCTCTTGTCTGTTGCATATTTGTCTATCTGACTCGGTATATGTGCCCAGCTATGTTGAGGTTGATACCTATAGGTGAGATATCTCCTGATTTCTCTGAGAGTCAGCTCTGCATAGTTCTCTACACTTACATCCATAGGATGATATGTATATGATTCTCTCTCTTGTACTTGAACAACTCATGTCGTGCGATCTCTATACCAGAGTCAGAGTCATATGATGAGCCCAACACTGATTGCTATCCATACTGATGAGAGATGTAGAGTTCAGATCCACCATATGGGATCTACCGCAAAAAATAATCCTGTCATATAGACAGGAGTATATCTGAAATGAGGAGGATTTCAATATGATTATTGATACACCCATGGAGCGAGCAAGAGGAGGATATATCGGAAGAAAAATAGTATAGCGAGTCCGATGATGATATTGATCGCCCACTTCTTCAGACTACTCTTGGCCTTGATATCATCACCTCAGGCAAATGACCAAGCGATACCGAGTCCGACGACAGCGAGTACACCGAGGAGGAGGACGATGTTGATAACAAATCTGATGATTTTTGCGAATACTTGTTGGAATCCAGCGAGACCTGTTGGGACGGTACACTCGTACTTGCGTTTCGCTACAGGACCAGTACATGCTACACCGGCATCTCATTTAATATCACTATTTTTAGGATTATCATCATTTGGAGTGAGAGGGGCGGTTACGCATTGACAGTTAGCACCAGGTACCATCTCTGACGTGAATATTTTCTGATCTTCTGCATATCCCATATTGAATACGAGTCCAGATGAACATAGAGCGAGTATGAGTACGAGTATTTTTTGCATATGTTTTAGAGTTGGAATGTGACGATATCAGTCATGAAGCTGAGTCCTGCAAGGAGGATAATGAGGGCGATACCCGTATTGATGAGTATGGATTTTCATTTTTTGATCCGCTCCTCATCCCCTGCCGATGTGATCATGAGATAGGCTGCATAGATCAGCATGAATATAGCGATTGGAGCTGCGATATACATCACGAGAGCAAATAGAGTACCACCGACACTCGGTATATATATCGTGAAGTCACCGACTGCCACCAGATTGCCCCAGAGCTGGACAAATCCGAGGAATACGAGCCCGATAATCCCGTAGATAATACGATTTTTTGCTTGTTTTCTTTTTTCATCGTCACCTCCTGATACCAGGAGATTGAACAGTCCCCATGTGAACATAGTGACTGCCACTCCGAACGCGAATACCCTGAGAAACGCTATCATATTCCCGATGATTCCCTCGAATCCTGCTGTATTCCAGAACACACTCGATCCAGTAGTGTTGGACCAGTTATCAACAGTTCCGATAGATCCGACATTGCTCGGTGCGAATATCGTATAGACAAAACCGGGGATATTGAGAAAGAGAAAACCGATCAGGGCATAGGTGATCTGTTTACGTTGAGTCTTGACCGTCTCTTCGCTATCCGATCCTATGATGATATATACTCCGATCATCACGAGATATATCAGAGCAAATCCAGATATCACCATGCGGATTACGCCGAGCATACGGAGCCCGAGATTCTTTGCATTAGTAATAGAGTTTCATGAACCCTGATCGATACCTATAGATGATCATTGTATAACAATATCTGATCCGGATGGTAGTACTACAGCCGCCGCATAGCTCGTGAGTGCATATGCACTCACGAATCACGTCAGGAGTATGAGGATGATAGTCAGTATTCGCGACATAGATAGAGGAGTTTAGGGCTGAGAATCTGGGGATATGAGTGAGTTGCTCTATATATTTTGTTATCTTTTTTTCAGCGATGCGAGCGTATCATCTATAGCTGCCTCATCATCTCGAATCCGCTGGATCTCTGTATCGATAGCTATTTCAGCGTCTTCTATTGCTTTTTTTGCATCTTCGAGTCTCTTTTTTGCATCTTGTTTCTCCTGGAGCAGGATCTCATCAGCTGCCTTGAGTCACCTGAGTTCATCTGCGAATCCTCCGATTTTTTCTCCGAGAGAGCCTGACATCGGAGTTCGCATAGCTGGAGTCGGTACGTCTACAGCTGGAGTGATAGGAGATATGGACTGAGGAGCTATGATATCAGCACCAATATCGAGTATAGATACCTGTGGTTGGGTTGACTCTGTGATATCGAGGAGAGATGTGACTGGCTCAGTTGGCATAGTATCATGATTATTGGTATCTACTGGTGGCACTGAGGCATTGCTCTCTTGTATTACAGCTGGAGTGATAGGAGGCTCGGTGCTCACTCATGTATCTATTGCTGGTGTCTCTACTACTTGTTCTGAGAGTATCTCGATACTACCCTCTGTCTCCTTGCCCGATACTACTATCTCATCTGTGACGGTGAGATCGATCGCACTCATATCTCATCCGATATCGATCTCAGACTCAACCTCAATTTTAGCTTCACCTTCAGCCTCCATTTTAGTCACGACTTCTGCATCTGTATTCATAGTCGTAGTATCTATTTCTGCTACTATATCTTCTTTCTTTTCTTCATCATCTGTATGCTTTTTTTCTTTTTTCTTCTTTTTATCATCCTTGGTATCATCTCCAGATCCTCCATCACCAGTACTAGTTCAGGTACCATTTCACCCACTAGACGACTCATCTATTGTACTAGGTATATCCTTTGGATGTGCCATATTTTCGATGATAGTATCCATATCTGTAGCTGCTTCACCATCATTGGCTGTTCCGATAATATTGTCAAAAAGTCCCATACACACAAAGAAAATGAATAATTACTCAAACAATATAGCATAAAAGATACTATTTTGCAAAAATATCCAAGTGTTTTATTTTGTACTTTTTCTCGCTTTCACTTATACTAATTCTAGTATGTATATTCCAGAGTATATACACTTCGTTATTTTTTTACTTTTTATTGTATGCGATTTATACTCAGATTCATCGGGACAGCCCTTGCTATATATATCCTCATTCACTATGGATACCTCTCAGGAGTTACCCTAGCATCTGGCAACCTCTCTCTCCTCATATTTGCTGGAGTACTCTCACTCGTGAATCTCGTATTATGAGGTATACTCAGGCTCATCACACTTCCTATCAGATGGCTCACTCTGGGTGTGGTTGGATTTGCTATCTCACTCTTTGTCGTGTGGACCACAGTGAACTATGGATCTCATATCACAGGGACTCAGATAGTATGATATCTCCCTATTCTCATTATAGCGTTTGTCATGGGACTCGTTACATCAATAGTGGGATAGGGTATTTTTGAAAAACTCCCTATTTTGGGAGTTTTTCTTTGGGTTCTATATCCGTGATGATAACCGCTCCATTGTTTCCTACTTTCCACTCGCCATACATATTACCATCTCGGATCTGTTTTTCTATATCGTGACCCGTTCATTCCTTCACGAACCATCTATCTGTTGCCGTTGTCTGGAATCGGTAGTTCCCACTACAAGTTGATTGAGATATGAGAGTACCAACGAGCCATCATTGTCAGGTACTATTATCACGTTCCTCTGGAGTTATTTCTCGGATACTCTGAACTTGACCACTCATATAGAGTACCTCATCCCCTATTTTTCATTCTTTCTGACAGAGTTCACCTGTTATAGTCTCTTGTTTTCCTGATTTATTCCTGATAGTATATTTTTGTGTAGTATTTTGCATCCATCCATTTCGGATCTGGAAATATATTCCAGACTCTGGTCGCGTCGTGGTGATCTGTTTGATACCAGTGATGGTGGTACTATCGATGATAGGGATGAGGTATTGTTGTTCACTCGAATAGCTCTCAGTGCTCCCACTGTATGGGAGCTCATATGAGAGATTGACGTAGTCACCACGCAGTATATCTGTAGGATCATAGCCTCTGAGTTGTATATATACGGTAGTACCAGTGCGTTTGAGTATCTCGTATCTACCTGAGAAGCTCGCGAGGACAACGAGCTGGATGATGATAACTAGTATGATGATGGTTTTGCGAGACATATATTGTAGAGTTTAGAGCTGAGAACTGAGAATCGAGATACTACTCCATCGAGAGGAGTATCCTCTTCCTGATACGCTCTACGAGTACCGTCATAGCGATACATGCGAGTCCTCCCCCGATAAATATATAGGCCCCATCTATCTTGGAATCAAATACAAATGCCAGATACTTGCCGAAGAGATAGAGAGCGAGATAGATCATTGCGATGTTGATGAGCGAGCGATTGTCGCGTCTCACTCCGAGATAGATCATCAGTGCGAGTACAGCGAGGTAGAGGATATTCATCCCTATGGTGGGTATGAGCATCGTCATATCTCCTCATCTATCGAGCCATCCACTCGTATTCCCTACTTGCATCTGCGAGAGCGTATAGAGAAAAATGAGTCCAATAGGAGCCAAGGACAATAAGAGCGGTGTATCTGCGATTTTGTCAAGTCGATTCGATCTGACTATATCGATCACGATCGCCATGACTCCAGCGACTATGATCGCGAGGAGTATCCACATCGTCGTATGAGCGTCATGACTGGTATACCAGGTATCACTCCCATATCTCCAGAAATCTATAAAAGTATACGCAAAAAGTCCACCTAGAATACTCGCTCATCCTGTCCATGAGAGGACACTTGCGAAACTCTGGTATGTATATCTGTGGTATCTCAGGAGTGTGAGAGAGAGATATCCAACTGCGATGAATATATTGGCAATGACAAATCCAGAGAACGCAAAGTCAGTCGAGAGCTCCGCAAAAATATACGCATATATAAGTCCTATACCCAGGAAAAATAGAGTGATAAAACGACTAGCATATGCCAGTAATAATACCGGTAGAGTCCATACGATGAGTGCATTCGCGAATGTACCTCCGAGATTGTAGATCTGACCGAGGAGGAGTATCGATGCTCCATAGAGGAGAGATCCGAGGAGCATCAGTGCCTGTCCTGTTTTGGTATAGTTCGTATTTGCATAGCTAAAATAATACCCGATTGAATAAGTGATACCAGTAGCTCCGATCATGAGAAGTGTCTTCGTCATATCAGATATCGTATCCCAGTTTGCTGCGATGAGGAGGATGACGCCGAGTCCCGTGACTACTGATCCGAATGTTGCGAGTATCTGTATGAGTCTCGACGCTCACTCTGTATGAGTACTCCGCTTGTTCCATACGAGTATCTGATCTCGCTGATCCTGAGTGATGATATGAGATGCTACGAGAGCGTCGAGATCGAGAGTGGTAATAGACATAATAAAAAAGAAAGGATACAGATATTGTATCCTTTATCATAAAAATGCAACCTAAAGTTCCCAGCTCGTTCCACTCTCTCCGACTCGGAAATCCTGTCCAACAAAAAGAGGATCAAGTCGAGCAATCTCGAGATCCTCGAGTGGCTCATCCTGGAGATCAGCTGCAAGAGGGAATGTACCATAGTGGATACCGACGGATTTCTTGATCCTGAGGTCCCGTTGCATCTGCATACCCTCGTATGGACTTGTGTGCATCGATGCCATGAACCATCTCGGATTATACGCACCGATCGGGATGAGTCCCACATCGAATCCGTCTGGAAATTTCTCCCCGATTGCTTCTACAAATGGACCATATCCAGTATCTCAGGCAAAGTATCCAGTTGCGTCTCCTATCTGCCAAGCGAATCCTCCCCAGAGTGTCCGATTGCGATCAGTGATACCACGAGCCGAGAAGTGCTGACTTGGTACAAATGAAATCTTGCAATCACCGAGTAGCTCGGTATCCCACCAGTCCATCTCGATCACATTTTCTATACCTCTATTGCTCAGATAGTTCTGATTCCCGAGTCCTGTATATATCGGCATATGATGTTTCGCGGAGAGCACTCGGAGTGCCATGAGATCCATATGATCGTAGTGATTGTGTGAGAGGAGGACAGCATCGATCGGGGGGAGATCCTCGAGTGTGACTCCTGGCTCGGTGTACCTGCGAGGTCATGCCCACTGGACTGGGCTCGCTCTCTTGCTCCATATGGGATCTGTGAGGAGATTGATCCCATGAGTCTGGATGAGCACTGTCGCATGTCCGATGTAGGTCACTCGAGTAGTTGTCCCATCATGTCTGATTGCTGGTTTGACTGGAGTGATTTTTCGATTTTTCCAGAGTGATATTTTCTGATTGAGTATCCACTTGCAGAACGAGAGGAGTCCATTTTTGTGTTTCTTACCGAAGAATTCCTCCTCAGTTTCTGTCATGCGAAATGTTTCTCCAGCGTTCCAGCTGATGTTGTAGAATTTTTTGCCATCAAAATGATCACTCACACCACCTCTATGACGTTTACTCCCATGATGACGATCCATCAGGATGACAGCAATAGTGAATATAAACCCACTCGATACAATAGATAAGACGATACTCTCAAACATAGATAGATTGTAACTTAGAATTTGGAACTGAGCATCAAAAAATGATAACGAGAGTATAGACAAAAATATATTTCTCGCAATATGAAATACTGGATTTATCTCGCTACTCATAGTGTGATGACGATGTTTTCATCGATGGTTTCATTTTTCTCCACATCAGGAGTCTCAATATTTCAAAAATTCGAGAGAGTCTCAGAGGTGATCATATCACCGAATTGTGAAAGTATTTGCTCACTTCCCTCTCAGGCGATCGAGAGCGATATTCGATCAGTGACTTGGTAATCGGCCTCTTTTCGCATATCCTGGATGAGGCGGATGATATCACGAGCGTATCCCTCGAATTTCAAATCTTCGGTGATAGTAGTATCGAGTGCGACCACCATACCATATCCGCCCTCGACATCGAGAGTCCCCTCGAGTGGGAGATATTCCATGACATATTCTCCAGGTTCGAGGATGAATCCCCCAACATCGATGATCCCATTTTCTTTTTCTACGAAGCTCCCATTCTTTGCCTCAGTGATGACTTTTTGTACATCTTTTCCATATTTTGGTCCGATCTTTCGTGCATCTGGTTTGCAGATTTTCTTCGCGAGATTCTCTGGATTCTCGTATCTGACTTCCTTCACATTGAGCTCATCTCGGATGATCTGTTGATAGTATCCTGAGAGCTCACGAGTGATCGTGACGGATGCGAGTGGTTGGCGGACTCGGATATTTTTGCGACTTCGCAGAGCGAGACCGAGGGATACAATGTGCTCACAGATATCCATATCTCTATTGAGATCATTCGCAACTAGGTGCTTGTTCGGTAGTGTTATATATTCGAGATGTACTGATTCACGACCTGTGAGTCCCTGATATATATTCTCAGAGAGGAACGGCATGAGTGGAGCGAGGAGCTTCGATACCTCCGTGAGTACCGTATAGAGAGTTTCGTAGGCTGATTTTTTGTCATCGGTCATCCCTGATTCCCAGAATCTGCGACGAGAGAGACGCACATACCAGTTCGTGAGCTCGTCCATATAGTCGACGATAGCACGACATCCACGAGAGACATCATATCCCTCCATCGCATCGTGGACCTGAGCGATGAGGACCTGCAGTTTCGAGAGTATCCACTGATCGAGAGGATTGACGAGTGGAGTCGTCATGAGACGATATGGATGAGCGTTTGCTATATTGGTATCATAGTGAGCCTGATCGTGACTCATTCCCATATATTTATGGAGGATCGGACGAGATGTCCCAGCGTGAGCCATGATGAGGATTCGTTTTCCTGCATATTTCGTGAGGATATTCTCATAGGTGGCGAGGATACGCTCCTCGAATTGTGCGATATTCTCGCTAGAGTTATTTTTGTAGAGTTTGCGGAGCTCTACATGAGATGTACCTGCTGGTAATCATCCCATCTCGGCGATCTCTGCAAGAGTCTTGTTCGCATACTCCCCTGCTGTCTGCTCAGCGAATCCAGCATCGATGATATACTCACCCTGGAATCCGATCTCCCCTGCTATGATACGAGCTGTATCATAGGTACGGATGCGGTCTGTATGGATGATCACATCAAAATTCTTTCCTTGAGATTTGAGTTCTTTCCCTGCATTCTTCCCTTGTTCTCGCCCTTTTTCTGTGATATGTGGATCATCAGATCAGTCGCTCATCTTGCTTGCTACATTCGAGGTGCTCTCTGCGTGACGAGAGAACCATACCTCCGTCTCGTCGTGTTCCCACTTGTCAATATTGGCATAGGTCGTGAAGAAGCTGTATGTATTCCAGATCGGGAGCATGACGCCCTTGATCGTCTCCATGATCCCCTCCTCCTTGAAGTCCATATCACCACCAGAGAGTAGTGGAGAATTCAACATATAGAACCTGATCGGATCTGCTCCGTATTTCTCGATCGCCATACGAGGATCAGGATAGTTGCCAAAAGACTTGGACATCTTGCGTCCATCGTTCCCGTTCACGACTCCTGTAGTGATCACATTGGTGAATGCTGGAGTAGGTTTCTCTTGATTGGTCGGGTTCAGGAGTACTCCGAGTACATGCATCACATAGAACCATGCCCGCAGTTGTCCGACATACTCAGCTATGAAGTCCGCTGGGAAGCTTGAGAGCATCGCTTCTTTGTTTTCAAACGGATAATGCATCTGAGCATATGGCATAGAACCAGAGTCCATCCAGACATCGAGCACCTCAGGAATACGAGTGAGCTCTTGTCCTGTAGTTGGAGACTTGAGTTTGATCGCATCGATATATGGCTTGTGGAGGTTGAACTCAACTCCATCATATTCTCCTCATTTGAAGTAGTATACCGTCTTGCTATCTATATCTCGAGCCTCGAGTTGCCCATACGCCCTATTGGCTTCATATATCTCCTCTCGCGAAGATACGACCAGCTGCTCCCCATCCTCCCCTATCCATACTGGCATCGGAGCTCCCCAGTAGCGAGTGCGTGAGATGCACCAGTCTGGAGCAGTCTCGATCCCTTTCTTGAACCGTCACTCTTTGAGGTATTCTGGGAACCAGTTGATCTGTTCGTTGGCTTTGATGAGTTTGTCTTTCTGTGACTGGATATCGATAAACCATGACTTCTGAGCCTTTTGCATCAGAGGTGTACCAGATCGTGGACAAAAAGGAACACGATGCGTAATTCCTTCTAGCTTAAAGAGTGTATTGTTCGCTCGCATCCGTTCGATATTGATCTTGTTCGCTCCATTTTCTGGATTCTCTAGATCCAGGTAATGGACTCACTCCATATCGTGGATCTCAGCCGTATATCTGCCTGCTTCATCCATAGCATTCGAGATGTGGATGCCTTCTTTTTTCGCGAGTTGGAAGTCGACCTCACCGAATTCTGGAGCCTCATGTCCGATACCTGTACCATCAGTATCAGTGATGAAGTCTGCATGGTAGACCCGATGATTCTTGTCTCCGTTTTTCTGATAATAATACTCTGGAAATGGTGGTACATAGCCGATTCAGACGAGCTCTGATCATTTGAATTCTCGGATCACGCTATATTCTCATTTTCCCTTGAATACGGTTTCGAGTCTGTTCCGAGCAATGATATATTGCTCTCCACTATTCTCCACGAGGGCATAGTCGATATCACTCCTCACCGCGAGTGCCATATTGGCAGGGATCGTCCATGGAGTAGTTGTCCAGGCAAGGATACTTGTTCATTCGGGGAATTTGTCATTTGCTTCAAGTGCGAACATCACGGTTATCGCAGGATCATTGACCTCTTGATAGGTGTCATCCATCGCGACCTCGAAGTTGGAAATCGGAGTTCCGAGTTTCCATGAGTAGAGCGATACTCGCTTGCCCTCGTAGATGAGTCACTTCTTGTAGAGCTCAGAGAAGACCCATATCACACTCTCCATATAGTCCTGATCCATCGTGCGATATGCGTTGTCCATATCCACCCAACGACCGATCTTGTCGATATACCAGTTCCACTCTGATGAGACTTCACTCGTATAATTGTAGCATTCATCGATGAATTTCTTGACTCCGTTTTCTTCGATAGCCTTATTGGATTTGAGTCAGAGCTTTTTCTGGACCTTCTCCTCAATCGGGAGACCATGACAATCCCATCCCCAGGTACGATCCACCCGACGACCACGCATCGTCCAATATCTTCCTACCACATCTTTCACAATCGATGAGAGAAGTGATCCATAATGCGGTTTCCCCGTTATAAAAGGAGGACCATCGTAGAATCTATATGGATTATCATCTGGACGAGAGTCTATCGACTTTTGAAAAGTATTGTTCGCTTTCCAGTAGGCGAGAACCTCGGATTCGAGAGCTGGGAATGATTGTTTTGGGGAAACGAGTGGGAAAGACATGGTATTAGAGTTAGTTATTTAAATTTATTGTTTGTTGCCAATAATTTTCATTTTCTCAAAGGGATCTTTCATTTAAATCTTTCCAGTCTCACCATCAATTTGAGGCTGAACCAGAAAGTATAATTGATCATCATGAAGGGGTTTTAAAAAGATGATCTTTTAGAAATTTAATCTTTCAATCATTAAGAAATTCTATCACTCAGTCTTTTTCAAGTTTTTCTCGTCTTTTCAAAATTCAATCTTTTAGTCAGCAAGCTTGCATAGATTGTCATATGCTATCTTTTAATACAATAAAACCCTCATTTATATAAACCATTTTTCATTCACAATTTCATCGCTTAAGATAATAGATTACTTCGGATTGATTTTCATTATTGAGAATTTCTCATCTATTATTTTTATGAAAATATGGACTTAAGATAGAGTGTCCCAATGTTCATAGAAGTATTTCTAAATCACTTAAAAATTCTTCTAAATCAGCAATTTGAAACTCATCAAGAGGCTCCCTATTTCATGCGTTTCCATTTAAGATATTATCTTTATCAACTCTTCAGCTTTCATTAACTTTCTTTATTAATTTTGATTCTAGATAATTTACTTGCGCACTATTAAGCCTTGTTTGTCATTTCGTAAAACATACCGTTGTTGTCCAAAAGTTCTTTTCCAAACTTCTTAGATGGTTTTTTAATCTTTCCGTTATATTCAAAGCTTGACCTATATATACCTGAATATTTTCATTTTCATCTTCTCAGAATAAGAAATAAACTCAAGCATTCGAGAGTTCACTTCTTTCAGTTACTTCTTTAAATAGGCTACGAGGAAATGAAACTCATTGAATGGGTCGCGTTGTGAATTCTACAATTCTGATTCAATCAGGATTTCAAGAGATAAGATGTGTAAGAATTGTTCTTGATGGCATAAAATAAAAAATCACACAAAATAAAATGTGTGCTTTTGGTCCTCTGTAACTCAAAGAGTGAAGGAAGAAGGTACCACCGAAAGCGGATACTTGATTGTAGATTTTTTGACGGAGTATTGCAACTCCGAACAGGTCTAGTTTGCCTTATGGCATTTCTGCTGTTAGCTCGCGGGTGATGGCCGCTCGATCGCTTTTGTGATATGAGTCTAGTATAGAGATTTTATGAGAATTGCAAGTTTATGCAAAGGCAAATGAAACAAGTGCAATGAGCATACAGATGAAGACGAATATCTTTCTTTTTGTGATCTCTTCTTTGAGGATGAAAACCCCATAGAGAGCAGTGATGAGCATATGTACATTTTGTAGGGCTCATACATATCCTGGATTGGGTGCGAGGAGGAGGGCTTGACTCGAGAGGAGCCATGAGATAGCTATAGTACCTCATATCATCAGTATGACTGGTATATTTTCTCTGGCGGCTTGTACCTGAGTATTGCCGAGGAGGGAGTGAGTATAGACGAATATAGATATCGCCCCAACGATCTGGTTGAGTACTGTATATGGGATCGGAGCAATATGATAGAGAGCTGTTCTATCGAGTACGCTCCCGATACCGAACAATACATAGGCACCGATCGCATAGAGAATCGCAGATATATGTACATCACCGTGATCCCTCTTGTATGAGAGTATTGCGATAGCTAGTATCGTGAATCATATAGCTATGAGTCCAAATGATGATACAGGAGAACCTAGGAATATATGAGATAGTATCAGTGAAGTGAGCGGAACTATACCAGCCATCATGCCAAATACTGATATCGGCATCGCGTACATCGCCCGATAGTAGAGGTGTGTCTGAAGTGGATAGAGTAGAGCTACAGCGAGTATGACACTGATGACTACTGGATCAGTCATCCCGACCGTATCACGAGAGAATATCACCCATATGATGAGTGCACAGATCCCAGATACGAGTCTGAGCATCCAGCCGAGAGCTGGTCCGATATTACCGACGAGTTTTTTCTCTTGGATCTTGCGACTGGCGAGTATAGTAGCTGATGTGAGGGCGAACAGGATCCACATAGGCTATTTCTGATAAAACATATTGAAAAATGGAGCAATCGCACACTGTGTCGCCATGATAAATTGCTCCCGTCTCGAGAGCATGCCATCTGTCCAGGCATGATATGATCCTTGTTTGTCTCCGATATTTGCCTCTCCACCGAGTGCGTGTACGACTTGTTCGAGATCTCTCTGTTGTCCATCGAAGAGTCCATCTATGACAGCATCAGGCACTCTGAGATGACAAGAGTATCCATAGTATCACTGACCAGTCGAGTTCTCGATATAGACGACTCCGATGAGCCAGTATTCTTCTCACTGGGAGTCCTGATATACTCCTCCCTCCATCCCAACATAGTAGTCTGCATCTGGATTTTCTCGTCTTGTGTATACTGCCCGATTCTTGGCTCATGTTCTCAGTTCCTGGAGTGTTGTTGGCATATCAGGAACTCCAGAATCGGCCTTGTGATTAGAATAAGTGGCTCCACCCGTATACGGTGAAGTGGAGAGGACATATTCTATGGCTGCTGATTTCGGCTTGTTAGTGGTACCGATAGCGAATTGCATATTTTTTATATTTGAGACTATCTCAGTGATGGAGTGATACTATCGAGTGCGACGGCAGATATAGAGTTCTTGGGTGATCCATCGATGAGCTTGTCTGAGTAGACGAGATAAATGAGGCTATTTGAGGTCTTGTCGTAGAACCTGACGATACGGATTTTTTTGAAGAAAAAACTCGTACTCTCGTTCCAGATCTCCTCACTTGTTCGAATAGGCTCTATGAATATGATCTTCCCTGTCTGTCGACATGCGACTGACGCATCACTCGTATCCTCAGCGAGTCATATCGCTCCACTGATTCCACCAGTTCTTGCTCGACTATAGAAACAAGTTACTCCAGATACCTTCGGATCTGGTACACCTCCGACCTCGATCTTGTGATCTGGTCAGATCAGTTTGAATGCTGTATCCACAGTTCCGATCGTATATGGATAGTGTTGCTGGATTGTCGATGATCCTGAGTCTATCATGACAGGCTCAGGATCTGATATTCCAGTATTGTATGTACAACTTGAGATGATGAGTGTTGCGAGGATGAGTAGAGAATATTGCATATATTATGAGGATCAGTATCAATCCAGTATAACTCTTTTTGACAAAAAGCAACCCACACATACACTCATCTCATGATACAAATAATCAAAAAAATCCTCCTCGGAATCTGGATTGCTATAGTCATATCACTTGCCTACTATATATCTCAGCACCAGTGACTCTTGGAGCCAAAGAATTTACTCGGTTTTTTCCAGTCATTTGGATCACTCGAATTGATTGTATATATCCTCGCATCATTTGTTCGTGGGCTCATCCTCCTACCGAGCTTGCCACTGGTACTCGTTGGGATATTATTTTTTCCGGATAATCCGCATCTTGTATTTGCTATCTCTATGATCGGTATCGTGTTCTCGGGTATCCTCATCTACCGATTCTCTGATGTGATGGGATTCGATGAGATGTTCGCCGAGCATACTCATAGCAAAAAGGTGACACAAGTTATCGAAAAATACGGATTTTATGCAATATTGCTCTGGTCATTTGCTCCTATAGTTCCGACGGATCTCATCTGCTATGTCGCTGGTACGGTGCGGTATCACTTCTGGAGATTTGTCCTCGCACTCACGATGGGCGAGTGACTGATCGTCGGCATCATCGTATATGGTGGACGAGAGATGATGAGTATGATTGGATTATAATTTATTTGACAAGAGAGAGATATCTCATATGATTCAACCGGAAAATGATCTATTCAGTTTGTGTAGGATAGGCAGGAGGCTTTGAAGTGCTTGATAGTAGATTATTAGTATCGTATCAAGAATGATTTGTTTGGGTGTCAACGTCCGAACAAAGATAAGGTACGCAAGTATCCATGGAGCCGTCGTTGAAATACTGACCCTGACGGGTAGTATCATTTTCCACCAAATATTAAAAGGCTTCGTATCATACGAGGCCTTTTCTCTTTTTTCCGACTAAAAACTATCTACTTCTTCAAACCTATCATGGCGACTATGAAGAGGATGAACGCGATGCCAGCAGATATATAGAATGGGAGAGAATAACTCATAGTATAGAGCGTCCCGACGAAAAATGGCCCGATGATACTCGCAATAGAGATCACGGATGTATTGTATCCCATGACTTTGCCGACTTCTTTCCCTGCTTTGTCTGCTATGAGTGCATTGATCGCTGGCTGGAATGTACCCATCGCAATAGGAAATAGTGCTATAATCGGGAATATGAGATAGGTAATACGATTCACAGCGAAGAGGTATAGACTCAGAGACATGAGAGCGATAGCAATCTGGATCATCTGTATTTCGGAGAATGCGTTCCTGACAAATCTGATCAATCCACCCTGATAAATGATAGCGATGAGTCCTACGAGTGAGAGAGTATATCATCTCTGATCACCCGAGAATCCGAAGACATCAGTATAGTATTGTGTCGATCCAGATTGGACTGCTGAGAACGCGAGTGTACCACCGAATGAGAGTATGAATAGTATGATCATAGGTCGTGAGAAGTAGAATGGCACATGATCTGCATGCATCTCGACCTCATGCTTGATTGGCTCCTTTAGTACAGTGAGTATGAGTATCAGATTTGCTGTGATCGCCACGATACATCCGAGTATGACATACTCGATCCCCCAGTGTGAGAGGAGTCCACCGATCGCAGGCCCAATGAGAAACGCGAGACCAAATGCTGCCCCTATCATTCCCATATTCTTGGTCTTGGTGGCTGACGTGGATACATCTGATATGTATGCCTGAGCCACTCAGAGTCATGCACCACCGAGTCCTGATACAAACCGAGCAATCAAAAATACGACAAAAAGAAAACCGAGGTTGGCAGAGATGATCCCCGATGACAGTGAGAGCCAGAGGATGATATATCCAAGCAGGTTGAAACTGGTCGTCACAGAGAGCAGATTCTTGCGACCATACTTGTCTGAGAGTCGTCCGAACACGAGTCCTCCGAGGAACATACCGATCGAGTAGATTCACTGAGAATATGGATTCCATGCCTCACTCACGCCAAAATGAGTGATGATATCTGGAAGGACTGGGATGAGTATACCGATGCCGAGGATATCGAGAAATGCGGTGGCGAGGATGAGGAACATAGTATGATGATTGATTATAGATATGGTATTCTGGAATTGGTTTTATTATTGCTCTCTTTTGATTCGTCTTCCTTTCCGTTCTCTCCATTTTCGCCTGATCTTATTCATGAGTCACTCGTGTTCTGCCACATAGATCTCATAGTAGATACCCTTGACCACGAAGAGTGTGAGAGCAGAGGCCGCGATAATACCGAATATGATAGTGAATCCCATCCCTGCCCAAAATCGATCCCGTAGTGCTATCGGGAGGATACCGAGAACAGTTGTGACCGTCGTGAGTGTCATCGGCTCGAGACGAGATGATCCTGCCTCCACAAGTGCTGTGAATCCGTTCATCCCCTTCTGCAGATTCTGGTTGATGGCATCGATGAGGATGATGCCGTGGTTGACGGCGATCCCTGTGAATGCTATGAATCCGATACCAAATGGCATAGAGAACTGGTTGCCAGTGATAAGGAGACCGATCATGACGAACGGGAGTGACATCACGACTGAGTAGAGGATGATCGCTGGCTGTGAAAAGCTGTTGAACTGGAGAGTGAGGATAGCGAATATGACCATCACAGCGATGAAAAATGCTGATACCACGGCAAGGATGAGTTCTGAGTTGGCATCGTTCTCACCTCATGCCTTGTACGATATACCATTTGGAAATTGATAAAAAGTAGCATATCGTGTAAATTCTCACTGTATTGTAGGTGTATAGAAAAGAGTCTTAATATATTCTTCTAAATTAGAAAAGTTCTTTTTTTTCATAAAAATTCAGTAACTATAGGCAATAGCTTGTTCTTTTTTATTTTTTAGTAATTCCTTCACTTCAGGTATATCTTTGTAATTTTTCTCGAGATCAGACTCGACGGCTATCTGTACTTTGCCTGCCTCACGGTTGACTGATGCGATCGCATTTTGTATACGGGTATCTATGAAGTTGCCTACCGTATAAGTCGTCGGTCACATAGTGAATGGTATCGAGAGGATATCCTCCATACGAGACTCGTTCTGGAAGGTATCTGACTTGAGTACTACGTTCATATCTTCGCCGTTGTCCTCGATACTCCCCACAGTTACACCATTCATATTGGTTGAGATCGCCTGATATATCACAGATGATGGTATTGAGTAGAGTGCGAGGAGATCTTTGCGTAGTGTGAAGACAAATTGCCCAGGTGTATCCTGAGAAGATACAGTGATATTTTTGGTTCCTGGTATCGTCTTGAGATACTCACGAAATTCTTTGGCTACCTTGATGAGTATAGGGAGCTTGCTCGCATCATCAGATATGATCTTGAGTCCAACTGCTTTGGATGATGGTGGTCCTCCTGCGATGACTTTGCTCGTGACCTTGAGTCACTTGGATTCGAGTATGGATAGATTTTTGAGCCAGATATTTTCGAGGTCAAATACACTTTTTTGCCCCAGTTTTTTTCGGATTTCTTTTTTGGTCAGCTCGACCGTGATATTCATCTGATTGCCAGATATCTGTGTCGATACATACTTAATCTCGCCATATCCACGGAAATATCATCCCATATCTCAGACGAGCTCACTCATGACCTCTGTCCTGATACCGACTGGACCCTCTACGACAAATGTAGTCAGATTATTGTCGTCTCCTGGGAACAGCTCGAATCCGACACGAGGAGCCAAAAAAAATATCGATAGCACAAATACTATAAAAGGAAGTATGATCGCTGATCGTCTCAGGTAGGTATGTTCGAGAAAGTTGCGGAGTGTACGCTTGTACCACTCGATACAATTGTGGATGACACGAGTACGCAGTGATGCCTCGCTACTCGCGAGCTTGGTCTTGCCGACTCGCTCGAGTGAGAGGAGCTCATGCTCATCAGGACTCGCATACTCGAGTGTCGTATCGCTCTCGACATAGCTATCTGATCGCTTCACGAATAGGAGATAGAGTGCACTATTGATCGTCAGTGCGAGTACGAGCCCAGATGCGAGTACACCGAATATAGTAATCGGGATATAGGCCAAGAATTTTCATAAAATCCCAGGTAAGAACATCATTGGGATGAATACGACGATCGTCACGGATACTCCTGAGATTATCGGGACACTATACTCTCGTAGTGCTAACATGATAGCTGTACGAGGCTCGTATCCGATCCTGACCTTGGCACTCGCTGCTTGGACGATCACAATGATCGTATCGACCGCTATACCAAACGAGAGGATGAGAGAAAAATTGGTCAGGAAGTTGAGTGTGAAGCCAAAATAATAGAGCAATATGAATGTCGCGAGGAATGCGAGTGGGAGTGTCAGACTCGCAAAGAGTGAGTCACGAAATCCAACAAAGAGATACATCGCTATAAATACGAGCACCAGGGTCGTGATAGCCTCCTTGGTTAACTCGCCGTAGTCATCTCGGATATTATCTGCTAGATCTGACGTATAGAGGTACTTGAGTCACGAGAACTCACTTGTTGCAAAAACTCGCTCTATCTCTTTTTTGGCTGCATCACTCGCGGTGAATATATTAGCTGAGTCGTTCTTGTTGATAGTGAGTCCGATATATGGAGCACTCGTCCCGCCTGATCCTATGATGACTTTATTCTCAGTAGTACTCTTGTACTTGCGTTCGAGGCTTGCTATGTCTCCGAGTCGGATCTGTGATCCACCTGGTAGTGCGATAGCCGTATCGAGGAAGTCTGTCGATTTTCTATTTTTGCCTTCGATACGGTAGTCATACTTCTTGTCTCCGAGAGAGTAGTTCCCGATCGGTTGATCCAGATTTGCTGACCTGATCGTGTTTGCTATCCCTGCGAGCGTGAGTCCGAGAGATGCGAGCTTGTCACTCGGGATGATGATCTGTGCATCATATGATGTCTCATTGCCTCCACCACCTCCGACTGGACCTGTATTGGCACTGGCTGAGAGATCGACACTCTCGATCCCAGGTGTGAGCTTGACGACGTTCTGGAGATCGATGGCTCTCGAGACGAGGATAGAGCGAGTTGCCTTGCCACTTGGATCATATACAAATACCGAAAAAGCTCGACCCGTATCTGTTTTGATCTCTGTTATTACAGGAGTTTTTGCATCAGCTGGGAGCACTACTGTTCCGACTTTGTTGCGTACATCATCGAGTACATTCTTGACGGTAGCACTCGTTTTTACATTAATCGTCACACTCGAGACTCCGAGAGATGATCTCGTTGTGATCTTGTCAACTCATTTGATATCTTTGATTTGCTTGTATATCTTGTCTGTGATGAGTGAGTCTATATCCTCAGGATTAGTACCTGGATATACGGTCACTACTGAGATGATACCGAGATTGATCGATGGAGATGACTCCTTAGGTATGGCGAGTGCGGCGAGGAGTCCCATGATGATCACGAGCAGGACGATGAGATATGAGATGCGATACTTGCGTACCCAGAATCCGAGAAATCCTGATTCGATATGAGATTGGAGTTCTGACAGACGAGACATATATGACAATGAATTATGAATTATTTCTTTATTCCCCTGTTCCGGTTTTTATTTGAGGGGATGGTGTTGCGATTTTTTTCTTCTCGAGTATTTGTTTGCTCGCATCATAGTTGCTCATATCTGTGATGATCACCTGGGTTCCATTTGCCAGTGGTGAGATGACTTCGATAGTATCCCCGAGAGTTTGCCCTATTTTGATAGATTGCCTGACTATACCTGTCTGAGTATAGATATATAGTTCTCACTCTCACTCAGCGATGATAGATACTGAATCCAGAGGGAGCGTCAGATTCCCATTGTTTCCAGTTTCGTTTTGTGGGACAAATGATACTGTTGCACTCTCGCCGATATATGGTCCAGCATCACTTATTGCAATACGTATAGTGGAGAGGAGATTGGCATTGGCGACGGTCGAGAGAGCAGTGATGATACCTGTCAGAGTATGTTCCGATACGAGTATTCCTACGCTATCCCCTATGGCAAGAGATGCGACGAGTGATGGGGCAACATCTATGATGATCTGTGGTTGTCGACCTGTGAACTCTGCAATCTGAGAGCCGATATTGACAGTCTGTCCTACACTTGCGATCACTCGTGATATGATACCATCTACTGGTGCTGTGACTCGGAGCTTGCTCGCATCTCTCTCTGCTTGTTGCAGTGCTATTTTCGCATTTTCTCTATTGGCATCGAGTTGTATGAGCGTAGCTGACTTGAGTGCCTGAGCGGTATCGTATGACTTCTGAGCTTGTTCAAAATTGAGCCGAGCATTCTCGACCTTGTCTTTGAGATCGATCCTCGCATTCTCATAGGTGATACGGATATCGTTGTTGGAACTCACGAGGATTGTCTCCTCAGGAGTGAAAGCACGAGAGAGGCTCGCGAGTGCGAGTCGGTTGGCTATTTCAGTATTTTTATATCATTTAAAAAATGTCAGTGTCCCAGCTCTCCAGCCATTGTATCCTCACTCAGATGCCTGAATAGTTCATCTCTGACCATTCCATGCTGCTACCCATCCTGAGAGGAGCTCCTGTGGGAGTCCGCCCCCGACGACACTATTTTGTAGCATATAGAGCATCGCATCAGCGAGTTTGCGTGACTGATCATAGCTCTTGGATATAGTATCAAAATCTACAATAGGATCTGCGAGATTGATATTTTTGGATTTTTCTATCTTGGCCCTGAGATCACCACGTACGACGTATGTCGTGTTCCACTCGTTGTTGGCGAGGGCTCGTGAGTCACCGACTCGAGTCCCGAGGTATGGCTCCCAGGCGTCATTCGCATATTCGAAATTGGTTGTGATACCGAGGATCTTGTCTGCCTCATAGAGCATGGATGTCATGATACGCTCAGCATCGGATAGGTAGGTTTTGTAGCTCTCATTGTACGCGTCGAGTGTTTTAGAATTGGTATTTACTAGTGTATCATAGCTGAGTGCATTTTTCCCTGTGAGAGTTTCATAGGCTTGGCGTGCTCGCTCATAGCTGATACGAGCTGCATCGACTGATTGCAATAGATTGATACGAGTAGTCTCTATACTTGCGTTTTGTACCTTGAGCGTATTGACCGCCTGAGAATATCTGAGATCGTAGTTGTTCTGAGTATCTTTGAGAGTCGCGATCACTGCTCCGGCTTTGACATTTTGTCATTCTTTTACAGTTATCTTGCTGATCTCTCCGGCTCATTGTGCTGAGAGTGTGAGTGATGAGCTCGCGGTGATACGCCCAGTTTTCTCGATGGTGATGCCTGTCTGAGTCTGTCCGACTGTATAGGTATCTATGATAAATGGAGTCTTATCAATAGTGGTAACACCAGATATAGTAGATCCACATGCAGAGAGCAATAGGGTAGATAGGAGAAATATGGCGATGAGCGGTTTCATGGTGGCGGATATTAAGATTTAGAATTGAGAACACCTCTATATTCTATAGAGGGATCATTATAATATGATTTGATTGGATTTTATTATTATTTTTCTATATTGCATTCAGCCTTGAGGAGATCGATAAAGTCTCCCATATCTTCAGCCTTGATGAATCAGACGAATTTGCCATATTTGGTCATAGACATGAGTGTATCTCACTCTACGATACCGAGCATATCACGGACATCCTTGGGGATGACTATCTGTCCCTTGGTACCGACAGTGACAGATCCGTGCATCTTGACACCGACTACTGCTTTTGCTGGTACATCTTTTTTGGATCCAAACATAGGAGAAAAGTTAGAAAAGTAATACAAAACCTACTATATAGACTTTTCTCTCGAGTGCAAATGTTTGTTATATAATATCTTGATTTTCTTTTCATATGTCTATAATAGAAATATCCTAATTTCCTAAATTATGCAATTTTTCAAGCGTATTTTCTTTTTTCTCCTCACAAATATGGCAGTGCTCGCACTCCTCTCTGTTGTGATGATGGTAGTCAATTATTTTTTCCCAGGTATCCTCTCTGCGAATGGTGGTATGCTACAGCTCCTGATCTATGCTCTCGTCATCGGTTTCGGTGGTGCGATCATCTCACTCCTGATATCCCGTTGGAGTGCGAAGCGAGCATATAGTATAGTCCTCCTCGATGCTCATACTGCGAGTCGGGATCCCGGTCTTCAGACAGTATGGTCTACGGTCGAGCGGATCGCTCAGATGAATCAGATCACGATGCCAGAGGTCGGATACTATGAGTCTCTAGAGCCCAATGCATTCGCAACTGGTGCCACTCGCAATAGCTCACTTGTAGCTGTTTCGACTGGACTCCTCGCTCAGATGGAGCGAAACGAAGTCGAAGGAGTTGTCTGACATGAGATGGCACATATTCTCAATGGTGATATGGTGACACTCACTCTTCTCCAATGAGTGATGAATACATTCGTTGTATTCTTCTCACATATCGCAGCTCGCCTAGTAGCCGGAGCGATAGCAAAAGATAATGAAACAATAGGTAATCTCGCCTATATGGGTATATCTCTAGGATTCCAACTCGTGTTTGGAGCTCTCGCGTCACTCGTGGTCATGTGGTTCTCTAGAACTCGTGAGTATCGTGCAGATCTCGGTGGAGCACAGTTCACTTCTCGATCGAGTATGGTTGCAGGACTCCGACGACTCCAACAGATGAAAAATGTGAAACCAACCCAACATGCAGATGGCAATCTGACAGCGTTTATGATTACAGAGCCAGACTCGTTCTGGTCGACACATCCATCACTCGATAACCGTATTCGAGCTCTCGAGGAAAACTACCAGTTGGTATAGCTCACACAACAATCCTCCCAAGTATGGGAGGATTATTTTTATGCAACCGTGAGAATCTCATATCATTTTTCTGTCACAGCAATGGTATGTTCGAATTGGGCAGAGAGTGATCCATCTTTGGTTTTTGCTGTCCAATTATCTTTATCGAGTTTTGATGCGTATTTGCCGAGATTGATCATTGGCTCGATGGTGAATACCATACCTACTTGCATTTTTGGACCAGTATTTTTTTCTGCCTTGTGATACACATATGGCTCTTCATGGAACTCTATACCGACCCCATGTCCTGTATAATCCCTGACAACCGAGTAGCCTCTGCTCTCTGCGTACTGTGATATCGCATATCCTATATTCCCGAAAAAGTTGCCCGACCGCACCTCAGCAATCCCAATTTCCCAGGATTTTTTGGTCACTGCGATGAGCTCTTTTGCCTTCTCGCTTACTTCCCCTACCGTATACATACGGCTCGCATCACCGAAGTATCCATCTACGATCGTCGTGACATCGATATTGAGTATATCTCATTCCTTGAGGATCTCGTCCGCCTTTGGGATACCGTGACAGATGACATCATTGAGAGAGATACAGGTAGAGCGAGGATATCCTCACTTCCCCCACGTATTGTTCCCTTTGTAGTCGATACAGGCCGATACTCAGCCATTCGATAATATATATGTATTCATGATGTTATCGAGCTCGAGTGTCGAGACTCATGAGCGTACATAGGCTCCGATCATATCGAGAGTACGAGCTGTGAGATTGCCCGCCTTGCGGATTCATGCTATTTGTTCTGGGGTTTTGATGATGATTTTAGACATATTTTGATAGAATTATTTGCAGTATAGAAAAATAATGATAGAATGCAAATATTGACAACTAAATTTTTTATATGGAAAATAAAATATATACAGTTTCTGTAGAAAAGAAAGATGATAATAGTGTATTCAAAATCATTGATACAGTTGGTAACTGTGTCGGAAAAATGATGTTTAGGGAAGAAAAATGAAAAATGGGCAATATGTATAAAATATCATTGCTTTGAACGAGTAATGGTTGAGATCAACTCGACGAAATATGAATCGATTGAGTGGTCAAGCTACCAGAAAAAATACCATGACTACTCTATATTATGTTTAAACAATTTATTGATTATATTCTATCAATAGATAAAGATGCTTTTACTATCAATATCAATAAGCCATTACTTACTTTAAAACCAGTATATTCTAAACTATATTTGAGACTCTTGAAAGAATGAAACATAGATTCCTGAGTTGTTAAAGATGATATAGTTGTCCTACGCTGTGACTAATCTATCCAATCACCTCCCTCGGCTTCGACCCATCTGCAGGACCCACTATACCCATAGACTCGAGTATATCGACGACACGAGCCGCTCTCCCATATCCGAGCTTCATATGGCGTTGGAGCATCGATGTCGAGCACTTGCCTGCTGATCTCACGAGTTCTATGGCTGCCTCGATCACGGCCTGATCCTCAGCTCCTGCATCACTCGGATTGTTGGTACTCGATCATTCCCAGTTTGTTGTACGATCTCCATCGACGATAGATGTATCGTAGATATCTGCGAGCATCGCTGGATCTATTGTCCGCTTGATATGACCCACGACTCGCTCGACCTCATCCGTCTCAACGAGGACTCACTGGATACGAGTAGTTGCCATGGCTCCTGTTGGGAAATAGAGCATATCTCCACGACCGAGGAGATCCTCCGCTCCATACGCATCGAGGATAGTACGAGAGTCGATGCCAGATGCAACGGTGAATGCGACTCGAGATGGCACATTGGCCTTGATGAGACCCGTGATGACATCGACAGATGGTCGCTGTGTTGCGAGGATCATATGGAGTCCTACGGCTCGAGCCTTTTGTGCTATACGTGTGATAGCTTGCTCGACTTCTTTCTTATTCCCGCTCATCATGAGATCGGCGAGCTCATCGATGATGATTACTATCGCTGGCATACGCTCCTTGTTGCTGACTTTCGCATTATACTCTTCGAGGTTACGAGCATTGAGTGGCTTGAGCGTCGAGTATCGTCTCTCCATCTCAGCGACTCCCCACTTCAGAGCATTGAGTGCCTTATCTGGAGAGTTGATAACAGGAGTCAGGAGATGTGGTATCCCATCATAGACTCCGAGCTCAACTTGCTTGGGATCTACCATGATCATACGGAGTTCTGATGGAGTATTCTTATAGAGGAGTGACAATATAAATCCGTTCATCCCCACAGATTTACCACTACCAGTCTGTCCAGCGATGAGGAGATGTGGCATTTTCGCAAGATCTCCGACGATGAAGTCTCCATTGATATCCTTGCCCACGGCGATCGCGAGTTTGGACTTGTGTCGAGTGAATGCAGTATCCTCGAGGACTTCTTTGATTCCTACAGTGTCTCGTTTTTCATTTGGCACCTCGATACCGACGAGCCCGAGTCCTGGGATCGGTGCCTGGATACGGATAGATTTTGCCTTGAGTGCGAGCGTGAGATCTTTTTTGAGGGCTTCGATCTTGGCTAATCTGACTCACTCTGATGGTCGGAGTCTATACTGGATGACGGTAGGACCGACACACTCATCCTCCATCTCGACATCGATACCGAACTGGAGGAATGTCCGTTGTATGAGCAATGACTTCTCCTCGATCTCCTCTGGAGAGACGACATTGATATGTTGTATATCATTGAGTAGACGCAGACTCGGGAAATCCCAAGTACCGAAGTCGACCGCTTTGGCTGGATGATTGGACTCTATTTTTTTGCCTTCTGGGGTTTCGAGTGGGATTTTTTTGGTCAGTCCTGAGAGTGCGTTCGCGAGGAGTGATTTCCCTGTTTTTGGCTTTTCTATGATCTCTGGAGTTTTTTTGTTGTGTATGGCTGCGAGTTTCCTCTCGAGTTCTTCAGCTTTCTTCTTGTAGGCGTCATCACCTTTTCATCGCTTCACTGGTACTATATCCTCGTCATCTGATGGGATGACCATATCTCGCATATTGCGGATGCTCGGTACGGATTCTCTGACTTTGCTCAGTATGGCTCGATACGAGATGCGGAGCGTGAGATAGAGGGCGACGAACCAGAGGACGATCATCGCGATCAGGGCACTCGAGGCCCCCATGAGTCGGTCGAGGAGTGCATATATGTCGAAGTATCCGATCGTTGTGTGTGCATACCAACCGAGTATCGATGTGGTCGCGAGCCAGAATAGTACGATACCGACGAGCCGTGAGACTGACCAGCTTGCTCGCTTGACGAGGATCATCACGCCGAGGAGCATCAGTATAGGTGAGAATATCCACTTGTAGTACGATCCGAAGAACGCAACTCCAGCACGAGACATATAAATCCCGATGACGGATGACTCGCTCGCCGAGAGGAACGCGAGTACTGCGAGGGTGACGAGGACACCTCCTGCGATGATGTTGGTCAGTTCGTATGAGAGGAGCGGTGCGTGATGTGGAGTGGATTTGCGACGAGACATATGGGCATAGTATATGGAAAAAGTCGATACTGGCAAAAGGAAAATGAAAGTATATAACACAATAAAATACAAAAAAGTATTGACAAGAGCGTTAGATTAATATAATTAAACTCATATGTTAAAAATAGTCTATATTCCAACATCCCCACTTTCTGAAAATACACAGAGTAGTAGTCAGAAATCAACAAAAACACCATTATCTGATAAAATCCAAGAAATCTTGATGGATTTTGATAATAAAAAATTAGAGTCTAAAAAAGCACTTTTTATACAAAAAGCATTTAAGCTACTTGATTTAGATAATGAGGAACTTTCCAGTATCTCAATGTCCATACATAGTAATTATAATAAGCTCGTTCATCTCTATTTTTCTTCAGGACTCCACGATGAAATATCTCTAGAGAGAGAACTGATAAATGAATGGAATATTATGCAGAATGACCGGGATTCTACTATTATTTTACGAGTAAAATCCTTTTATGAAATATTCCAAAGTATTCATGGTGATGTTTCTCTTACTCGCGTTGAACTACCAGGTCAATGAGAATTATTTCCGAAACAATGGGAAAATATCAATGATTATCCTATTGAATCGATACGATCCTATCAAGAAACAATACCATTGGTTTGATCATTACTTCTATGATATCATCTTGTTGGTTGATCCATAGAAGAACTTGAAAATGTATCTACATCATTTGAGTGAATGAGGACATTGCATTGCAATGCTGCGGATTCATGAACCAAAGATAATGATTTATGTTTTGTTCAGAGTTATTTTGAGGAACCTGAGAAGAATGCAACAAATTTAGGTATAAATATATACGCCTGACATCAAGAATCGTACTCTACATTTTTTGATGCAGAACGCAGAGAGGTAGTATATTGAAAATATAATAAGGGCTACACAACATTTATTCCATATATGCGAATTCCATTTTTGGATATACCACAAATTCTTTTGTAACTCTGTAAATTTCCATGACGAAGTTGAAATTGATGAAAAATTCTTATTGAATGGTACATTGAAAAATTCAAAACTTTAAATTAATAATTCCTTGCTTTTTCTCAGAAATATATATAGTGGAGCTCGTACGCGAGCATAGCTCAATTGGCTAGAGTACCGCCTTGCCATGGCGGCCGTTGTGGGTTCGAGTCCCATTGCTCGCTCCAGTTGTTTTTTTAAATCTCCTTTTGTTTGGAGATTTTTTAAAATAGATCTTTAAGATTTGACGGGTGCATGAGAAAGTGTTACTCTATTTGAGTAATATTACCTTTAATCTATATTCTATGAATAAATATATTCTATGATTTCTGACTTTTCTTTGTATTCTTTTTTGAGTTATTTCTCATGTATCAGCAAGTCAGGTAGTTAACTCGGATGATGCAAGGCAATTTATGACGATTGTTAAAAATCTCGTGAATGAATGAAATGGGAATGATATTACCAAAATGCTTTCACCTCATGCTTGAAGTGGCTTATCCCAGAAAATAACAGACGCAGTGGAATGAAAACAGATTCAATTTATTCAAGAGTTCTCTTGAATCCAAGAGTATGGAAGTGGTATGTATAAAGTAACTTGAAGATATAGTGCAAAGTGACTGAATTGGGAAGCTTCATGATTATCTAATTATTATATTCTCGAGATAGTTAATGATAAAATATCTATAGTAGATACTGATTTTTATCAGTTTATGCCAGACATTATGAATAGCATTTTCAATAGCCCAATTCTCAAGATTTTTCCGATTCTTATATTTGGTTTAGTAATTTTCTGGTTTTGGATGTTAATTGATCTTTCCAAAAGACAAATTGATAATAAATGGCTTTGGTATTGCTTACTATTTTTTATACCATTTGGAAGTATTATTTATTTTTTTACTGGTCATAAAAAATATCCAAAGATAGAAAAGTCTCAATAAGAAACACTAGAAGAGATAAATAATTATACTCTGGTCATGATAGAAATCAGACGCTCTATAGACTCGTAATGAGATTCTATAGCTATCATAAGCCTCATGAGTGGAGTTCGATATTCGTCTAACGAAGGGGCTCCAGAAAATCCAAAAAACTCCCATCCTAATGGGGGTTTTTGATTTTCTGATCTTGTGGGATGAGAATCGAAGTCAAAATACCAAATGCTCTTGGTATTTTGAATGAGAGAGCGGGCACGCGGCGGAGAGCGTGGAGTCCCATTGCATCCATTTTTCCTTGCTTTTTTCACTGTTTTCTATAGAGTTTGCAGAGTCTGATTCTGGAGAGGTCGCATAGTGGCCTAGTGCACACCCTTGGAAAGGGTGCGTGGGGTAACTCACCGGGAGTTCGAATCTCCCTCTCTCCGCCATTTTCATATTTTCAATCTTTTATCATCATGATGAATCTCGTCTCCAAACTCGCTCAGAAACCAACCGATAAAACTATCCGCATCACTCGTATAGTATTCGCTCTCATCGTCCTCGCTACTATCCTCCTCGGATGGAGCGTGACTCGTACCGAGTTCGGTCTCCCCATATGGGTGATGTATGGGCTCTTCGCCTTCCCTGTTATCGGACTTGTTCGCGGTATCCTCGATCCAGGTATTTTCCGCAAAAAGATCTGGAAATGGACAGTATTCGGACTCGGTATCGCTATGATCCTGATCTCACTCTTTGTCATCGAGGATCAGGCAGTCATATCTCTTGCTCCAGCTAGAGTTAGCAATACTGGGAGTATCAACATCGCAGATATCGGGACGATTCCAACTATCTCAGTACCATTCACTCTCTCTACGGACAACTTTTTCGGATTCTATGGATTCATCCTCGTTATCATGGGAGTATTATTGAATAGTAAGAATATCACGATGAAAAATGAACGATATGGTGAGATCGTGAAAAAAATACGAGTCTAGTATCAATGATATACAATATCGCACTGAAATAGTGCGATATTTTTGACAAAAAAACAAGTACGTGGTAGAGTTCTCTTATCTACTTCATGAGACGGTATACTTCACATACCAAACAAACAAATATACATACTCTTTGTACATTTTCTTATACAAATCGTTCACATCATAAAGATGGAACACCCCAACAAATATACGAGCTGGTCATACTCACGCAAACAGACCAAAATGCAGTAGATCGCAGATGATGTCAAAAGTGAAGAGAAGACATCATAAAATCCCCAATCTCGGCTACAAAATCACTTTTAACAGCCAACTATGAGAGAGGGGATTTTTTATAAACTCTAAAAGTTTTGATGATCTGATATTGTAGTTACAATGAAAATATTGTTCCCATCTTCGTGCCGAAAATATCAGAACGCTCGATATTTTTGATTAATCCTAAATTGATATACTCACTCATTTTTTGGTTTTCTTTTCTTAAAATCATATTTTTGAACTAAACCTGAAAGTATCATGGTTTTGGCTTTCTTGTATTGAGCAAGAATTTGCCGGGACTCTAAGTATTCGTATATATCCAAGTTCTTCTCCCGTATCGAGTCAATGGGAATCATAGATTAGATATTTATCAGTTTTGATGTGGGTATATTTTTGGCTGCCGAGATACTCTCATCGAGTTCACGCTCAAAATTCCACTGAGCCATATATAGGGCAAACTCATCCATAGTTGTGAAATGCGTCTTTGGAAACTGTATAGATGTATCAACAGTAAATGTAGTCATATCAGTATTATATCTAATTCCAGAGAAAATCAAGAAAATCACTTTTAATAGCCAAATAATAATGATTTTTTTTATATTTTAACGGAAAGTGGCAACAATATTCACCATTGCATCGTCTATCTCTTTAGTGATATTGTATTTTGAGAAAATACTTTCTACGAAAGACGAGACTATAAATGTTTTTCCATTAACAGTAAAGGTATATTTTAGCACCCAGGTTCATTCTTGATTTGGACCAGTAGAATCTTGAGATCAGAATTCTACTCTTTTAATTACTTCTTTATCTCAAATCAATATCGCTTCTTCATTGACTCAAAAAAGAGGAGCTCATCCGATATGTACAGTATCTCATGGCATTTTAACTGAAATACTTCATGAACCGTCCTTTAGTAATACATAATTCTCCATTTGATTTATTTTCATATTTTCATCCCAACTTACAATTCCACTATGAGTTTCCGCCGTCATAGTCATTGGATACTGAAACGAGATATTGTGGGCTGTATTTTTGTATTCTTTATAATTTTTTCATTCATCTTTACTATCCAATCTTGTAACTGTTTCTTCGGATTGTGAAGGGATTAAGTTTCCTGTAATAGTTTTTTGTGTTCATATATTTGCTTCTATTTCTTTTTGAGAAATATCAGAATTCATCGTACAGCTGGTTAATCCAATAATAATTATTGGAAATATGATTTTTTTCATAGAAAATAAGTTAAAATATAGGTTACGCTCCAAACTTGAATAACATCACATCTCCATCCTGTACGATGTACTCCTTTCCTTCCATTTTTACCTTCCCTTTTTCACGAGCTCCTACCCAGCCTCCGAACTCGATAATATCCTTGTAGTTGACGGTTTCTGCTTTGATGAATTTTTTCTGGAAATCAGTATGGATGACTCCTGCTGCCTCTGGTGCAGTATCGCCACGATGGATCGTCCAGGCCCTCACCTCGATCTCACCCGCTGTGAAGTAGTATTGGAGACCGAGGAGATCGTAGCACTTCTTGATGATAGCGTCCATAGGATTGAACTCGACTCCTATATCTGCGAGGAACATCTTCTTGTCTTCGTCTGAGAACTCGAGCATATCCATCTCGATCTTGGCACTCACTGGGAGTACTGGGATCTGAGTACCCGAGATACCCGTCATGGCTCGGAGCTCTGACTCTGGAGCGTTGATAGCGTCTTCAGCGACATTGACCGCATAGATAAATGGCTTGTTCGTGAGGAGGTGGAGATCCGCGATCATGAGTTTTTCCTCGTCTGTCATCTCCATGAGAGAGACGATCTTACCATCTTCGAGTTGTTGCTTGACTCGTGCATATATCTCTTCACGGGCTTTTGCGTCTTTTTCTCCTGATCGTAGCTTCTTCTGATTGTCCCCTATTCTCCGATCGATCGTGTCGATATCTGCGAATATGAGCTCGAGATTGATGATCTCGATGTCCCGTTTTGGGTCGAGAGATCCTGAGACATGGTGGACATTGGAGTCATCAAAAGCCCGAACAACTTGGAGGATTGCATCTACAGAGCGGATATGAGAGAGGAATTTGTTCCCGAGTCATTCTCCTTTGGATGCTCACTCGACGAGGCCTGCGATATCGACGAACTCGACGGTTGCAGGGATGATCTTGGCTCCATTGACTACTGCTCGGATCTGCTCGAGACGATCATCGTTGACATTGACTATACCAGTGTTGGGTTCTATAGTACAAAATGGGAAATTCGCAGCCTCAGCGGCATACGACTTCGTGAGAGCATTGAACAGAGTGGACTTACCAACATTTGGGAGACCGACGATACCGACTTGCATAATTATTAGAACTTAGGATTTAGAGTTTTGAATAGAGGAGATCCTGAGTTATATGAGACCTCAGGATGACGAGATATACTAGAGATTTACTCGTTGTATAGGCCTGAGTGTCTGTGGGAATATACTCCCAGTGAGGATATGATACCCTCCGAATATCGCTATAGCTACCATGAGTAGGAGATATGCTCGTGTGATCGTAGTGATATAGCGTGAGTACTGGCGGTAGTCGCGGATATGCATCATGAAAATCGCGAGAAATCCGAAGATTCCCAGGAGTAAGAAGAGATAGAGGCCGAAGAGGATATAATTGGACATGAGCGGATTATATCAAAAAAACTCTGACTTGCAAATGAGAATCGAGCTATCTACAGTCTCATTTTTTATAGCATCGTTTGCCTATTTGCTGGTTATCTGGAGAGAGTTCGAGGAGCTCAGATACAGTGACAAAAGTGAAACCCTGAGCCCGCAACTTGGCAATGATATCTGGGATACTTGCTACACTCGTCTCGTGGATATCATGCATGATGAGGATATCCCCATTTTTTGCGTGAGATACCCCCGATATATTGTGTACTACACTATGTGTCTGCCAGTCTCGAGTATCGATCGACCACATAGCGAATGGCATAGCTATATCTGCGAGGATCCCAGTATTTGTTGCTCCATATGGTGGACGAAATGTCCGTGGATACTCTCAGATAGACCGATAGATCGCCTGATCTGTCGCATAGAGCTCATCTCGGATCTGTCCAGATCCGAGTTTTGTGAATGCTGTATGTGAATAGGAGTGATTACCGATCTCATGTCATTCATCGTGTTCCCTTTTGATGATAGCTGGATATCTCTCTGCATTGCGACCGAGCACATAGAATGTCGCATGTACGCCTTCTTTTTGCAGTATATCGAGGAGAGTATTAGTGTAGAGCTCTGATGGGCCATCATCGAATGTGAGGGCAATTACTTTTTTGCTCATTGGGATGATCTCACCAGAGATAGTAGGGAGATCTCGAGTATGATAGTGGTCAAAAAAGAAACTCGAAGTCGCTATATGGATCGGATCATTGTTGCCAAAATGAAATACGAAATCACTTCCCTCCAATGTAATATTCCTATAGTTTGCATACGATGGATCGAGTTGTACACCAGTTCATATCGACTGTGTGAGTTTTGTTGTCACTACTCGGTTCAGAGTATCGAGGTAACGCTCGGAGATTATTTTTTCTATTTCGATGTGGATAGATTGTACTGTTGCTGACGCAATAGGAGTACTACTCCCCGATGATATATTCGCAGCAATAGCCTCTCGGATGACATCTATGATATTCGTATCTGTCTCACTCGCCAAAACAAAAACACCAACCCCCGAAAGAGTGGTGAGGATGAGGGCTATAGAGATCCTATATGTAGCAAGAGTCATATGGCGAGTATAGCAAAAATAGTGCCTGCGTCAATCGATTATTGTATGTATTGTTTCATCTTTGTATTCATCACTGCAAGTGAGAAATCGAGGGCTCGACTCCGACAATCTCACTCCATATTTCTGAGTATCTCTGGACTTGTATTTTGCACTATTTGTATCAGATCCTCCTCGAGATCATCAGGATCAATCAGATATCCAGTCTGTCCAGCTATCATGCTCTCTCGGTATCCTCATTCATCTACTGCGATCACTGGCACTCCGCATGCCATCGACTCGATAGCCACCATCCCGAAGTCTTCGCTCGCACTGATAGATAGAGTTGCGATAGATCCACCTATTATCTGGGGGAGATGATTGTTATCTGAGAGTTTGTGGAATATGATGTTGGGATATCATTTGCCAAGATTCATGAATTCATCTCTCTGGCTATCGAGTTCCCCATAGAGTATGATGATATTCTTCTCTGGTATATTTTGGAATGCTCGGATGATCGTATCGATCCGTTTCGCGTGGGTGAGTCGTGAGAATGAAATATAGTAATCCTTATTTTGAAATCAAATTCACTCTATTGCGAGTATTTGTGATATTAATTCCTCATCAAAAATATCGAATTGTTCTACATCGACACTTGGGTATATTACTACTGCATCATCTCGGCCACACCACTCGGATATCCTCTTTTTATTTGCCTCAGAGTTCACGAATATGTTATCGATCTTGCTCAGTTCCTTTTTGTACAACCATCTCAGGAACACTGAGAATATGAGGAAAAATGGACGAGCTAAAAGTGGCACTTTCGCGAGGTACTGAGATCTCTGATCGAAGAGATGACGAGAGATCGAGTGAGCATAATAATAGGTTTTTGTGCTAGGTTTTGTATTCCAGATTCCTGTGATCGCCTCGTTCGAGAAGAGGATACTATCATAGTTGGCTGTGATATGGGCAGATCGATAGAATCTCCACTTCATTCGGAAAAACCCAATCATTCCCCTCTTCCATCCTGGATCTACCTCGAATATTTCTCACTGGAATCACATCGAACGAGCCTCATAGCAATCAGGACTCCAGATGGCTGTTGCGATATCGGCGTCGAGTGCTTTCGCGATCTCGATATTCATACGCTCTGCTCCGCCTCGCATCATGTATGTGTCGTGAAAAACGAGTATTTTGGACATAAGCGGATTATATCAATATTTGTTTGAATTCCAAAGGAAAATAGATATAGTAACGAAAGTCAGTATCTCTAAACTCAAAAATATGTCCAAGAAATCAGTCAGCTCAAAATCTAAAAGAAAACCAATATCCGACTTCCTCATCCCGACGATCATCGATAAGATCGGTGGCCAGGAACGAGCCTACGATATCTACTCTCGACTCCTCGAGGATCGTGTCATATTCCTCGGCGATGCGATCGACTCTATGGTAGCCAATACCGTGATTGCTCAGCTCCTCTTTCTCGAGAAGCAGGATCCCAAGGCTCCGATCACCCTCTATGTGAACTCTCCAGGAGGTCATGTGACGGCGGGTCTCGCGATCTATGATACGATGCAGTCGATCAAGCCTGATGTCATCACGGTTGCAGTCGGTCTCGCTGCCTCTATGGGATCGATCATCCTCGCAGGTGGAGCCAAGGGCAAGCGCTACGCTCTCCCACATGCGGAGATCATGATCCATCAGCCTCTCGGAGGCATGGAGGGTCAGGCGATCGATATCAAGATCGCAGCCGAGCACATCATCCGTACGGGTGAAGTCCTCTACAAGATCCTCGCGAAGCACTCTGGTCAGGATATCGACACCGTCCGTCGTGACTGTGATCGTGACAACTTCATGACGGCTGAGCAAGCAGTGAAGTACGGACTCATCGATAAGGTAATATAAAATATGAACTCTCAAATCCACAATCTCCTCAACAAGTGAGTCTCCAAACTCATCGATGCCGATAATCTCACGAAGCGACTCGAGTCATGAGACAAGCTCGTCGTGAAGTTCGGGATAGATCCATCAGGAACTATTGTCCATCTCGGGCATATGGTGCCTATCCTGAAGCTGAAACAATTCCAAGAGATGGGACACAAGGTTATCCTCCTCATCGGAGATGCGACGGCTCAGGTCGGTGATGCGAGTGACAAGGATGCAGAGCGTCCGATGCTCACAAGAGTACAAACTCGTCACAATGCTGAGTTATTTATTGATAAATTCAATAAAGTTCTTGATCTATCAAAAATAGAAATCTACTGGAATAGTGAGTGACTCGATGCAGTGAATTTTGCCTGAGTGGGTGAACTTGCCAAGAACTTCTCCGTGGCGGAGATGCTCGATCGTGATAATTTCTCGAAGCGATACAAATCAGGAGTACGGATATCGCTCCAAGAGTTCCTCTATCCGATCATGCAGGGATATGACTCAGTTGCGATCGCTCGCAAATATGGTGCCTGTGATCTCGAGCTCGGTGGGACAGATCAGTATTTTAACCTGCTTGCTGGACGCACTCTCATGGATGCCCATGGATTGCCGAAGCAGGATATCATGACATTCGACCTACTCGTTGGATCAGATGGCAAGAAGATGAGTAAAACCAGTCCGAATACGATAGCCATCGATGAGGCTCCGCAGAGTATGTATCAGAAGCTGATCAATATCCATGATGATCTCATCGTGAAATACTATGAACTCGCGACTGACGCAACTCTCGAAGAGGTTGTAGTAGTGCAGCAGAGACTCGAATCAGGTGAACATCCGAATATACTCAAGATCGAACTCGCACAACGAGTGATCACAATGTATCATGGGAAACCGTATGATGCGAGTGATATTGGAAATATAGAACAACAATACTTATCACTCTACTTTCTTGGTAGAAAGCAAATGATGAGCAGTGTTATATTTTGAAGTACAGATAAAGTCTATTCTAGTTATGATGATACTGGAAAATTACCAGAAAATTCAATTTTCCTCAGTGATTTACTAAAGGAAATACTTTTTTGTACTACATCATGAGATGTCCGCAATGCCCTTGCTGGTAAATCCGTCCGCATCGATGGCGTGGTGATCGAGGATCCGAAGTATCTTGTGACTATCACAGTAGATGGAACTCTCGTCGAGATGGGCAAAAAGAAAGCGAAACGAGTATTTCTATAATTCACATTTTCCTATGTCATTCCTCCTTGTCTATGTTACTCATCCATCCAAGCCCGAGGCTCTGAGAGTAACTGCTGAGCTCCTCAACTCTCATCTCATCGCTTGTGCCAACTTTTTCCCGATCGAGAGCATGTACTGGTGGGATGGGAGACTCAGTAGTACCGAGGAGATCGTCACGATCTACAAGACTCGGGTCGAGAACTGGGAATCTCTCAAGACAGCTATAGAGTCATCTCACAAGTACGATGTCCCATGTATCATCAAGATGCAAGAGGTCGAGGCGAATCAGTCGTATGAAAACTGGATACAGACTCAGACTAGTACTACTAATATCGTATCTCTTGTTCCACAGCAGGACGAATTCAATAAACTTTTCTAAAATATGCTCGCATACGCCCTCTCCTACATCTCGGGTATCCTCACACTCCTCGTCCTCGATGGAGTGATGATCTGGTTTGTGATACTCCCTACTTTCAAGCGGTACATCCCAACATATCTGAATACAGATATGAATTTTGTTGCTGCGATTGCTTTTTATCTCCTCTATATACTCGTGCTGCTATTGCTCGTGATACTCCCATGAGCTGAGGCAGGAGTAGGTCTTCAAAAAATTCTGATCAATAGTGCTCTCTTCGGATTTGGTGCGTATATGACCTATGAGCTCACATCTATGAGTGTGATGAAGTGATGGAGCTGGAACATGGTGGCGATCGATACGATCTGGGGAATGGTTCTCACCGTGATCATCGGGGCTGTCATGTATACTATATATCGTTATTTTGTATAATGAGATATATTTCACTGATTTTCATCTGTATCTTCTGTATTTTTCTTGATCTTGGTTCAAAATATTATTTTGATAATCACTTCGTGGTAGACTATTGTGAGTATGAAGAGTGAAAAAATTTTTCTCATGAAAGATCATTGGGATGATTATCCGCAGAGCTCCTTTGCTCGAGTAATTATGGAGATGCTCAGATACTAACGATGTATCAAGACAGAGCTAGAGTATCACTGATCTGAGAATATGTCACACTCAGGCTATCACACAATGAATGAATAGCATTCTCGCTCCCAATAGAGGGAATCTATCTCAAAGTACTCACTATATTTCTTGTCGTTGCTATATTTTTGTACTATATTCTAGTAGAATATGTGAAAAATAGTAGACTTCTCGATATTGGTTATTCTCTCATATTTGCTGGTGCTCTATCTCATGGATATGAGAGAATATTCAAATGATATGTTGTCGATTTCATCTCTGTAGAATACTTTGCTATTTTGAACTTTGCGGATATATTTATCTCTATTGGTGCCTGTCTACTTTTCATCGCATACTATGTCCGCAAACAGTAATACACTCTCAGATATAGCTATCTCGACTGAGGAACTCCTCGGTCCACCCCGTGTCGATCTCGTCGGTATCGGGATGATGCTCCTCGTAGCTATTGTAGTCGGATTTCTCTCATCGATTGGGGTAGTGATATTTGCATTTCTCTCACTCGGTACATTCTCACTCGGGAGTGGGATCTCCCCGATACTCCTCGCGATGATCACATTCTTCGCACTGACTATGAGCAATATGCTCTATCTCTGGAGTGCCAAGGGAATATTTCCACATATCTATACCGGGAGTAGGACGACATATCTCCATGCATCCGTGTTCTCTATCATTCTCTATATTGCGATTGCTCCTCTCTATCTGATTGTCAACTCTATGGTCATAGATGGCTCAGGGATACTCATCGCCTATATTGCTCATGTGCTCCTCAACATATTCGGTCTCGAGATTATCGTGAGTATCCTCTCCAACTATCGCTACTCTCTCCTCTCTATATACTCGAGTATAGTCAGTCTGATACTGACCGCGAGTATACTATTTCTCGTATATATACAGACACACTCTGATTCGAGTAATGCTCTATTTGTCCTTCTTGGGCTCTCTATGCTCGCATTTATAGTTGCTATTTTTGTGACATTTTTCATCAGATACTGCTACTATCGTAGCTACATTGCCTCTGGATATGATCCTATTGGTGATGTATTTGCTCAGGTGGAGCGTGACGCTAAGCTGAGCGAAAAAGAAGTAGAAAAACAACTCTTTGCTAAATAATCAACTCAGTCTATGTATCAACTCGTCCGAAAGACTCTCGAAACCTATTTGGGCGAGAAACGCATCATCACACAATCTGATATCCCGGCAGATATGCTCCCGATGATGTCGACTCGACAATCAATATTCGTCACACTCTATATGGATGGGCGAGTGATCGCGTCATCTGGTCGTATCCAATGTCAGAAGGAGAATACTCTCTATGAGATCATAGATGCGACGATGCTCTGTCTCAAAGATAGTCGTTTTGCATCCAATCTCCAATCAAGCGAAAACCTATCTAAAATTCATATCCGAGTTGATACATTTGTCTCGGAAGATCGTCGAATGATCCAGAGTCCATCAGAGCTCAACACCCGAGATGAATGACTCATACTGCTCTCGCAGAATCTCGGTGTCATATCAGTAGTACTGCCTCATATGGTCCACCTCGATCCAACTCCTGAGAGATATTTTGCACTGGCATGTCAGAAAGTAGAACTCGATCCAAATAAACTCACTCATGCAGACTATGTGCTCTATGCACTCCGGACGAGAGAGAGTACTGATATGGTATAAAAATACTTTTGAAAAATAGTGAACTCCTTTGTCATAAAAATTTTATCTCATTCATTTGCATATGAGCAAATGAATGAGATAAAATTTTTCTTCCTCGAGCTTTGCATGCCATCTTATCAGTAAAAATACTTTTTACGGATAATCTCGGAATTTCTTGTTTTTGAAAAGATTTTTTCGTCTTTTTACTTTTTCTGGTAGTATTTGCAGTCTTTCTGGAGTTTGCACGTCTCACACTTCGGTTTTCTCGCGAGACAATGATATCTGCCGAATAGTACAAGTGGATGATGGAGAAGTTGCTTAGTGTGAGTATCAAAAATCCTATCTATCTCTCTATCTGTCTGATTTGGCGTATCTGTATCTACTATTCCCAGTCGATTCATCACACGGTGGATATGTGTATCGACACCGACATATGGCATATCATAGAGTACTGCGAGGACGACCTTCGCTGTCTTGATTCCTATTCCAGGGAACGTCTGTATTAGCTTCAGATCGTTCGGGATGATTCCATCATATTCTCTTGCGAGTATCGTGCCAGTTTCTTTGATATATCTGGATTTATTGCGAAAAAAGTTCACATATTTGAGGTGTTCTTCGATATCTTCAAGTTCTATATCCATCACATCTCTTGCCTCTCGAACCCGAGCAAAGAATGGAGGAGTTATTTTATTTACTTGTTTATCTGTCGTCTGAGCAGAGAGTATCACAGCAGAGAGGAGCTGAAAGGGGGTCTCATAGTTGAGTTCGATCTTATTGCCACCATATTGTGTTATGATCGGTTCGAGAATGGATCACCAGTTTTTTTTCTTCATAGCTTATTTTGTAGTTTCCCCATAGATGATGTCTAGATTTTTTTGACATATTACTCTATCAGCACAGATGAAGAGCTTACCAGGAATACGGGCATCGATATAGACAAGTGATCAATCAGTCAGTTTTCCAGGATTATTGACTATATACGTACGGAGAGTGATGAGTTGATTCAGTATATTTTTTGGGATGATTCCATTTTTGACCTCATTGTCATCCTGGAGAGCGAATATGATATGAGTCCGTGATTCTAGGACAATATGGAGTTCATTTTCATCTACATAGTATCTGGATCGTGCGAGCGGCAATGTTGCCCATTCCGTAGAGAATACCTGGAATATCTGTGATATGATATTCATATTAGACTCTTCTACTCCGATTTTGTAGCTCAAAAATAAGTCTCCGATCAATGCTGGTGCTGTGATGTCGAGATGATATTTTGTAGGTGTATCTCCGAGGTCTCTCTCAGGGATGAGTACACCATTGCTCGAGAGTCACCACTTCTTGTTCGCTATGCCACTGATAATGGTATCAAATGGTATCGGATATCCTGTAATGAGTACCTTGACCCCGTTTGGATAGTATCTATCGATACTCACTCAGGCGAGATTATGCATACTCAGCTTGAGTCTATGAGCTATATCTGCCTCATCCAGGAGGAATATACTCTGCCCATAGATACTCTCGAGTGAGCGATATGCAATGGTGATATCAACTCATGGAGTCATTGCCTCTACCATGACTTGGTTTGGGCTGATTTTGAAATATGGGGAAAAAACGACAATATATACCGATAACAATATCAACATCATACCAACCATACTCATCATATATCCATAGTTTTTCATGAGATCCCCGGTGACAATTTTTTCTTGGAAAAATGTAGAAAAACCTCAAAATCATGACTTGTGATGAGGTACATTGCTTGAGTTACGTGAACTCTGGAATCTATTATCACTATTTGTAGCACCAAAAAGGTACTTTTGTTTTTTTTCACTTTGTACCTCTTTTTTCCATTTTTTTTGACCTCATTTGGTGAGTTTGGAGATGTAGTGTTTTAGCTTATTTCGAAAGTCCATATTGCTTGTCGAGTTCTTGGATGAGTGAGAGTACATCGCCTTTTTTGTCGATATTTTTCGCTACGCGAAATCGGATCCGAGGAGTCCGACGCAGTCCGAGCTCACGAGAAATACGAGTATGTATATTGCCCGCTATAGGTGCGAGGAACGCGGTCAGCTCCTTGTCATCTCATTGCCCGTGGATCATCACATCAGCGTAGCTCTTGTCACTGGAGACCACGATCTCGAGTACAGAGATGATACCATGAGTATGATCGTAGTCACGTGAGAACGCGAGTATCTCCTCGATAGCGAGAGTGCGGATACATTCCGATAGTCGATCACTTTTGATAGTCATATTTGCTGAGATTGTTAGAGTATTTGAATCTTATATTTTTGGATCCTAGTATAGGAAAAAATAGAGAAAAAGGAAATCTAATCCAAGAATTTGTTCAGATCACTCTTGAGTGGAGCCTCGAAGCTATACTCATGGTCGAAGAGATTGAAATTGAGTCTGAATGCATGGAGCCATTGTCTGGTGAGCCCATATTTTTCTAGGGCTTCAGCATTCACCCGCTCATTGCCATAGACCTTATCTCCGACGATCGGATACCCGATAGACGCGAGATGGACTCGGATCTGATGAGTGCGTCCCGTGAGGAGATCGACCTCTAGGAGTGTGTATTTACCGCTGATAACACCCTTATTGAGAAATTTTGTTTTAGCGAGTTTCGGGTTTGACGGATCCATAGTAGTCATTTTTTTGCGATCATAGGGATCGCGTCCGATGAACGACTCGATATATCACTCATTGTCCTTCACGATACCGACGACGAGAGCGAGATAGGTCTTGTGGATCGTTCGCTTGGCGATCTTGAGTTGGAGAGCATGCATCGATTTGTCATTCTTCGCGATGATGATGAGTCCTGATGTATCCTTGTCGAGACGATGGACGATGCCGGGTCGCTCTACGCCATTGATGATGGATGGATGGAACTCTGGATCCTCATGGCGGATACCGAGATTCTTGAAGTGATACAAGAGAGCATTCACGAGCGTGCCCATTCTCCCTCATTCTCCCGGCGTTGGATGAGTATTGATACCTGCGTCCTTTGATATGATCGCGAAGTCGTCATTCTCATAGATGATCTCGAGCGGCATATCCTCAGCCATGAGTGCCATCTGATCGACTCGCCAGCTGATCTCGATGATATCTCCCCTATATATTTTTTTATTTTTATTAAACGACGCTCCATTGCACGAGATCTTCCCTTCTTCGATCATCTTCTGGAGATAGCTCCTGGACTTTTCTGGAAAAAGAGCCGACAGGTAGGTGTCGACTCTTCTGGTTTCTCTCGGATCCGCGAGGACACAAAAGGTGGAGATGGAATAGGAATTGGAACTACGCATGCTGGAATTAGGCAATTATTTTTCTCTCGTATGAACATACCTCATCAGCATCAAAAAATCTGAGAATCTCTATCTCAGCGTTCTCTGGAGTATCAGAACCATGGATGATGTTGAATCCGATATTGTTGGAGTAGTCAGCTCGGAGAGTCCCCATCTCTGCTGCTGCAGGATTGGTAGCACCGCAGAGTTGTCGCATACCAGCAACTACGTCCTTACCCTCGACGATGATACCGACAACGGGTCCCATAGTCATATATGATACGATTTCAGGATAAAAATGCTTCGCTACGATATGAGCATAGTGCTCATCGAGAGTTTCACGAGTGAGATCGAACATTTTGAGTGCTACAATCTTGAAGTTGCGAGCCTCGATACGAGCAATGATAGTACCGACGAGTGAACGGTGGATGACATCAGGCTTGAGGAGGAGGAGTGATCGTTCTGCCATAGGAAAAATGAAAAATAATAAAGTGGGTATATAGTACGAAAATATGCAAAAAAGCAAGTTTTTCTACTTCTCGAATCGGATTTTGCGAACTCTATGTTGCTCTGCCCAGGCGATGATGAGTTCCTTGCGTTCTACATTGCGTCGCCACTTCCCTACCAGTCCGACTGTGACGATGATACACTTGTCCTCGAGATAGTCGATATCCATCTTGTACTTGTACCCGATATAGGTCTGGAAGTTGCCACAATTTTTCTTGGTCATGGTGGAACATATAGTATCGAGCTCTCATCTCAGTCCAGTCACGAATTCGGCGAATGAGAGTGAATAGGTCTCATGGTCGTATGGGATACGAACTATCTCTTTGCGGATACTCTCTATCTGGAGTTCTTCTCGTCGGATAGTTTCCGTGAGGAATCGGTAGCTCGGTATCGTGAAGTGTCGCCCGGTGTTATCCCCATCATTGTCCTTACCAAGTATCCCAATGTTGAATATACGGATTGAGATGATCTGTCCCTGTGTATCACCTATACCAACGGTATCCCCGATCTTGTAGCGACGCAGTATGATAAAAAAAGCAACAATAGAGAGGATAAAATCACGAAAAGTCACAACGAGCGCTGCTGCCGTCACGATGAAAAAATTGGCACCAATAGTCGTACGAGTCACGAGGAGTACACCGAGCGCTACAAATATAGTGGCGACGCGGAGTATATCGACCAGTTGTCCCTTGCGATAGTACTCGAGATAGTATTCCGGATTCTCAATATCGAGTGGGATATCTTTGCGTATTGCCCAGATTCTCTGCTTCATCGACCGCTTCACGAATATAGCGATGATCTCTACACATAGTACTACAAAGATAGCACTGATAATGAGAGAGTCCTTATCCCAGAGTTTTGCGATAGAACTCACAATAAGAGAGAAAATATTTTCGAGTGATTGCATGAAATAGTGATGTATTTATTTTTTGAGTATATTCACAAATGTTTCACTCGGGATACTCACTCGTCCGAATTGTTTCATTTTTTTCTTTCCTTCTTTTTGTTTCTCGAGGAGCTTGCGTTTGCGAGTGATATCACCCCCATACAGTTTCGCTGTGACATCCTTGCGGAGAGCAGAGAGATCCTCACGAGCGACGACATCGACACCGACGACCGCCTGGATTGCGATAGCGAATTGGGCCTTTGGGATATTTTCTTTGAGTTTTTCACAGATCTTGCCTCCGAGATAGCGAGTCCGTCCGCGATGAGCCATCATGGAGAACGCCTCGACGATATCCCCTGCGACACGGATATCCATCTTGACGATATCATCCTGCTTGAACCGGATCGGCTCATAGTGGAGACTCGCATATCCAGAAGAGAGTGACTTCAGATCGTCATAATAGTCTCCGACGAGCTCACTCATCGGAATTTCATAATGCAAAATAACGCGATTGGCATCGAGATTAGTTTGGTTTTTGAACACTCATCGTCTCTCCTGTGCGAGTCCCATCAGGTTCCCGATATACTCGTTCGGTGTGATCATCTCGACCTTGGCAATCGGTTCCTCGATATGGATATAGGTACCAGGTTTTGGTACATCCTCAGGATTGGATATATAGAGGTATGTACACTCACGACCACCGAACTCGACGAGTTCACCACGGGCTCGTGGATAGAGTGCGACCTTGTCCCCTCCGATGAGGAGCTTGTAGGTGACCTGCGGACTCGTGATGATGACGTCCATATCATACTCTCGCCAGAGTCGTTCCTTGACTATATCGAGATGGAGGAGTCCGAGGAATCCGCAACGGAATCAGTACCCGAGAGCGGGCGATGCCTCGTGTTCTGCTACGAGTGATGAGTCGTTGAGCATGAGTTTTTCCATCGCGTCTTTCATCTTCGGATATTCATCCGTCTCGACCGGGAATATACCGGCGTAGATGTAGGGAGTGATCTTTTTGAATCCTTTGATCGCGTTCTTGGACTCGGTTGGACCTGCGAATACGGTATCACCGACGCGAGCCTCGACAATAGACTTGAGCCCTGTCACCACATATCCGATCTCTCCCTCATAGAGAGCCTCTCGTGGTGTATACTTGGGACGAAAGCATCCGACCTCTAGACACTCGATCTTGGCTCCTGTATTGATGAATTCGAGTTTGTCTCATTTTTTGATCTCACCTGAGAATAGTTTCAGATATACGACAACTCCCTTGTATGGGTCGTATTGCGAGTCGAATATGAGAGCCTTGGTCACTCAGACTTGGTTCTGATCTGACTCAAATGGGAGAAGCTCGGATGCAACAGAGAGCTTGCGTGGTTCTGGGATACGTTCCAATACTGCATCGAGGATGGTTTCGACATTTTCCCCTGTTTTGGCAGATACTGGGATGATCTCGTCTCGGGTACAACCGAGGAGATTCATCACTTCTTCACTCACACGCTCGACATCAGATGACGGGAGATCGATCTTGTTGAGAACTGGGATGATCGTCAGATCGTTCTCCATCGCGAGATAGACATTCGACAGGGTCTGTGCCTCGATCCCCTGAGTCGCGTCGACAACGAGGATCGCTCACTCGACTGATGCGAGCGAGCGAGAGACCTCATACTGGAAGTCGACATGCCCAGGAGTATCGATGAGATTGAGTTCGACTCACTTCCACTCCATACGCACTGGAGTGAGCTTGATCGTGATACCTCGCTCACGCTCGAGATCCATCTGATCGAGCGTCTGAGACTGCATCTCTCGTTTTTGTAGTGTCCCTGTGATCTCCATGAGTCGATCAGCAAGAGTCGACTTGCCGTGATCGATATGAGCAATGATACAAAAGTTGCGGATAGAAGTAGGCTTGGACATATTATTTTTGGTTTTTAGGACTCGTATTCTAGAGTAGAAGATACCCAAAAAGATGAAAAAGGCAAAAAGAAGTCTCCAGAATTTGCTTTATGAGAATTATTATGCTAATCTATATTTACCTTATATTTTTCTTACCAATACAAATATGGAAAAGCACCTCGCTCCTTCTCGTGAGTACCTCGCTCAGCGTGGTCACATGGTATCATTTCTCATGATGGCCCTCATGGTCACTGCATGGCTCAATGTATTCCAGGATACAGTCAACGCAGCAGCTATCTCTACATACTTCTAGTCCTCGCTTGTTTCGATAAAAACTCTCCCTCCGAGTATTCGGAGGGAGAGTTTTTATTTATTTCCCTGATTTCGTCCGAGCATAGTTCTTTCCATATCGAATCGTCCGTGATAGGAAATTTCTGATATACTACACCCTCACCGTCCCTCGCCATCCTCTCGCCGCATAGTAGGAGTCTGCACCATTGTGGTAGGTGAATACCGTATCATACCGTCGATCACAGAATAGTGCACCACCAAGTGCTCTCACTGCATCAGGTGTCGCGATCCAGCTTGAAGTTTTCAGATCATATTCTCCGAGTTTCTGGAGTTCTCTGTATTGTTCCTCGGTGATGAGCTCGATACCCATAGTTGTTGCCATATCTATGATGTTTCCTTTTGGCTTGTTCTCCTTGCGAGTGTCGAGTGCCCTACGATCATAGCAGAGACTCCGACGACCCATAGGACTCTCAGCTGAACAATCTACAAATATACATGTATCACCATAACTCACGACATCAGGCTCGCCACCAGTATTCTCCATCTGGGAGAGTGATGCGAGTTTTGCTGAATTGGCTTCGAGCCTTGCTTGTATCATATCCCAACTGAGATTCGCATGACGGTGCATATTCTTCTCGAATCGGGATCTGAGTATATCGAGGAGTTCATTCTTATCCATAGAGTATATATTAGAGAGTTGCTAGTATATCTGGATTATACTTCTTTTCAAATAGTAAAATCCCAACCCCGAGTACTTGGAGGGAGAGTTTTTATTTATTTTCCTGATTTTGTCCGATTGCAATTACTTCCATGCCTATCATTCTTGCAATTTCTGTAGATACTCATCAAATGATTACTATCGATTTCCTTTTGCTCGATTGTGCGTCTTGCAGAGCATCTGACAATTGCTCATATCTGTGATACCACCCTTGCTCCAAGCTGAGACATGATCAGCATCCATATCAGCGAGTACCCATATCTTACTCTTGTTTGCATCGTGACCCATGGTACAATGTGGACAATTTGATTCGCTTTTTGCCTTGGCTGTTTCACTCTGTGTTGTATATATAGCTTTCTTCGTTGCATCATCGAATACTCGTACTTCGAGAAGTTTTGTATCGATCGAACCACCGAGGATATACTCAAATATTCCTTTGCGATACTTTACATAGGTATCACCATAGAGCGTGCGGACTTCTGCCGATACCTTGGTTGGATTATATGCTGTGTTGTGATACTCATCATAGAGGCGTCCCCACTCCAGTCAGCACATTTCTTTCTCTACATCGACAAATACTCCAGAAACCCAATCGATAACAGTGCTAAAATATGTCTTCAATTCTGTGATATTGGTATCAGTACGATGGCGTGCCATGTAGTCACTGATGCTTCCGTGACTGACCCAATCTAGTGCACATGCCAAGAAGTCTTGTCGGAGAGCACTTCACGATATATATGCACCCCATTTCTGGATATTGGAGTTCTGAGTATTGCTGAACTCTGACTTGCCGAGTGTGACAAAAGGACCTGAAAATACTGCATTGAGTAGCTCTTGTTCATTGAGTGGAACTCAGGCGATATTGATCGTTTTGAACCATTCCTTTATCTCACTTTCAGTTCATTCGCATTCGTATATGAGGAGATTCGTTTCGAGGATTTTTGCTTGCTTATCACTCGCGATACCACTGAAATATTGCTCCATCCCGTTCTCATCCTTGACTGCGAACTTGCCCGTCATATAGCGTCCGATACTCGTGATACGCTGCTGTCCATCGAGTACCTCGTATTGTCCAGGACTGACAGTATTGAAGTAGATCAATCCGAGTGGATATCCCTTGAGGATTGATGCTATCACTGCCACATCACGCTTGCCGTCTGCATATATATAACTCCTCTGATACTCAGGCTGGATCGTGAGTGTACCAGAGAGACCAAAAAGTCATTTTCCCTCAAGCTCGTTGTAAGTGAATCCATCACAGATATCACGGACAGTGATGTTGGTTTTTAGAGTTGTTTTCATAGTATTATTTTTTGTGTGCTATTAGAATTCTAAAATATGGACAGGTTCAATTACTTAAACGCAAATCTTTGTCATCATTACCATGTCGAAATTTTATTATTTCAAATTGTTTTGGATTATATTTATCAAGAAAGGAAATGGGTACACCCATCACTCCGTTATATTTTTTTGGAATATTTTTTACCAATGACACCTCAATAGCATGATAATTATCATATGTTTCAAAAGGTTTTTGTGTACTGAATTTAATTACATCATCCTCAGTCATCAATGGTATAATTTGATGTCGTCGCCCATGGTCTAAATTAGTGAACCAGCGAATACCCACAACTCTCTGATAATAAATATCATCTCATTTGTGATTCTTACGGATTTCACCAGTAAATTTTACTATATCCACAGCTTCTCTTGGAATAATAAATTCTCGATCTCCACTTACAATACTTGGTCCAAGCCATATTTTATTTTCTTTTATAAGTGGAAATACTTCTTTATAAGTAACGGCATTTAGATTTCCTATAATTAAAAATTGTTTGCCTTCATCAATGGTCCAGGCAAGAAATTCTCGAAAGAGAGAAAATGGGGGATTGGTGATAATAATATCAGCCTCATTGCGAAGTCTCTTTACTTCTTCACTACGAAAATCACCATCGCCATTGAGATAGTCCCAATCGAGATCATCTACATCTACTTTTCCATCTCCTGAGCCATCTCTTGTGAGTGTGTATATTTTGCCTTTTGAGTCGGTTTTAGTCTTATCGTATTTTGGACTATTGACCTCTAGGAGACTCAGGTGTAGTGCTTCTTTGTACTCTTTACTGTCTTTTGCATAGCTTGTGCTAATGAGTTTCTTGAGTCCAAATCTCTCAAAATTCTGAGCAAAGAACCGAGTAAAGTTGCTCCACTCTGGATCATCACAAGGAAGAAATATGGTTTTCCCACGGAAAACATCAGGATTGTACTCGATATATGCATTTACCTCTTTCTCTATATCATGATATAGAGTATAGAATTCGTCATTCTTGGCCTTTTTCGCTTTTGTTAGGTTTTTATTTCAGGATTTCTTTTCGACTATTAATGGTTCGGACATAAAAAAGGCGTACTTAATGAATAAGAACGCCAAAATATCGATGTTTGTACTTTAGCAAGAAGGGACAATGAAGTTCCGACTCGCTAAAGTACCAATCTTGCTCGCTTAAGAACAAAAAGGGGTGGACAACTTTCATTGTCCCTTCTTGCTGGTAAGCGAATGAGATGTGACTGATACTTTAGCCCAAGTACTATATGGGAAACTGTAGGAAAGGCAAGAAAAATCCTCTCGGGAAGAGAGGATTGAATAAATAAACTAGAATGAGCGAGCACTTGTTGTTTGGAGTGCTGTAAATATAACATTCATTTGTGACTCAAAATCTTCTTTGGAAATATTTTCAGCAACCTTTTTTGCGAAAGGAACTTTCTTTCTTTGTTGATCTAAAATCTTTATTTCTTCAATGGTTTTCCTCCATTCTCACGGATAATATTCCTCAATTGATCCGACAGGAAGAATAAATATATCTTCATTCTCCTTTAATTTATATCAAGCAAGAAATTTGTTAAATTCTCACTCATTTTCTGTATGAGTTTTATCACACAAAATAACTACTTTTCATTTATAAATAGGATTACTTCCAGTAGCAAGAGGACAATAAAGATGATTTATTCAATTCATACTTCTTCGTTGTTGTATAAAATCACCATTTGCAGAAACTATATGGATACCAATATACTCTGGATAATACTTTCGAATAATAGCTTGAAGAAAAGCTGATTCACTTGCCCCTTCTACTATTATAAAATTGCGAGGCAATAATAAATCTGATGGACTTCATCATAAAAGCTCAAATACAACATATGCTTTTTCTGATTGTGAAACAGATTTTATCGTTGTTATTTTACTCTCTTTTTCAACTTTATAGATAGTTTGTTTTGGTAATTCATCAACAATTAAAACAGAGGAATGCGTATTCACAAAAACCTGATCCCCTCATTGAACAATATCATTCAATGCATTCTTAAGAGCTCTTTGTGCGGATGGATGTAGATGAAGTTCAGCTTCATCTAAAAGAAAAGTAAAAGATTTTCCAATTCCATTTTCTCGCCGAAATTTTGCAAATGCTTGAATGATGGCGAGCATAAGAGCTCTTTGCATTCAATCTCCTTTCATTGAGGCATTTGTATTTACTCAATCATCAATTTCTGTTTCAAAGTTCTTTAATAAATCATCAATTATTGGTGATTCAATATTAAACTTTACTTTTGTTCCATCAGGGAATTGTTTTTCCAAAAATGACTCTACACTTTTTCAAATAAGATCTAACTGCTGCCTTGCTGTAGAGGTTTCGCCCTCAAAAAGTTCATCAAATGTTTTCTTGAATGTTTGATACTTTGGCTCATTTTCGATAATCGCTGTCAACACACCTCATAGCATCTGTCCCATAGGAGTAGTACTTTTGTATTGATTTACATCTGATAATTTTGCTTTGGTTCTCACATACTCTATTTTTGGTAAAAAATCATTTAATGCAGAGTCAAATCAGGTGGGATTTTTTAATTGTTCTCCATTGATGATAAAATACCTTTTATGATCAATACTTGATTTTCTAATTGTCACAATATTATTGTCTCAAATAAGCTTAACAATACTTTCTTTATTTTTATCATTCTGCATATCAATGAGTCATTGCTGGGCTCACATATATGTTATTTCTATTTCAATTTCATTCGTGATTATATTTTTATCAAAATTATCAGTTTTTTTAGCTCAATCAAACCAATCAATAGAATCAAAGAAATTCGTTTTTCCGTGATTATTTTGTCCAACTAAGATATTGAATTCTGAAAAATCAATATCAAGATATTTTATGGATCGAAAATTTGTAACCTTTACATGAGAAATATACATAATTAGTGTTTAGGAAGTACTTACTATATTCTATCCAAACTCCTCTTTCCTCCAACTTTTCTATCTCATCCTCTACAAAATCTTTTGATTTTTCCAGGAGATGGGAAAATGCGAATGAGGGATTCTTTTTTCTCCGCTTCACTCCGAAAAACGCCTTGTGACGCAATATGCCATCCGAGGCATATCTTTCCCGACTCATTCTTCGTCGGTGTCACTACGGTTTCGAATCCCGTCGATCTCATATCTATATATTTTCAAATCCCCCTCTTTTAGGAGGGGGATTTTTGAAAATATATGGTTGGGAATGAGGGATTCGAACCCCCGATGGGGGATTCAGAGTCCCCTGCCTTACCACTTGGCGAATTCCCAGAATGTACTCAACTCTACGGCAAGCCACCTCACTTGGCGAATTCCCAATATACTGTTGCGAGAGGGATTGTATCGAAAGGGATTTATTTTGCAAATTTATTTTTGCTAGAGAGGCTCGGATCTCCATGTAGCTCTATGAGTATACGCTTGATAACTCATACGAACTGGGTATGGATGTCATGCCTGCCGAAGAGATACTGGAAATAGTTGAAGTTGTTGATCGGTTGTCCCTTTGAGATGAGTCTCGGTCCATCAGTGCCAAATTTCCTAATATAGGATATACGGATATCTCTGATAGATATACTCGTATTGTCTGACTCTCAGAGCCGCTTGTCTGAGTGTTCGGCAATATCGTACGTAGGGATACCTATGATGAACTTGTATTTTTTGTCTCGGTCTTCGACCATGAGAGCTATCTCTGTGAATCCTTTTCATTCACTTGCTTCTTGATAGAGGTAGGTATGAGTTTTTGTATTTTTGAGGAGAGTTACTCAGTATGAGTATTGTTATATTTGGAGTGTTTCTTCTCGTATGTATCTCGATTTCTGATGGACTCACCCTGAGAGTACTTGTTCTGTTTTTTGTGATATACTCTTGCTGACTGGAGTCACTCATACTCTGATATCTCATCTCTGAGGAGTGAAATCAAATTCGAGTTGTCCAGGCATACCTGTTGCCATAATTGATATTGCAAAAACGAAATAATTCCCTACTATTATAGGGTAATTTTTATCTAAAAGCAAATATGCGACTCCTCACCTGACTCATCCTGATCGCTATCGGTGCGGCGATCATATACTACCGGTTTGCTATATATGAGTTCACCTGAGAGTGGGGCTGGGCCAATACCTATCTCGGCAATACGATGAACGCTATCGTCCTCGTAGGCATGATACTCATCGGCATGGGCTCAGCCTATCCGTTTGGTGCGTTTGACGGGTTCGGAGGTACGAGCAATATCATAGAGTCAACTAGTTCATCGAGATAAGTCGCATATCGATGAGCTCCTCGATATCGAACCGGAGTCTCGCCTCCAGACGATCATAGATATAGTAGTCGTCTTCGCTATACTCGAGTGTGAACGTATCACGTACCTGTCACCCACCTATATCCTCTGTCCGTACTGAGTTGATACTGATACCCATATGATAGAGGAGTGTCGTGAGCTCCATGAGGAGTCCTCGCTTGTCCCTGAGTGTACACTCGATGTCAAATATGATACCAGAGTCTTGACTATCATTGCTCCACTTCGCAAGCATACGGCGTTCGAGCTCGATTTTTGACACATTTTCACAGTCGACCCGGTGTATCGTGATGATCCCCTGCCCTATGGCTCCTACGATCCGCTTGTTCTCTGGTGTCGGCTCACAACACTTGGCGATCTTGTATGGGATGTCGCGAGATTTGCCTATGATGACATAGATTCACTCTGGAGCTGATGAGGTTTTATCGTCTTGAGCTTTTTTCTTGGTTGCTAGAGTCTTATCATCTGTCTTGCGACCTCCGAGCTCTGTTTCGATGATCTCATCGTGGATCACTCTGAGTATACTACTCGGCTTGCGAGAGAGGTTGCCGAGTTGGACGAGTACGTCTTCTCGCTCTTTCATATCGAGGGAGTGTCCATCTATACTGCGTAGTATAGTGAGCTCCTTATCGAGACCATGAGCATAGTTCTTGGTGAGATAGGAGTTGAGTATAGTGCGTCCTTTTTCGACAAAAAATGTTCTCTCTTCACGATTGATAAATTGTCTGATATATTCCTTTGCCTTGGCTGTCGCAACAAAAGAGAGCCAAATTGGTTTGGGTTTGCGATCTTTGTCTGTGATGATCTCGATACTCTCCCCATTGTGGAGGATATAGTCAAGAGGTACCACGCGACCATTGACCTTGGCTATCGTGACGGTATTGCCGAGATTGGAGTGGATAGAGTATGCAAAATCGATCGGAGTCGATCACTTTGGGAGTGTCATGATATCTCCACGAGGTGTGAATACAAATATCTGATCCTCGAACACATTCATCTTCATATCGTTCATAAACTCGCCTCCACCCTGATCGATATCGACAATTCCTTTGATCGTCTGTACCCAATAGCTATCTTTGGATTTGTTACTCTGACCTGTTTCAGAGTATTCAAAGTGAGCAGCAACTCCGACCTCTGCCTGGAGGTGCATCTCTCGTGTTCGTATCTGGATCTCTGTCGGCTGAGAGCGGAGATCTGGAAAGAGTCATACAACCGTTGTATGGAGTGACTGATATCCATTTTCTTTTGGGAGTGCTATATAGTCCTTGAACCGCTTGGGCATCGGGACGAATATATTGTGGAGAACACCAAGGATCTCGTAGCAATGTCTGATATCATCCGTGATGATACGTATCGCAAAGAGGTCATAGAGGTCACCCGTATGAGTATATGAGTAGTCCTTGCGAGAGAGCTTGCGATAGATAGAGAACGGGGCCTTGATGCGATAGGAGATATCGATAATAGGGACCTCGTCTGAGATGACTCCTCTGATGACTTCTTTGGCCTTGTGGATGAAAAAATCCTGCTCCTCACGCAAACTCGCGAGCTCTGTCGTGATACGGGTGAATTCGGCTGGATGGAGTATGCGGAAGCACTCTGTTTCGAGAGCTTCTTTGAACTCGAATATACCCAGACGATCAGCGATCGGAGCATAGATATTGAGTGTCTCGAGTGCTATACGCTCACGCTTGGCTGGATCTGGATGATGATCGAGCGTCTGCATATTGTGGAGTCTGTCCGCGAGCTTGACCATGATGACCCTGAGATCACTCACCATAGCGAGGAGCATCTTGCGGAGGGACTCGATAGTACGCTCCTCTCATCGATATCTGATCGTCGAGAGCTTGGACAATCACTGACATATCTCAGCGACACTCCGACCAAAGAGTCTCTCTATATCAGCCTCTGTCTGTGGTGTATCCTCGATCACATCATGGAGGATACACGATTGTACGGTGACGAGATCCGGCTTGAGCCTGAGGAGCAACTTCGCGGCCTCGAGAGGATGTTCGATGTAGGGCTCACCACTCTTGCGTATCTGTGTGGCGTGAGCCTCACGAGCAAATATATAGGTATCCCATATTGTCTGTTGTATGAGTGACCTCTTCTCTTCACCAAAATATCCCACCATTGCATCGATGATCTCATTGGTGAGCCTATCCGATCTGCTATAGTCGAGAGATGTAGGGGTAGTAGGATTCAATTGTGTAGATAGGGTATTATGATCGTATTTCGCAGCCCATTGTTTTCATTTTTTCTATGATATCAACCTGTATCACAAGAGCCTCATCATCAGAGATCGTATGTTCATGGCTCGTGAGGGAGAATACGAAGTTGACACTCTTGCAATCTTTTCCGAGCCGCACCTCATCACGATAGATCGAGGCGACCGTCACTCCTGATATCCACGGATGGTGTGACTCGATCGTGAGTGCTATCGGACCTGTATGAGTGAGCTCATCCATCACGAAGCTGAGTTCTCGAGGTATCGACTGGAATCTGGAGATTGGAGCTACTCGAGTTTCTCTCTCCTCAAAGTGGGACAAGAGAAGTCAGATATCTGCCTCCCAGTAGAGCGTCTCTGGTGGTATATCAAATGCCTCGGCAGTAGCTGGGTGTACTTGGCCAAATCTGATGAATATACTCTCTCATTCTCGATATTCTCCAGATACTCCTGGGTGGAGATATGGGAGACTATTTGACTGGTGGAGAGGTGGGAGATATCAGATCGTCTCGATGAGGTATGTCTCGAGTGATCTGCGGAGTGACTCGACAGTATCAGCAGTACTGACACCTGCGATCATCGGGAGCTCTCCATATGGCTTGATATCGATATCTGATAGGAGATCTGAGACGACACGTGTATGTGCGAGATTTTTGCCATATACTCGCCCGATTTCATAGAATCTGAGTGTATTCGATATATTGCGATTTTTTGCGATATTATCAAATAATCTGACAGAGAGTGATCTCCGCATATGAGTATATTCGACATTGAACGCATTCTGTATACCAACAGAGTCAGACATATCATCATACCCTATAGTAGCATCGAGAGCTGTATTCGTGAAGCTATAGTTGTAGACTTCGTTCCAGTTTTGACTCTTCCAGTAGTCGAGAGAGATATTGCTGAGTTGTCTATTCGTATTGCGAGTAGAGATACCTGAGTTGGCTCCGAGTGGTGCGACCGCGATATTGTCATATCCGTAGATTCGGATGACTTCTTCGGCGATATCCTCTTTTATCGAGATATCTTTGGATGCTCGCCATGATGGGACGGTGATCGTGAGTTTCAAATCATCAGTTTTGAATGCGAATCCAAGACTCGTGAGAATCTTGTTGACTGTTTCATGAGGGATACAAGCCCCTGCTTTGTTATCGATGAATTCATATGTCACATCGATTGTTATATGGTTCACTTTTGTCTCGTTGAGATATGATCCTACGGCTGTTACTTCAACATTTTTCCCGAGGAACTCGAGATAGTCATAGATACGAGTCGTGGCAAAATTCGCCAAAAGTGGGTCGAGTGACTTCTCATATCGAGTTGATGCATCCGTACGGATACCATGTCGCTGAGCGGAGAGTCGGACAGATACAGCATCAAATGTCGCTGATTCCCATATCACATTGGTCGTCCCCAGTGATACTGCGGAGTCCATCCCACCGATGACTCCTGCGAGTGCGATCGGTCAGTGGTCATCGGCGATCACCATATCCTCAGTTGTGAGAGCATACTCGATCCCGTTGAGTGCCATGATCTTTTCGCCAACTTTCGCGATACGTACAGTGATAGTGCCAACTACTTTGTCAGCGTCGAATACATGCATCGGCTGACCAAACTCAGTGAGTATCAGATTGGTGATATCTACGAGATCCATCTTGGGTGCGAGACCCGCTCGCTGCATCATCAGTGATATCCCAAAAGGAGACTGAGCAACAGAAATATCTTCCATCTTGATCGCGTTGTAGGCGAGACATCTGTCGGTTTCAATATTGAGTGGGAGAGTTTTTACTTCTTTTTTTGCTACTGTGGCGTACTCTATAAACTCTAAATCAAACACTGCTCCCCACTCTCTCGCATTGCCATACACACCGAAGAGATCAGGACGATTGGTGATGAACTTGTTATCGATCTCGAAGGTAGTATCTTGGAGGGTGTATTCATATGATCCTCAATTGATCCCTGGAAATGGGAGCGTCAAATCGAATAGTGACTTGCCTACCATATTCTCGAGGAGTCTTGCATCCCATATATTCTCGAGGATCATGATCCCACCATCTGACTCGAGTGCGAGACCGATCTCATCTGCTCCACAGATCATCCCACGACTCATCATCCCTGCCATCTTGCGTTCTCCGATGGTGAAGTCTCCACCGAGCACTGCACCCACCATCGCCACGGGCACATAGGTCGCGTCTACGATATTGGGGGCTCCTGTGAGGATCGTCTCTTCACCGTACTCTCCGAGAGCAACACGGACAATAGATAATTTGGTACTATCAGGATGCTTCTCACAGGATATCACTTTGCCGACTACTACTTTATCCAAAAAATGAGACTCGATACCGTCGATCTCCGCTGTGTGGATCGAGTACTGGTGTGCGAGTTCGGTAGTATTATTTTTCACAAGGAGAGATGCGAGAGGTGTATAGAGGGATATCCAGTTGAGCGGGGTTTTCATAGGAATAGGGAGAGAAAATAGATCCAAAACTGATACCGAGTATACGAAAATGACGATATAAATCAATACAAGACGAAAAGTTTGTATTTTTCGTGACTATTAGATATACTTTTTATATATTTTATTATTGTTTGATTATGAGAAAATTATTGCTTTTGCTTGTATTATTTTTTGTAACGATGACACTCTCTGTCGAGATATATGCTGATGAGAGTGCTGGGATATTGTGAACCAATAATAGTCTGACTGAATCAGATCTCCGCTCTGGTAATGTAGATATGAATACTATACCTCAGATTATTGTCTCAGTCATACAGACACTCCTCGCTATCGCTGGTACGGTAGCGATATTCTCGCTCATCTATAATGCTGTCCAGATGCAACTCAACTCCGGTATCACGGGAGATAGCTCTGGAGTCGACAAAGCGAAAAAATGAATGCAATGAGCTCTCATCTGATTCGTCATTGCGATTGCTGCGTGGTTCCTCGTCACACGAGCAGTCGATCTATTATCTGCTGTTAGCTAATTTTTTATACAAAATATATGTTCTCCTGGTCATTCGCATCCCGCCCGTATCACTCTGCATCATGGTATCTCGTAGCGATCATAGTCGTCCTGATGCTCGTCGTCTATGGGATCGTCGAGTGACTCTATCTCATGTCGGTGGTATCGTTCCTCTTCGCGGGAGTCTATCTCCTCATGGAGAATAACTCGACTCCAGTACTCCAGGTGAATGTGACAGAACGAGGGTTTCAGGTAGGTGGATCGTTCTACGAGTATGGCCAGTTCTCGCGGTTCGCGATGGTGTCACGAGATAATATTCCAGCATTTATCCGACTCTATCCAGTTCGCAGGTTGTCCCCTATAATCGATATCCCTCTATCGCCTGAGATATCCTCGACCGATCTGAGAGCCTATCTCGCGAGTGTGATGGAGGAAGAACACAATAATACAATATCGAATGCCGATGCCCTTATCCATGCGATGAAGCTCTAGAGAATAAAAATCCTTCTCGAATGCTCGAGAGGGATTTTTATTTTATAATTGCTCTAATTGTGAAATAATATAACCTTTAAAAAAAATTATCATTCATTCTACTGTTTCAAAATCTTCCGCAAAAGCTAGCTCAATGAGCTGATGTTCTTTTGCATTAAGCTCCTCTTCTATTTGTATTAGTATGTCGAGTTTGGCACATTCATCCAGTTTCAGCATATCAATTTTCATAGCAGGAGTGATCTCTGGTATATCAGTCAGTCATGGTATATCCATAGTTCCTCGTACTAATACACCAATAACGGTTTTCTGCATCTTCTCTAACTGCTTTTTAAGATAAGCTCTACGAACAGATTTTCCTTTCGGAGATAAAACAGGATTATTTTGAATAGCTCATTCAAGCACTTTTAATAAAATTTTATCGATAATATATTTATATATAGTCATATTAATATTTTTGTCAATTTCCACTTGTGTATTCTCTGCAATATGGCTTTACTTCTCGGTCTTTTTTCATATTATGACTCGCGAAATAATCCCATCAACATATGTCAGCAACTACCTATGATAGCTCCAATATCCAAGTTCTCGAGGGTCTCGAGCCAGTTCGCAAGCGTCCTGGTATGTACATCGGATCGACAGATGAGCGAGGTCTCCACCATCTCGTGTGGGAGATCGTCGATAACTCGATAGATGAGGCGATGGCGGGTCATGCGAGCCATATCACGGTCACGATGCACACTGATGGATCGGTATCTGTCGAAGATGATGGTCGTGGTATCCCAGTCGATGTCCACGCAAAAACTGGTAAGTCAGCACTCGAAACAGTCATGACGGTACTCCATGCTGGTGGTAAATTCGGATGAGATGAGTCAGGATACAAGGTATCTGGAGGTCTCCATGGTGTGGGTGCATCAGTGGTGAACGCTCTATCGACCAAGATGCAAGTCTGGGTACACAAGGATGGGCAGGTCTATACACAGTCATACCAGATCTGAGTACCTGATGGAGCAGTGGTACCAACCGGTGAAAAAACGAAGAAACACGGTACAATAGTGAGATTCTGGCCTGATGCATCGATGTTTACGACAGTAGTATTCGACTACGATACGATCCGTATCCGTCTCCGCCAACAGGCATACCTGACAAAAGGAATCACGATCACATTCAACAATGAGTTTGAGGATACTGCGTATCGATTTTTCTTCGAGGGAGGTATCGAGTCATATGTCCACTATCTCAACCGATCGACAGATCCTGTCACGGACGAGGTATTCTATGCTGACAAGCAGGTCGATCAGGTACAAGTCGAGATCGCTCTCCAATATAAAAAAGACGACTACAATGAGAAGCTCATATCGTTCGTCAACAATGTTATCACTCCAGAGGGTGGTACACATGTCGTCGGATTCAAGATGGCCCTCACTCGTACGATCAACAAATACGCTCGTGAGCAAGATATACTGAAAGAAAAAGATACCAATCTCACCAACGAAGATGTCGTCGAGGGTCTCACGGTTATCATCTCCGTCAAGGTACCTGAGCCACAATTCGAAGGTCAAACCAAGTGAAAACTCGGAAATGCAGAGGTAAAATGAATTGCCGATAGAGCTATGGGTGAGGGATTCTATGACTTTCTCGCGGAGAATCCTCGAGCTGCGAAGCAGATCATCGAGAAGTGTCTCCTCGCCGCTCGTGCTCGTGCTGCGGCTCGCTCTGCTCGTGATACCATCATCCGCAAGGGGGCACTCGAGGGTACTGGGCTCCCAGGCAAGCTCGCAGATTGCAGCTCGAAAGATGCAAGCAAATGTGAGCTCTATATCGTCGAGGGTGACTCGGCGGGTGGATCAGCCAAACAGGGTCGAGATCGAGTATTCCAGGCTATATTGCCACTCCGAGGAAAGATCCTCAATACGGAACAAGCTCGTCTGGACAAGATATTCGCCAATGCCGAGATCAAAAATCTCATCATCGGACTCGGTACCTCTATCGGGGAATCATTTGACTACTCGCGTCTCCGCTATCACCGTATCGTCATCATGACCGATGCGGACGTGGATGGGGCTCATATCCGAACTCTTCTTCTGACATTTTTTTTCCGCTACTTCCGTCCTCTCGTGGATAATGGTCATATATTCATTGCCAATCCTCCTCTCTATAAGCTATCAAAGGGAAAACAAGCATGGTATGTTTACAATGAAGAACAAAAACTCAAAACAATTATAGATGAAGGTATCACTACGGAGTGAGTCCAGCGGTACAAGGGTCTTGGAGAGATGAATCCTGAGCAACTCTGGGAGACAACGATGGATCCAGTACAACGTAAGATGTTTCGTGTGACGGTCGAGGATGCTGAGCGAGCGGATGAGGTATTTCGTATCCTGATGGGTGAGGATGTGCCACCTCGCAAACACTTCATCCAGTCACGAGCCAAAACAGTTGCCAATCTCGATGTATAATCGTATAAAAAAATTCTCTCGATATATTGTAAGAGAATTTTTACTTGACATGGAAAAAGAATTTTTATATACTCAACTAAGTATTTTCTTATAAAGAATTTTATGGTTATTTATTTTCATAAATGATTCACACTAGTTGAGCTGATGATTGTTATTGGTATAATTGGAATACTTGCAGCGAGCCTTTATCCACAACTATCGAGTTATTTAGCGAGAGGTCGAAATACTACTAGAATAACTGATATCAAAAATATTAATTTAGGATTAAAAAACTATTATATAGATAATGGTGATACTCCAAATACTCAGTCTGGTTCAGAACAAGCGTTTTGTGTTGGTATGATAAGTTGAGATCTCTGCTGGAAAGACTACCTATATAACGCATCAGAAGCAGCTTCACGATGAAGGGCCAGTTGAGTATACTGAAACACTAACTTCAATAACTCATTGAAATTATATATTGCAAAAATACCAAATGATCCTCTAGATCAGAGAGGTGTAGGAGATAGATATATATTTTCTCGAGCATCTGGTGATATCCATTGTAATTGATTCGAAACTATATGAGCATGATGATGGATAATCTGGCAACCGGATAAGGTACGACCCATTAGGGATAATGAATGTCTATGAAGAGGTCAGTATGCTTGTTGTTCTTGATTATGATGTGGATCACATTATTTCTGTATAGATCGAGTAGATATCTAATTGTTACTCATAAATCCCCCTCCTTGTCATATAGAAGCTCCCGAATATAATAAACAGATTATCGGGATGTTTTTTGCCTTCTGAAAAATCTCTTTTGGAGTCAGTATCGTACCATTTTTTTATAGTTTTTTGATCCCATCTGCTATTAACTAAGCATTACATAGGCGAAATTTACTAGAATTAATGGTACCCCATGAGTCTATTTTTAAAAATATATCGAATATAAGATGGGCAGGTTTTTTCAGATTTGAGGTTAAAATAATATATGATCTCTTTCCATTTTTTTAAATTCTCATTTGAGATATTATATGAGTTTATTCATTCCATCTTCATTGTGAGCTCCATCGACGAGGAGATTGGACCTGAGATATTGGAGTCTACCCGGGTGATCAACTGCGAGCAGTGCCTCTCTGATTGTCAGAGATGGAATTCATACAAATACCCCTGCCTCATAGGCAATACGAGCATTGGATAGCTGATGATTTCAGAGGAGATTGGTTATCACTCGTCTCTCTTTTGCGAATATGACTTTCGCATTTTTCTCATTTGCGATAAACTCTAGAGTCGGATTCTCTCAGTAGAGAATCACTGGAACTCACGGCTTTATGATACCTCATTTTTCTCTCGCGATCTCTTCGAGTGTATTCCTAAGGAACTCCATATGATCATATGAGATACTTATTATGATAGAGGGTATCGGAGTGATGATATTGGTCGCATCGAGTCGCCCTCACATCCCCACCTCCATGATTGCATATTCGCAGCCGCTGTCGCGGAAGTAGAGAAAAGCGAGCAGCGTACACCGCTCATAGTATGAGAGATTCCCATCGTATTCCATGATTCTCGTGACATACGAGACAAAATCAGACTCAGAGATGAGTCAATCCTCCATCTCGAACCGTTCTCTGATATCGATATTGTGTGGACTCGTATAGACTCAGACTTTTTTTCCTGATGTTTGAGTATCTGGAATATCATCTTCGATACACTGCCTTTCCCATTGGTTCAGGCGATATGGATACACTTGAGTTGATTCTGAGGATTGCCAAAATACTCACATGCTCTTCGAATATTGTCGAGCGAGTAGTCGGTGATGATCTCAGAGTGAAAAAATCGAACAAGAGTATCCGTTTATGTGTGATTTATAGTATATATGGTTATATTTTTATCTCAGTAGTCTCTCCCCAGAGAGTCGCTCAGTCACGAGCCAAGTGACACCGAGGACGATCTCTAGTATAGTCTTATCGATGCGATGGGCGTCATTTATCCGAGATGCTTGTAGTACTCTGAGCCTGTTCCTCGTATGGAGGGCTGATTGATATTGCGGATTGTCTGAATGGTCAGGAGTATGGATCATAGTATGATAAAATAAAAAATAAAAAAACACCCGAAAAACGGGTGTATGAAAAATATCACAACAGCCTGTTATGCGAGTGCACAGGAGATGAAACTCGACCAAGTGATGAGACGATTTGATATGAGCATTTTTATTTGATTAGAAATCCCAGCTTCCTGCCATATTCGAGCTCTGTGTATAGTTGATGACCGTTGTCTCGAAAAAGTTTCATTTATCCGCATTGGGATCTTGGAGTCGGTCGAGGTGCTTGTATGGATTTTTGATCGCATCGGTATATATCGGAGCTATCCCGAGCATCGAGAGTCTCTGGTTGGCGAGCCAACGAGTATACTCCGCCGTACTCTCACCATTGATCCCAGGGATACGATTCCCGAGGATATGCTGAGCCCACTCGATCTCCTGATCGACCGCTGTACGAGTCATCTCTTCGATGATGGTCTCTGAGTAGATAGCTGGGAATTCTCTCTTGATCTCACGGAGGATATTGGAGAATAGTGTCACATGTGTGAGCTCGTCACGACGGATATAGGCGATCATACGGCCAGTGGCTGGCATCTTCATATGATCCACGAGTGTATCGAAAAATGCGAATCAATTGTAAAAGTAGAGTCCCTCCAGGAGGAAGTTGGCAACAAGTCCACGAAAAAATGTCTCATCAGTAGGCGAGTCTACGAAGTTCTGATAGATCTGCCCGATATGTTGATTGCGTTTGAGGAGTATAGCATTGTCTCGCCAGAAGTAGTGGATCCCCTCGCGATCCTCGGGAGCAATCACTGACTCGAGGATTGTCGCATATGACTGCGAGTGGATTGCTTCTTGGTATGCCTGTATAGAGAGCAGCAGATTGATCTCTGGACTCGTGATATAGTTGGAGAAGTTAGGGAGATTGACTGTCTGGATAGAGTCGAGAAATATCAGGAACGAGAGGATTCATTTGTAGGCTCGCTGCTCATCGGCGTTGAGTACACTCGTGAAGTCTCTCTGATCATCTTTGAGTCCTGAGACTTTTTCAGGGAGCCAAAAGTTGCCTACCATGACCTGGTAGAGAGACTTTGCCCATGGGTATTTGACGGCATTGAGATTGAAAAGTCCTGTAGTGGATCACTTGATGATCGTACGAGCTGAGAGATCATCGTTGCCTGCAGGATTGAATATAGGATTCTTGTTTATTTTTTCTTGAGCTGTATCCGACATATGGTATATTATTGGTTACTGATGACACTATATATAGTATCTTTTTTTTGAGAATTGCAAGAGTTTTTCGGAGTTTTTTATTCTATTTACGATCGATGAAGAGACTCGTCGTATAGACAAAGAATGGAATCCCAATGAACTGATAAAAAATCGTGAATATCTTGCCAATATCTGTCTTGGGTGCGAAGTCGCCATATCCGACTGCAGCGAGTGTCGTAGATGAGAAATATATAGCATCGAGATATCTCCACCCCTCAGCGAAGTGATAAAATAACATCCCGATGATGAGTATGGCAATGACTACGGCAATCTCGATTTCGAGTTTTTGTCCGAGAGTGAGTCCAGAGTAGATTTGTCCGAGAGACTTCTTGATGAATTTTTTGGCCATGAGAGTTCGTATTGATTATTTGCTGGCGATTCGCCGACGGGGTTTTTGTGCTCTTTTGGTATTATCTATGATAGCACTCACATCTGCCTCGACATCATGGATCTCTCGTTCGATCAACTCATCAGCGATACGGATCCGGTCAAATCGAGACTGAATCAATATATTCATCGTGTAGAGAAAGAGTGGAACATAGAATATCGCATATCCCATAGTGAGCACCTTGCCTGCTACCGTCATCGGGACGAGGTCGCCGAATCCGATAGTAGCAGTTGTGATCACAGTAAAATAAAACGCATTGAAATAACTCACTCCAATCGGAAATCCTGCCTCGAATCGGTGGATGAAAAATGTACCCAAAAGCCAAGATAGGAGAAATATGATAGCAACCGTGATGAGCTTGCGATGATGGAGATGGAGAGTCATAGCATGAATAATATATACCAGATGATTATATAGAGAACCAAATAAAATCCAACTAAAAATCTACTCAAATTTGAGTAGATTAAGTAGCATTATTTATTAATTTGGTCACTTGAGATCGAATCGAGAAGGCGATTGTAAGAGAAAAGTTCTGAACCAATGATTCCAGTTACGAACAAAATCATATATTGTAGCAAATCAGTCTATGAGATGTGTATGATCATCGATCTCATCATCTATAGAAAACGCCTTATATAACGCATCTCGTTTCATCAATCTCGCATCATCGACTCTATCGAGATGCAGTGTCTTCCATCCATTTCTCGAGTCTTCATCTCGGGAAAACATCTGAAACGCATCTATACCAATAGCTCGTCTCGCTCCTTGTTTATAGAATTTCATACTCGTATGGATATGTCATGGTCTCCGTACCTCGCTCATGCTCGATGGAATTGTATCTTGGAGGAAGAGGCTATGAGGGAGGAGGAGACGAGAGTTGCCATCATACGAAAATCCTATTGGTAGCTGTGAAGAGACGGCATCTGATATTTGATTGGTCAGATGATATATATCTTCTTTTTTACCATCTGACATACCACGAGGCATATATGGCTCTATATCTTTTTTATTGATAGTGAGTGAGTGCATATGATAGATTTTATTAGAATTATATTTTTAGTTGAGTTCTATACTTCCATCTAGGGTTCTCAGAGATTCTCTGAAGTTTTCCGGAGGAGATATTTCCTGGTATGCACCCAGGAGTTCTTGGTCGAGTTTTTCGACCTGTTCTCATGTCAATACTTTCAATCTTCTCATATCTCTATAATAAGATGGGTGAGATCGTATGAGTATGATTTGCGACTTTTTCCCTACCTCTTGCATTATATCGAGATATCTTCTCAGTGTATCTCCATCGATAGTTTTTCCACAGACTTGGGAATAGGCATAGAGTGAAGCTGGCGATCCTCAGATAATGAGATTTTTATCTTTTTTCTCAGCTTCTTCTATGGCTCAGATGAGAGAGTGGATATTTTTTAGTAGGGATTCTGACATATTCCCTGGTGCGAGTGAGGGATTGGCCATATGTATATCAGCGAAACTCGGGAGTATGATCGCATCAGATCTACCAGATGTTTTTGCGTATTTCAATCCGCGAGTCACCCCTATGCCAGGAACTCCATCTACTATAGTGAGCTTCATATTTTTAGTATTTCTTAACTAAAAATAAGTATAAGGAAAACAAAATATTGTCAAATATAATAATATATCTATAATCAATTACTATTCATGCTATCGTGAAAGACTCCACTGTATGATATGAGCTCACCATCCTCGTAAACGAACTTGCCTGAGAAAAATCTCCCCTCTCGCATCCATGAGATAAAATGACGATCTCACTCCCAGAGATTGAGAGAGAGCACTCTACTATCCTCTATCCACTCGAGATCTCATTCGCTACACTCGATCAGCTCTCCATCGAACTCATAGACATCGTAGACCCATATATACCAGTCCTCTCAACCAGCAAAAAGTGGTGCCGTGATCATCCCTCTCATAACTGGATTTCTCGCTATAAGTCCAGTCTCCTCATGGATCTCTCGGATCATACACTCCTCTGGAGTCTCTCCTGCCTCGAACTTGCCTCATACTCCATTCCACTTTCATTCGTGGATATCGTTCTCTTTTTTGTTGCGATGGAGCATGAGGGTCTGTTCATCTCTATGTATATACCCGAGTGTTGCGAGTTTCATAATTCAAATGGAGTGAGGAGAAAAAAGGAATGAAATGAACTTTTGGTCTGCGAATGGAATGCAGAATTAAGAGACCGAAGGGATCATAGTTTTGATCGTATGATGAGAGTATATGACTACTGAGAGAAAATCAAACAAAAAATCCCACTCTGGTGGGAGACTGGGAGGTAAGGTTTTATAGGGATTAGAAAACCAGAAGAACGAAGAGATTATTATTTGGATGGTATATCTGACTTTTTTAAAAGACCAAATATTCACCACAGTATCAGAAAAAGTGATAAGACTAATAATAGTCAGCTTGCAGAAATATAAAACAAAAGATTTATTAATTCTGCCCATCATTTACCTTCTGGGTTATTTTGTCCAACTTCCACTAATGGAAAAAGAGATCGAGGAAAAAATCTAGGTATAAAAAGTATAACTGCTCATATGATAACCTTGGACATGGCATGCCATCTAATTTTCATATTCATATGATATTAGTTATAATATATTACCCACTACAACTCACGCAATTCTCCCCACTCACCTCACTCGAGAGTGACCTCACATAGTAGACCGTCTTGATCCCCTGCTTCCATGACTTGATATAGTATCCATAGAGCTCACGAGGAGATACCTTCGCTGGATCTACCATCCATTCAAAACTAATTGATTGATCGATCCACTTGTATACAACCGAGATCATATCGATGACATCGTTCATATCCATCGTCACATACTCCTTGTAGAACCAGAAGTTCTCAGCAGAGAGCTTCGGTGCGATACGGATCGTAGGTGATGCGAGATTGGTCTCGACGAAGTATTTTTTGTAGATAGGCAATAGTGCTGCTGTCGTCCCGACGATACCTGCTGTCGAGGTGTTCGGTGCTGGAGCTGAGTGATAGCCGAATCTGCAACCAGTCGCCTGCATATCTGCGAGGAGAGCCGTCCAGTCGAGATGACTATTCTTGGTCTCAGCGGTCAGCATAGCTGCGTCCTTGCCGAGGATGATCCCCTTCGAGTGCTCAGATCCAGGGAAGAGTGGATACGCACCTCGCTCACGAGCGATATCGACTGACGCCTTGTAGGTGTAGTAGGTGTATTTTTCAAATAATGAGTCGACATGTTCACGAGCCTCAGGAGAGTCGTACGCCATAGAGCGAGTCGCGAGATACTCGGCGAGACCGAGATATCCGATACCGATGGCTCTGTACTTCCCTGCTGTCATCTCTGCAGCCTTGATCGGGAATTTCGACAGAGAGATGATGTTGTCCAGTATGCGAGAGAGGACAGCGAGAGCGGTCTCGATATCTTTTTCTTCGTAGACCTTGGCGACATTGATCGATGAGATGTTACAGGTCACGACCTCACCTGGCTCGTAGCGGATGACGATTTTGCCATCTTCGATGACCTCTTCGATGAAGCTGGCTGGAGATGAGTTCTGACAGATCTCCGTACAGAGCTGAGTCGAGTATATCTTTCATGCGTGTTTGTTAGGATTGAGACGATTCACAGTATCACGGTAGAATACATATGGCATACCAGTTTCGACCGTAGTCTTGAGAAAAGTCTTAAAGAGATCTTTCGCTTTAATCGTTTTTTTCATATCTAGTGTATCGTCTGCTTCGAGTATAGCATAGAACTCCTCGAAGTCTGTTTCGAATTGGTCTTCGAGACATTTGCCGTATTTTTTGCTGACTTCGTACGGGTCGAATAGTGACCACTCACCGTCCTCCTCGACTCGCTTCATGAAGAGATCCGGGATAGATACTGCAGGAAACACATCGAACGCCTTGGCTCGGATGTCACCAGACTCCGTCTGGAGCTCGAGGAAGTCATAGATGTCACGATGCCAGATATCGAGTGTGACTGAGACCGCACCGAGACGAGCTCCGAGCTGATTGACCGCTACTGCTGTATCGTTGATGACCTTGACCCATGGATTGACTCACCCCGCAGCTCACTTGATCCCACGGATCGCTGCACCCTGAGCTCGTATGTGTCCGAGATAGACTCCGACGCCTCCTCCGTACTTCGATATCTGAGCGATATCCTCGATCCCATGATAGATCGATCTGAGATCATCACCGAGATTGAGCTTGAAGCAACTTGTCAGCTGGTGCCAATTGGTACGAGGATTGATCAGAGCTGGAGTCGCGAGTGAGATCTTCTGCTCACTACAGTACTCATATACTTGGAATGCGAACGCCAGACGATTCTCAGCCTTCTCAGGAATAGCATAGAACAGTGCCACTGACATATAGAGCTCTTGTGGGAGCTCACGGACGAATTTGTTTGGATTGAGGAGATAGCGTTTCGCGAGTGAGAGGACGGTTGTATATCCATAGCTCATATCGGTGATCTTCCCTTTTTTCGCGAGCATCTCCCCTGCCTTGCGGATATCGTCCTGACTATAGTAGTTCATGAAGTCCTTGTAGTAGAGGCCTTCTTCGATATATTTCTCGAAAAATGCCACATACGAGTCTCCTGTATAGATTTCTTTTTGTGATATTCCTCGGTTTTTACCTGCTTTTTTGTACAGATCAAACAGAGCGAGCCGACCCGCGACATGTTCCCAGTGGATATTCTCCACTGATACGAGATCGATACAGGTCTTGACGAGGAGCTTCGCGATATCTGAGGTCTTCATATCTTCGACGATATTTTTCTTGAATGCTTCCATCAGGTCGTCGAAACTACAGTTCTCCTCATAGCCTTTGACTGCCATTTTAAACATCTTCTCGATTTTTTCGAAGTCAAACTCCTCCTTATCTCCGCTTGTTTTCATCACTTTGAACCCATTCTTCTCGAATTTTTTCACGAGCTTCTCATGTGCCTCAACTCGCTCATCTTGGCGGGTTGCTCGATAGATGATATATTGCTTGGCTACTTCGAATTTGTTGAACTTCATCAGATTGCGTTCTACGATATCTTGGACATCCTCGACAGATGGGATACGGTTGGTGAATATCTCACCATAGACGTGATCGAGATCCTTCACGATGAAGTCTGTCACCACAGGGACGAACGACTTGTCAGCCTCGCCTACTGCTGTTGCAGCTGCGAGGATCGCCTCTTCGATACGAGTTCGGTCAAATGGAGCAAGTTCACCATTGCGGCGGCGGATAGTCGAGAGAGCCATAGAGGAGAATAAAACGATAAATAAAAAAACGACCGAAAAACTACTTGGAAACTCAGAGAGTTTCTATATACTATTGGTCGATTAGACGAATGATGAAAATGAGATAGGGTATCACATAGATATACAAGATATTGTGTAATACAATCTACTCATTGCACTATATCTTGTCAAAACTTTTTTATAAATTGGACACCTTTTGTGTTCAGTGACATACTTTTTGTCTATTTGACTTCTCCTCCTCTTATGTCATCTGCCGAGCAGACTCCTACAGATGCGAAAAATCGCTCAAAAAATTCACCAAAAAAACACTTTTCTCATGTGATGTGTTTTGGGACTTTTGATATATTCCATCCTGGACATGAGTACTATCTCACTGAGGCAAGCAGATTCGCTGATCATATGACGATCGTGATTGCTCGAGATCATCGAGTATTCTCAGGCAAATGACGAGATCCAGTACATACAGAGCTACTCAGGCGAGATATCGTAGAGAGGTCGTTCCCTGATGCGAGTGTGATCCTTGGGAATGAGTCGGATATATTTGCCCCGATCCGTGATCTACATCCTGATCTCCTCGTATTTGGCTATGATCAAAAGGTACCAGAATCCAAAATCAGAGAAATTTTTCCTCATATAGAGATAGTGAGAGTGGGTGGATACGAGGTAGATAAATATAAGAGCAGTATACTGCGTAATGAAATAAAAATTCAAAACTAATGCCAGAATACCTCTTCATATCTATTGCGATACTCAATATCCTCTCCTATCTCACGATGTCTCTCGACAAGCTGAAGTCGATATATCAGTGGTGGCGGATACCCGAACGTAGCCTCTGGATACTTGCGATCGCCTGAGGCGTTTTCGGTATATGGCTCGGGATGCAGTGGCCGATGTATCACAAGGCGGGCAAACGAGAGTTTAGACTCTGGATACCTGTTATTGCTACTCTCTGGATTCTTGTTCTACTATACTTTATAAAATAAAGTTGCTTTCTCGTTTCATTTTCATAGAATGAGTCTATGCAAAAAAATATAATCAAAATCGAACATCCTCGTAGCGCTCATATGGTGGGAGACGGATTCCGTGTGGTACAATATGTCCCTGGTCACGGTCGTGAAATGTCGAATGATACGAGTCCATTCCTCATGCTCGACTACAATGCCCCATGGCAACTCGCTCCTCAGAGCAATCATCGTCCTGGAGTGGGATTTCATCCGCATCGAGGATTCGAGACGGTGACTATCGTCTACTCGGGCGAGGTCGAGCATCAGGATACAGCTGGCAATGGTGGAGTGATCGGGGCTGACGAGGTACAGTGGATGACGGCTGGATCTGGACTCCTCCACAACGAGTTCATGACGGCTGAGTTCTCTCGTATGGGGGGAGTCCAACATGCGATCCAACTCTGGGTCAACCTCCCACGAGAACACAAGATGACCCTACCGCGATATCAGGCACTGACTCGGGACAATATCCCAGAGGTAGCGTTTGATGGAGGTCGAGTGAGAGTGATTGCCGGACAGTTCTGAGATACAAAATGAGCAGCGAAAACCTTTTCTCCTGTGGAGCTATACGATATCAGATTCGACTCTGCGGGACAACTCGATATAGAGATTCCCGAGGACTATACGACCATGCTCCTCGTGACTGAGTGAGAGATCATCGCAAATAACAAAAAACTCGAAAACGGCAACATAGCTCACTTCGCGAGATCTGGATCATCTGTATCGATATCCGCGAACACTGTTGCAAAAGTTCTTATCATGGCAGGGAGTCCTCTCAACGAGCCAATTGCTCACTATGGTCCGTTCGTGATGAATACTCAGACCGAGATCATGCAGGCTTTCGCTGATCTCAATGCTGGGAAGATGGGGAGTCTCGATGTCTAATATAATTCGAAAAAACTATGTCTAAAATGCCAATCATATTCATCGGACATGGGAGTCCGATGAATGCTATAGAATCGAATCAGTATACTGATAGTTGGAAACAAATAGCAAAAAATCTAGAGAAACCGAGAGCTATATTGATGCTATCAGCTCACTGGATCACGGAGTGAGAGACTCGCATATCTACGAACGAGAAACCTGAGATGATCTATGATATGGGTGGATTCCCTCCTGAGCTCTATCGGGTGAGATACGATGCACTAGGCAGTCATGAGATTGCCGATGAGATTGCGTCTCTATTGCAAAATACGAAGATTTCCCTTGATCCTAATAGATGATATGACCACGGAGTTTGGTCGACACTGATACATCTCTTCCCTGCTGCAGATATCCCAGTCATCACGATGAGTCTCGACTATCGTGCAACTCCACGCGATCTCATAGAGCTCGGTGCATTTTTTGCGATACTTCGCGAGAGAGGTATTCTCATCATATGAAGTGGGAATATCGTCCATAACCTGGGAGCTATAGACTGGTCATGAGAGAGGATACATCCATGGGTAGTAGAGTTCGATGCTCGATTCGCAGATGGGATCCAATCAGGCAAAAACTCTCCTGAGTGGGAGAGTCTCCTTGATTTCCGATCTTGGTGAGATATATCTCGTCTCGCACACCCGAGTTATGATCATCTCCTCCCGCTATTTCCTCTCATGGGTGCGAGCTCGACGGATGACCAGATCGAGTTCCATACTCCTGATATCGCTATGGGGAGTCTCTCTATGCGGAGTGTGGTGTGGAGATAGTTTATACCTTCTCTATCGGTGCTATTTCTACATTCATCTTCTTGATACCGAGTCCAGAGAATGCGATACTCGCGATAGCTCCATCGATCGTCACGATCGTCCCGACTCCATACTGAGCGTGTTTGACACGAGATCCTGTGGAGAAGCTGGCAGCTGAGTTTTTTGGTTTTATTCCTGTTTTTACAAAAGAATTCATAGAGCTAGGCCCCTTATTCCCATTCGAGAATGCAGGACTGCTAGAGCCCTCAGAATTGTTGAACATATTCCCAAAACTCGAGAATCCACTCCCTCAATTTCCGAATATACTCTGTGCAGACCCACGATTGGACTCGACTTCGAGGTATTCTGCGGGTATCTCTTTGATGAATCGGCTCTTCGGATTCGCCGAATAGTTCCCGAATGTATATCTCTCATGAGCCCGAGAGATATAGAGCTCAGTCTTGGCCCTGGTGATCGCGACATACATGAGGCGACGCTCCTCCTCGAGTTGACTCGAGTCCACGAGAGAGCGAGAGTGTGGGAATATCCCCTCCTCTGCTCCAGCGATGAAAATAGTCGGATACTCGAGTCACTTCGAGAGATGGATCGTCATCAGTGAGACGAACCCGGTATCTGTTTTTTGCTTGTCCTCCTGATCTCTATCCTGATCCGTGATGAGAGCGATATCCTCGAGGAAACTGGCTATATTCTCAGGATAGATGAGTCAGTCGTAGCGAGATGCCATATTGAGGAACTCATCGAGATTCTCCATCTTGCCGTCGAATTCTTCCTCTGTATATTCTGCCTTGAGATATGCCTCATAGCCAGTTCGCTTGATGATGTTGTCCATGAGTTCAGCGACTGACGCTGTTTTCGATATTTCGCGGAGTCACTTGTAGAGAAAAGAAAACCCTTGGATTCATTTTGCACCGATGCCTGTGATCGCGTTCAGGAGGAACTCATTCTCCGACATCTCAGCTATCGAGATATGTTCCCGATTGAGTATCTCGAGAAAGTTCTCGAGCGACTTCTCTCCGATCTTGCGACCTGGGACATTGATAATACGCTTCAGACTCATAGAATCCAACGGATTGAATATGATGCGAATATATGCAAGAATGTCTTTGATCTCTTTGCGTTCATAGAACTTCACTCCTCCGAATACTCGGTATGGGATATTTTTGCGGATGAGAGATTCTTCGAGAAGTCGAGACTGTCCGTTGGTACGGTAGAGAATAGCGAATTCAGAATAGCTACCCGCTTCACTATCTCGTATCACATTGGTGATGAGATCTGCCTCGTGTTTCTCGTCGATTCCTTCGAGGATGACTATTTTTTCACCTACTGGATTGGACGTAAAAAGAGTCTTCTTCATCTGATTGGTATTGTTTTTGATCACGGCATTCGCTGCATCGATGATAATCTGAGTCGAGCGGTAGTTCTCCTCGAGATTGATGACCATCGCATTTGGATAGTCTTTTTTGAATGAGAGGATATTCTCGATATCCGCTCCACGCCATGAATAGATTCCCTGCCAGTCATCACCGACGACACAGAGATTCTTCGTCTTGCTCGCGAGTATGCGTACAATCTCATATTGCAACAGATTGGTATCCTGATATTCATCGACCATGAAGTAGGAGAACCGATTATGGAAATACTCGAGTACCTCAGGGAGATCGAGTACCTGACGGAACAAGAGGAGGAGATCATCGAAGTCGAGTGCATTGTCCGCCTTGAGTCTGCCAGCATATTCCTTGTAGATCTCGAGTACCACGGACGCATAGTAGGAGTCTACGGTAGCCGAGAAGTCACTCGGAGTCATTCATTTTCACTTGGTCTGTGAGATCATCCCGTGGACTCCACGAGGGTTGAATTCCTTATCATCGATGTTTTGTTTTTTCATGATATCCTTGACCACCCGCAGACAATCATCAGAGTCATATATGACAAAATCCTTGCCATACCCGACACGGTCGATGAACATACGCAGAAAAAATGACGCTGTCGAGTGAAATGTCCCAACCATTGGGAGGCGATGTTCACGAAAGGGGTTGAGTCCATCTGGGTTGAGTCCGAGCTTGACTGCTATGCGGCCTCGCATCTCCTTGGCTGCCTTGTTCGTGAACGTGACACAAAAAATAGAACGAGGATCGATATGCCGCTCATGGATCATCGATACGACGCGTTCTGTGATGGTATGAGTTTTACCTGAGCCAGCTCCAGCATTGATGAGGAGCGGTCAGTCGATAGTGTCTACGGCGATCTGTTGTTGGGAATTGAGCATCCACCGAGTATAGGAAAAATAGAATAAAAGTCGAACAAAAATATGGGTATTTGGATCCGTCGCTTCCCTATTGGACTCTTGGCTATTTTTGCTTGCATTTCTTTTTCTTTCCGATATACTCAGAACTCAATATATCCCTTGTACTATACCTCTTGGATCTCGTCAAACTCTTCGGCTCGCGATCGCGAGTCAAACTCCTCGAAAAACTCGTTATCGAAGATGTGATCGCCAGATCAAGTACTGGATTTTTTATCCGTGAACTCTGTCGAGATGTGGATGAGCAGATCAATGCCGTGAGACGTGAGCTGATGAATCTCGAAGCTCTCGGAATACTCAAGTCATATGAACAAAACAAAAAGAAATACTATCAGATGAATCATAACTGTGCTATCTATCCAGATCTCGTAGAGATGTTTCTCAAGACCTATGATGTGATGAAGCCAGTCAAAGAGTTCTTCAAATGACGCAAAACTCTCGATCTCGTGACTATCTCTGATGCAGTACTCAATTTTCGCAATGAGACAACCAATAATATCGTCGATATATTCATCATCGGAGAGCTCGACAAGATCGAGTTCAATAACTTCCTCGAGAAGACATTTTATGGAAAAAAGGTAAAATATGCCATCATGACACTCGATGACTTCTCAGGTCGTCTCGAATATGATGACAAACTCGTTCTCTCGATACTCGCACAGAAGTGAAATATATTTCTCAGAGATCGTCTCGAAATAGAGTGAACTATCGAGGCGAAGCTCAGGGCCAAAAAAATATTCGTCAAATAGATATAAAAATCTCTCCTATACTTAGGAGAGATTTTTATATTATGAGAAGTATTTTGATAAAAAGTCACGAGATCTGAGCATACAGGCAATCACTGTTGCATCAGGGGCCCCAGCGAGGAGTGCCTTTGGGTCTACTGTCAGAGTGAAGTGTCCGCTATAGCCGATATCTCGGAGCTTGATGAGGAGAGACTCGAGTGGCATGGTTCCCTCACCAGGAAAGAGTCATACTTGCTCATCATCCTTATCTGAGAGATAGACAAGTCCCATGGTAGAGCCCAGGAGTATGAGTGTCTTCATGAGATCGACACCACTCTCTGGGTCCACATTCTCGATGGAGAGAGCTGTATGTGCCGTGATTTTTTTGATTGTTTCTGGTCTCGCATCACCATACTCCGATATGACGAAGAGCCAAGTCTTTGGTGGAGCGTTGATGATATTGATCGTGATATTTGGATATTTTTTTGCCACTACTTGGAGATATTCTCCGAACCAGTCTCGCTCTCGGTCGAGACGATGTGGTGGATGCAGATTCACAACTTGTACCCCGAGCTCACTCGCGAGTGTGAGCATCTGATCACATTGTTTCTTGTTGAGCTTGCGTGCAGGAGCAGTGATACTCATGACTGGCAAGTCAGTACTCGTGATGAGTGAGTCGATATAGCTCGCATCATAGCTATCGTACTGGTCGAAATCGACGGATATATCGATCCCATCGAATTCTGCTTGTTTAGCAAGTGAGAATATGCGATGGAGTCCATATCCGGCAAGTGATGAAGTGGAGAGGAGGAACACAGGAGTAAAAAGTTAAAAGTGAAAAATCTTAAGAATCAAATTATTAAGCTAGATTGAGTATAGTCATTGCTTTTGCATCTGGAGTATTTTTTAATTGTAGTAGAGCTGCTTTTCCTAAAGTTTTTCTAGCTAAATTTATCAGATTAAGCATTGCTGAATAATCCGTATTGTTCGGATGGTACTCAAATTTACCCAAAGTTATACCTCCATTGATATTAGATAAGAGTACTCTTACATTATCAGTCAAGCCAGAATTGTTGATGCGAAATATTCGTTCAGCAGGAGTTTTTTTATTATGTATAACAACATCTAATATTTCTTGTAGTCATACATCAGTCTCAAAATTTTCTCAGAATAATTTTTTTAAAGCGTCGTTTACTAACTCGCCATATGCATTAGCTCAGGATTCGGTAAGTGCCATATATTTTATAAATTATTGATATAGTGATTGTATCATTTTCTTATCTAAAATACAAATATTTTTCTATTTACTCTTTGCTCCGTACGCTATCAATACGATACTCAGAAAATCTCACTCGTCTACGATCTACAATTGATTGTATCATCTTTTCATTTTTGTTCATCTGTGCACTCCCACTCTTGAGTTCGAGAAATACTATCTCTCGCAAGTGACCCTCAGAGAGTCAGTCGAATATGATATAGTCACACCCTTTCCCGATGAATACCATATCCTTTGGTGCATATGGGAAGTTCGGAAGTGCTGGGAGTATTTTTTCATACACTTCTCCGAATATAGCACTACGCGAACCTTGCGTGGCTTGTTTTCTCACTCACTTGTGTTCGTAGAGTGAGACTATCCGCATGATAAAAACTCCAATAATAAATCAGACAAGTCCACCGAAAACTAGAGTAAGTATATCCATTTTTTTGCTTTTCGAGTCTTTTTGTATAGTATCCTCACATTCCTAAAAAGCAAATCTTATGCTCCGTATTATTTTTACCCGCAATCCTATCGTCCGAGATACCTGTGTAGCGAGCCTCTCCCTCGGTCGCAATCCTACTGAGGCGTCGGCTGATTTTATTGTATATCAAAAGGGGGACTGGATACTGATTTTTTCCAAGGAATTTGACATCGATATCACGCTCCCAACTATCCTCGATAACTGGGATCCTGATCGTATCTATCTCCCTTATCTCGGTCGCTCTGTCGATATGATGCACGAGATAGGAGACGTGATCCTGCCGAATGTATTCATCCCATATACTCAGCAAAATGAAACTGATACAGAAGATGGGATTACTGGGATATCTGGAGCGAGATTCCTCGAGATATATAACGAGCAAAAAGACTACTATGTAGAGGATTATGGACTCTCTGTCGGTGGTATCGTCGTCGAGCGAACTCCGAACGATCCAGCGATCAATACTGATCTCATGATGACCTATGAAGCAGATATCTATCTCACTGATTCTCTTGATGCTGCCTATATAGTCACGAGTGGTGATCTCATCCCAGCACTCATCATCTGTGGTATCGTGGAGGGCAAGATGAGCAAAAATGAATCAGGAACTCCAGAACAGATGGCTATCCGCAATATGCTGACAACTATTCGACTCACTGAGGATGAGGGAGGGATAGTATAGTATACATCAAAAAACTCTCCCGATTAATCGGGAGAGTTTTTTATTGTGTGATATAGTGTACCGTGAGATAGTATCTCTGCTCGCCTGGAACGACGATCACTGAGAGTCCGATCTTCGAGAAGTTGGGTTGCACGATACTCTGATAGTGAGCGTCATATGACTTCCCTTTCTCACTCATGAAAAAATCAAAAGTTGATCGAATAGAGCGAATTAGACTATCAGTACAATCACCAGAATTGCAAGAGTAGTATCCATATCCGACATTCTCAGTATGTTTGGCTCTCCCTATGATCCGCGGATTGATCCCGCGAGCTGTAAACCACTGATCTATCACTGCGAAGTTGTAGTAGCTATCTCATGGATTGCGACGATGATGATTGAGTCACTTACCACTCGCGAATACCTGATTCCAGTCGTATGCAGTAGCATCGAGGCGAGTATCATAAATATATGAGACGAGTCACTCTGATTGTCTCACGCCATTGTACCAGCCGATCCAAGTTGATTTCACACGAGACATATCCACACTATGAGGAGATGATATATTGGATTGCTGAGCTACTACAGCTGTATGTGTGAGCGTTGCTTGAGGGGCAATAGTTGGTTTGATTGGGGCACTCGTGATAACTGGAGTGACAGATTTATTGGATCTATTCTTGAGTGCTAGCAACCTCGCTTTTGTTTCTGCTTTTTTGTTGGCTATCTCTGCGAGTCTCGCTGTATATATATTCTTAGTATTGATCTGCTCTTGATGTTGCATCTGAGTAGTCAAACTCGGAGTTAGAGTTGCTGCATCGACTGATTTTAGAATAGAACACGAGATGAGAATTGATACAAGTATTATTTTCATATACCTATTTTAGCACAATATTTAATTATTGCAAAAAATAGAAAAAACTCTCCCGAGTTAGGAGAGTTTTTTTTTGAGAATTTCTGTGAATATCTTTGGATTACCTTGCCCGGCTGATTTTTTCATACATTGCCCTACGAAGAATCCGAATAGGTTCACTTTTCAGTTTTTATACTCTGCGAGTTGTGTCTGTGACTCTGCGATGACAGCATCCGCGATAGCCTCGAGTGCTCCTGTATCATTGGTCTGGCGGAGTGAGAGTGAGTCAACCCATTCATCTGCTTTTCATCATTCGAAAACCAATTTTTCGATCACTATCTTACTATTCGTCGATGAGAGTTCATCTGCATTCACGAGCTCGATGACTCGGGCAATTTCTCGGGTTTCAGACTTGATATCTGAGAGATTCAGACGAGTCACGTGTGCCTCGAATAGAGCAAATAGTATCGTCGTGATGTACGAACAAGATTTTTTCGGATCTTTTGTTATAGATACGAGTTCCTCATAAAAATTACTTATTATCAGGTCTTCAGATAATATACGAGCATCATCCTCGATGAGTTTATATTCATTCAGATATTTGAGCCTACGATCCATCGGCAGATCTCCGATCTCGCGGGTCGTGATGAACTCAGGTGTGAGAGTGAGTGGTGGGAGATCAGGATCTGGGAAGTATCGATAGTCCATAGCATCTTCCTTGGATCGCATCGGAGTAGAGACTCCTCGCTCATCGCTCCAGCCACGAGTCTCCTGATCTATCGATCCACCTGCCTCATATATCTCGATCTGGCGAGCGAACTCGACATCGATAGCACGACCGATAGAGGCGAATCCGTTGACGTTCTTCAGCTCTACTCGATTACGGAGTTCTGTTTCTCATTTGATCCTGATAGATATATTCACATCACATCTCAGTTGTCACTTCTCCATATCAGCATCAGACGCACCACACCATCGCATCAGTTTCTGGAGTTCCTCGAGGTATCCGAGGACATCTGCCTTGGAGCGAAAGTCTGGTTGTGTCACGATCTCCATGAGTGGTGAACCTGCACGATTGTAGTCTACTAGTGTTTTTCACCCTGCATGGACGAGCTTGCCCGCATCGTTCTCGATATGCATATGATGGATACGAAAAGTCCTGAGTTCTCAATCGATCAGGGCTCTGACCTCGCCTCCATCTGCTATGGGCTCGTAGAGCTGAGTGATCTGATATCCCATCGGGAGATCTGGATAGAAGTAGCTCTTGCGGTCGAATACACTCGTCTCTGCTACTGTAGATCTCAGTGCGTGTGATGCTCGGACTGCGAGATCGATGACACCGGCAGATACTGTCGGTAACATCCCAGGGAATCCCATACATACGGGACATACATTGATGTTTGGCTCACTCGCGAGCTCGAGGGCATTCGCACACGAACAAAACATCTTGGTATTGGATTTGATTCGGACATGAGTCTCAAGACCCATGACGATCTCGTATTTGTCAGCTGGATTGGTCATATATTGGAGTTGGTGATATGCGGTACTATAGTCAAAAATAGACAAAATGACAGAGAAAGTATATAAATAAATTTGACAAGTAAATTTATATATTTAAAGTGTTTTGAATTTAATTCTTCATTTTCCTAAATATGAATCAATCAACAACGTGAACTTCTGGTATTCATGCGAAAAGTGCAGAGAGTAGCAGGAGATTTATGGAAACATTGTGAGCAAAACCATCAGAAATACTAGTATTTCAAACTGCAACTCAGCAACAAATTATTGATGCCATACGAGAAGAAGAAATATATTATATTCCTGCTACTATTGATCTTGCAAAGCAATGACTATATGATCCCAATAACACAGCGACTATTTTTCATCCACAATACTCAAAATGGCTAGATAGTATTATAGATAAACCAAATGATGGGACTGCTATAACATTTTGAAGAAACTGAACATTTTCGATACAAAGAGTTGTTCTGGAATGAGTATTAGCTCAATTGAGAACAAAACCGTCACTAATGTATGTAAATTAACTTGCTTTTTTCTAATTTTCGATAGTATACTCCCGACTCCTTCTCGGAAAATGAGAATAAGAGTTGGGATTTTTGATTATACAAGGATACTTCCTCTCGCTACGGCGAGTCTCGTATCTGACAAAAGTCTCGGTAAGGATTATTTTTTTATTTTTTCTATATTATGGCTACCGCTACACTCATACAGAGTATGCTCGACAACGCTGTCCACATCGGACACAAGCGTGAATACTGGTCTCCGAAGATGCGTGATTATATATATGGTATCCAGAATGGTGTCCATGTATTCAATCTTTACAAAACAGCTGAGAAACTCGAAGAAGTTAAGGTAGTTCTCGAAGATCTCTCATCAAAGGGGAAATCTATCCTTTTTGTTGGTACAAAAGTCCAATCAAAGGATCTCGTTGAGGCTATCGCTACTTCTACTGGACATTTTTATGTCAATACGAAGTGGGTTCCAGGTCTCCTTACCAACTATACAACGATCAAAAAACGAATTGCATACTACAACGAACTCGAGACATCACTCGCGAACGGTATGCTCGAGAATCTCACAAAAAAAGAAAAAGCAATCAAACTCAATGAGCTCATCAAACTCAAGGAAGCCTATGTTGGTGTCAAGGATATGAAACGAACTCCAGATGTAGTTGTAGTAGTAGACGGACACTATGAGGATCTCGCTCTCGCAGAGGCAAAGGTGATAGGAATCACTTCTATCGCTCTCCTCGGTTCTACTGGTGATATCGACAAGTCGACATATTTTGTCCCTTGCAATGTCAACTCCATCAAAGCTATCGCATGGATGCTCGGTGAAGTCAAATCAGCTATTAAATCAAAGAAAGTCGAAGACAAAAAGCCTATGGCACGAGTCGAGACTATCGCTCCAAAATCAACAACTCCACGCACTCCAATAGCTAAAAAAGAAGTAATAGCACCAACTCTCTAGTCTATCCGTAACGTTGTAACTCTATGATATCTGATAGTACAGTACCGAGCCAAGAGAAACTCGCAGGAGCTCTTGCATCATTTGTGTTTTTTGTACCACTTCTGATGAATATGAAAACTCCATTCGTCGTGAAGTATATGAAACAGGGATTCATGATCAATGTAATCGAAGTGATTATAGCAATTGTTGGTGGATTTCTCTGGTTCCTTTTTGGGATCATAGGACTCCTCAATTTCATATGTTTTTTTACTTCATTATTTCTTGCGTTCCAAGCATACTCAGGCAAAGATCATGTGATCGATATACTCTATACCAATAGCGAGAAACTCATACAGACTCTTGGGCTCTCGAATATATTCACCCCTGGGAAATAATTTCTCAATATTTATATACTAACTCAATAATTCTATGGTAACAGCTCAGATGATCAAAGAACTCCGCGAGCGAACTGGTGTCGGTATGTCCGACTGCAAGAATGCACTCGTCGAAGCAGATGGAAATATGGATACAGCTATCGACCTTCTCCGCAAAAAGGGACTCTCAAAAGCTGCTAAACGTTCTGGTAACGAGACCTCTGAGGGGCGTATCAAAATCGTTGCTGACGGAAATGCAGTATATGTTGTGGTCGTTTCATGTGAGACAGACTTCGTTGCTCGCAATGATGTATTTGAGGGTATGCTCGATCATTTTATCACTATCCGCAAAGGTGAGACAACCGATGAGGCAGCAATTGCCAAGGCAGAAGAACTCAAGGCATCAGAGTATACACTCAAGGTTGGTGAAAATATGCAGATCCGCACTCTCACGAAGATCGAGGGTGACGTCATAGCCTCATATGTACACTCTAACTACAAGAATGGATCTGTAGTAGTCGCAAAGGCTGGTACTGATACTAATATACTCAAGCAAGTTGCCATGCATGTCGTCGCATCTGCTCCTCAGGTTATCTCTCCATCAGATATATCTAATGCTGATGTAGCAAAAGAAAAAGAGATCCAGCTCGCACTCATGGAACAAGATCCAAAAAATGCTAGTAAACCAAAAGAAATCCTCGAAAAAATTATAGATGGCAAGATGACAAAGTTCCGGGAAGAGAACGCTCTCCTCACTCAGCCATTCGTCGTCAATCCAGATCAAAAAGTGGGTGAAGTAATTGGTAAAGATTCTATTATAGCATTTTATCGATATGCTATCTAATCAGTTTGAGGTAGAGTTCAAAGAACTCGAATCACAGATGTATAATCGAGATATTAGTTATGATAAATACCTTGAGTTATTTCGTATATTAGTTCGTGATTGTCTCAATCAAAATAACTGAACTAGTCACTAGTTTAGTTTATAGCTCCATAGCACAATGGTTAGTGTAGCGGTCTCCAAAGCCGTTTATCTTGGTTCGATTCCAAGTGGGGCTGCCATAAAAAATATTAAAAAAATCTCTCCAATTCTGGAGATGTTTTTGTGTATTATCTTTTATTATCAGACTCAGCGAAAGTCTTTATTATGTTAATCTCTACCACTCCTAGAACACCAGCAGGAGTGATTGCAACTCAGGCAGGTACAAGCAAAGAAAAAGCTCCTGCAACTATTAGCGTTCCTAGTCATGCTCACCTAAAAGCACTCAAACTAGATTTTAGCTACTTTTAAATCCAAAGAATTTTGCCATATCATTCTGAACTCTTAACTAAACCCTAGCAATAGGTGCTACTGCTTGACTCAGAGCGGATGGTGGATTATGTGGATATTATCGTATAATCTTTTTATTGACTTTAGAGTGTGAAAACATATAAAGGATAGAGTTTATTTATAAAAATATGAAATATGAAAAAATATCATAGAAATTTGAAAGTGGTTACATTGTTATTTATCTCTCTCATGAGTCTCTATACTCATACTACAGCATTTGCTGCAACAACACCTTCTCCTGGAACAACAGCAACGTATGGTATACTTTCTAGTACTTATACTAATACGGCAGCAGGAGCTACTGTAAATGGTGATATCGGATTCACTACAGCTCCAGCAGTTGTACCTGCAGGTATTCATACAAATTATGGATCTGCTGCCCCCTATGCTACAGCAGGAATAGATCAAGGAAGTCTCTTATCTGGTCTTAATTCACAACCTTGTACATATATATTTCCACCTGGGGCCATAGATCTTGCTACTGATGTGGGGCATGGTGCCATTGGGATCTATACTCCAGGTATTTATTGTGCTACTGGTGCTGTAACCATCGGAACACCAGCTGGTATAGTCCTAAATGGTGCTGGAACATATATATTCAGGATTAATGGAGCATTAAACACTGTAGCTAATTCATCTGTTACACTCAGCGGTGCGTCATCTTGTGATGTTTTCTGGACTCCAACTGCTGCAACTACACTCGGTGCCAATTCTACATTTTTTGGAACAGTTATTGATGATGCGGGTATTACTATAGGGAGCACTGTAACATGGGGAGGAAAAGCATTAGCTTTTGGAGGAACAGTTACAACCGCACCAGGTACTAACATTACTACGCCTATATGTGGAGTTACTCAGGCTACTCTACATGTTATAAAACAAGTGGTAAATACGGGGGGAGGGATAGCTGTGCCTTCTGATTTTATGCTACATGTAAAAAATACTGGCTCTGGTGTGGATCTTTTCGCATCAGGAACCTCATTTCCTGGAACCTCTTATTCACTTACGGGTGCAACATATGTAATAAGTGAAGATATAAATAGTTCTTATTCCCCAACCTTCAGTGGGGATTGTAGCTCAACAGGGAGTGTAACCCTTCTCCCAAATCAAGATAAAACTTGTATAATTACTAACACTTATATACCCCCACCACCACCTATAACAAGTGGACCTGGTGGTGGATCAGTATCTGATAATTGTCCAACTGGAGACTACTCTGGCAATTACAATGATGGAAAATGTGATATCACTACAGTTGTGATAAATACAGGTACTACTATCGATACCGTAAAACCAGTAGTGCCAATTGTAAATCATACTGGAACAGTCATATATACTCCTGTATTTGAAAGCCCATTTATACCTATTCCTATACCTATCGTTCCTCTTTTTCCTAATACGGGAATTGCTCCAAAAGAAGAAAATCCCCAATGAAATGTCATTTTACTTATCTCAAGTATCTTATTTATTTTTAGTGTATGTATCATCATACAGAAAAAATACATATCATAATTTATTTCCCTATAATCAAATAGTCCTATAGGCTATTATACATATATAAAAGTCCTGATATAACAGGACTTTTATATATAAGACCTAAAAAAATATGCAATCACAAATTATATCAACATGAATACACCCCATTATGAGAGTTATTTGAACATGATTAATAATAGTTACACTGTCTTTATTTTCTGGCTTGTTTGGAAACTCAGATTTTACTAAAATATCTGCTTTTTCTAATAGTCAACTTACTTATAAAAGTAGTATACCTATTACGGGTATGTCTTTTTTATGAGAATCATCAACTTTTATAAAACCCATAATATCAATTATTCCAATTCACCTGACTATTCCAAAAATTAATCTTAATGCTACTGTCGAACGAGTTGGACTCACTCCCCAATGAGCTATGAATGTACCCGTACTACCCAGTAATGCTGGATGGTTGGATATGGGTCCACAGCCTGGCGAGATCGGAAATGCTGTTATTGATGGACACTATTGAATATGGAAGAATGGGGATCTATGAGTATTTAATAATCTCAATAATTTACAGAAGGGGGATAAAATTTATATTAAGGACCGAGAAGGCTCCACAATTATTTTTATAGTACGCGAATTACGAACTTATAGGAGTTCTGCCGATGCATCAAAGGTATTTATTTCGAATGATTGATTATCACATCTTAATCTAATCACTTGTACTGGAGTTTGGAATAAAAGTATGAAAAAATATCCTGATAGACTTGTAGTATTCTCAGATAGAGAAATACTGAAGTAATATGGAGATTGATCCTTCCAAACAAAAACTTTTTCATACTTACTTCCAATAAATACCTCACATAGTATTGGTAATGCTTTTTGTATTTTTACTAATTATCATATCACAGTCTGTGAAAACTACTACTATTATCTGAGCATGAGCTGCTGGACTGATGGCTGCTGCTACCATACTAGAGAATAGCAAGTGAGCTGACTACCATATCCAGATATTCGAGAAGAATACGAGTCCAGGTAAAAAAGTAATCATCTCAGGTGGCGGAAGATGTAATGTAACAACAGGAATCGAAGATAAAAAAATACTCCTGAGTAAGTATACTCGTGGGGCTGATTTCATCAAAAAAGCATTCGGAAAATTCTCACCACGCAAGTGTCGAGAATGGTTCGAATCACACGGAGTCCCGATGAAATGTGAGTCTGACAATAGAGTATTTCCTATTTCAGACGATGGAACTGAGGTAGTCGAGGCATTCACTCATGTATTCGCGAAATATCGCGACAAGGTAACTCTCCATTATGGTGAATGAGTTTCTGAGGTTATAAAAATAGATACAAGATATCAAATCACAACACCAAAATGAGCCTATGAATCTGATATCGTTGTCGTGACTACGGGTGGCAATGCCTATAGTCACACTGGTTCCACTGGGGATGGATACGCATTCGCGAGATCTATTGGACATAGTATTACACAGCTCTGACCATCACTTTCGAGCTTTTTAACGAGAGAAAAATGGACTCATGAACTCTCTGGACTCGCATTCGAAAAAGCTCGAATTGAGAACCTCGAGTGACCCATTCTCCTGACTCATTTTTGACTCTCAGGCCCTCTCGCATTTATGTATTCTTCTCAGATAGCCTGGGAGGCTATCAACAAAACTAATCCAAAAACTATACAACTATCCCCTCTTGCTGATATGTGAGTAGCTGAGTGGGATAGTTTCCTCAAACTAGAGTTCGCGAATCATCCAAAAAAACTCATCACGAATATACTATCCGAAAAACTGCCCCGTAGGTTCGCAGAACTATTCGTCCGAGAATATTGTCCACATATCGAGACTACCTATCCGGTATCGATCGCCCGGATCGATAGAGCAAAGATCGCAGAGCTCCTATGAATATGAATACCGCTCACGCTGACTGATCGTCGACCTGGAGATGAGTTTGTGACTGCAGGAGGGGTCTCGACCGATGAGATCGATCCAGAAACTATGGAGTCAAAAATCCAAAAAAACCTCTACTTCGCAGGAGAGGTTCTCAACGTGGATGGATATACAGGAGGTTTTAGTTTACAAATATGTTGGGCCAGTGGGTACATAGTAGGGAGAAGTATTGTAGAAAATATAAAATCCGCATAAATTACGGATTTTATATTTTTATTCAAATAAGCTCTTTGTTTCATCGATTTCTTTTGCGAGCATCTTCACTTTTTCTCGTCCAGAGAATACAATATCATCATTGATCTTGAGATACTTCGCATCACACTTGTCTGGATAGTCGAATTGTGAGAGGAGGTACTTGATCGCGTTGATACGAGACATCTCCTTGTTGTCACTCTTCACGATTGTCCATGGAGCGTGTTCAGTATGCGTTTGTGAGAAGTTCAGATATTCAGCAAGGGTATAGCGATCCCAGAGTTTTTGTGAGAACTGGTCTATAGGAGAGAGCTTGTACTGCTTGAGTGGATTGGTGCGTCGCTCGTGGAACCGAGCTGCTTGTTCTTCTTTTGACACTGAGAAATAGAACTTGATGATCTTGATCCCCGCTCGAGTGAGCATCTTCTCGAGTACTACCACATCATCTATGAACTTCTCATAGTCACGCTTCCCGACAAATCCCATAACTGGTTCCACACCAGCTCGATTGTACCATGATCGGTCGAAGAATATCATCTCTCCAGCATTCGGGAGGTGTGATAGATACCGCTGGAAGTACCACTGTCCCTGTTCTACTTCTGTAGGTTTCATGAGGGCAACCACCTTTGAATATCTCGGATTGAGTGACTCAGTGAATCTCTTGATATTGCCACCCTTTCCTGCTGCATCTCGTCCCTCGAATATGATGAGACACTTTTTACCAGTAGATTGGATATAGCTCTGCAGCTTTACGATCTCGATCTGGAGTCGGATCATCCCCTCTTCGTATGAGATCTCATCCTTGCGTATGGCATTGAGGACGTGAGTTTTCTTTTTGTCTACTGGGAGTATATGGAGAGTTTTATGTTTCTTTTTGTATTTGGCGATCACATCAATTAGTACGATCTCCTCACGTGTGGAGAGCTCTACTGCCTCGATCGTCTCATCGATCTCGATTAGGAGCTTGCGGAGCTTATCGAGTTTTCGATTCTCTCTTTTTGATAATTTTGCTATATTTGCATCGAGGATGGTCTGGAGTCGATTGCGTAGTACTCGGAGATTGTCGATATCTCCGTCTTTGGCGAGCACCTTGTAGTTGTCTCGCAGCTCATCATGGAATGCCTCGAGAGTCTCGGGACTCATCGTGATGATATTGTTGAATATATCAGTAATATTGAAGAGTTTCATGTCGGAGTGAATTATCTGGATAATAGTCCCTATAGTATGGGTTTCTATCGTTTCACAAAATAAAATACCCGAAAATCACTTGCAAAATATAACAAAAATCTTTTGACATTATATTACATATTCATAATATACTACCAATAGATAACGAAAATATATGAAAAATATCACTGATCTCGAAATACAAGCCGAAAAGATATCCGAAATCCTCAAAACAATTGCTCATCCCAAGAGGCTCCTCATCCTCTGTCGTCTATCATCCTGACCACAAACTGTCACGGCACTCGTGAAGTCATGTCATATCTCGCAGTCCCAGCTCTCACAATTCCTCACTAAGATGCGAGAGGAGTGAATCCTCACATGTGAGAAATCCTGACTCTACGTCACCTACCGCATCAGCAACCCCGAAATACTACAGCTCCTTACATCACTCTCCTCTATCTACTGTCCATAACTTTATATCATGAATCCTCTCTATATCTTAGCTCTCATCGGTGGAGCTCTCATTGGACTCTCGGCACTTCTTTTTGCAGGAGGGATCGGGCGCGTGATGGGTGTCTCTGGTATATTGAAATGAGTCCTTGGCAAGGTCACAAAAGGCGAATACTGGAGATACTATTTCCTCATCGGGCTGCCACTCGGCGTCGCACTCTATAGTCAGGTCGTCCCCGGATATCATATGGCCAATACGAATCCGTCATATATCATCGCCATCATCGCGGGGATACTCGTCGGAGTCGGTACCAGCATGGCAAATGGATGCACGAGTGGGCACGCTGTTTGCGGTATCGGTCGTCTCTCTCTCAGGTCTCTCATCGCGACTCTCGTATTCGTCTCGAGTGGCATGATCGCAGTATATATCACTCACTTCTTCTCCTAAACACTATGTCCAAAACTACCAATCTCATCTCCCTCGTCGCGGGCATCCTCTTTGGATTTGCTCTCGTACTCTCGGATATGACTTCGCCAGATCGAGTTCGTGGATTTCTCGATATCACGGGAAAATGGGATCCGACACTTCTTTTTGTGATGATGGGTGCTGTCACAGTATCTGTGATCTGACATTTTTTGTTATCCAAAAAAGAAACTCCACACTTCGCAGAGAAGTGGCATTTCCCTTGGGTAAAAAAAGGAATCATCGATAATAAGCTCATCGTTGGATCCGCGTTATTTGGCATCGGATGGGGCATCGGTGGACTCTGTCCGGGTCCAGCGATCGGGAGCATCGTGTTTCTTGATCCATACATTCTCGTATTCACCGTCTCGATGATAGTGAGTATGCTCTTCTATAAAAAATTCACCACAAAATAATATGTATAAAGAAATATCCTCAAAAGAACTCGAGATCCTCACGCACAATCACGCCGATATCGAGCTCATCGATGTTCGTGAGAAAAAAGAATGGGATCAGATCCGCATCCCCGGAGCCAAACTCATTCCCCTCTCCTCCATCGAATTCCGTATCTGAGATATCGATTTTAACAAACCTATCTATATATTCTGTCGGTCATGATCACGCAGCGGACAAGTTTGTCAATGGCTCGAGTGAGAATGAAAAACGGCAACAAATGTCGCCGGTAGCATCGAAGCACTTTATCGAGATCAATCAGATATCATCGAGATCACGGCGGAGTTCGATCCAAGTTATTTCAACTAATATATATATGAATTCAAATATTATCTTCCGTCAGCTCTTCGATGAAAAGTCCTGGACATATACCTACATCCTTGCAGATAGCGAGACTCAAGAAGCTCTCATCATCGACCCTGTTCGCGATCAGATCGATCGTGACCTCAAGTTGATCGCAGAGTTCGGAATCACACTCACCCATATTCTCGATACCCATATCCATGCCGATCATATCACTGGATCGGGACTCCTTAGGCAAAAAACTGGAGCCAAAATCGCGATGTGAGAATGAGCTCATATAGCTAAACCAGATATACTGCTCGCAGATGGAGAGATATTCACGGTAGGCGATATCAGGGTGAAAGCAATATCTACACCATGACATACTGACGTATGTACGAGCTACTTCATCTGAGATATGTTATTCACGGGTGATACTCTTCTCATCCGCAAGACGGGACGGACAGACTTCCAGTGAGGATCTGCAGAGCGACTCTATGACTCGATCCAGAGCAAGATCTATACACTACCTGATACGGCTCAGATATATCCAGGGCATGACTATACTGGACAGACAATGAGTACAGTATGAGAGGAAAAATCATACAACACCCGAATCAAGGATACCACTACACTCGTAGAATTCGTAGAAACTATGCAAGCCGTCAATCTCGATTATCCGAAATATATCGATATCGCACTCCCAGCAAATATGCAACTTGGGATCTATGACAATCAAAAATAATCCAAAAACTATGAAAAAAATCACCATATATAGCAAAGATAATTGTCCATACTGCATACTCGCAAAGAATCTCCTCACATCTCTCGGTGCCATCTACGAAGCGGTCGATGTCACGAACAATCATGAACTCCTCATGGAAATCGTAGCAAAATCTCGAATGCGAACGCTTCCTCAGATATTTTTATGAGATGAGTGTCTCGGAGGATATACAGATATCGCAGCACTGCATGATCGGTGAGAACTGGTGGAGAAAATCGGGCTATAAAAACTATTAAAACTCCTCTCGATATATCCTGGTATATCCTTTTTTTGTGAGCTTGTCTACTGCTTCTGTAACCATACGGGGGTTGCCACAGAAATACCACTCAGTGTCGGGACTTGCCATGATCATGTCAACATCGACTCGTCCAAATATACAACCAGGAACCTCTTCACGGGTTATGTGGATATGGAGATCGAGTCACTCTATAGACTTGAGCTGATCTATATAAAAGAGATCAGTAGCAGTCGCGGCTGTGAAGTAAAGGGTCCCCCTACTAGCTATTGGGAGTGAAGTGATCATATTATAGATCGGAGCGAGACCTGTCCCTGTTGCGATGAATACTTTTGGATTCTGACTCTCTTGGAGGCGGAATGTTCCGAATATTCAGTTGATACGTACCTCTGTGCCAGTAGATAGGGTCGATAAGATACGCGATCCTCTACCGAGTTCCGTTATCTTGATGAGGAATGTGAGTTTCCGTCCATCCTGTTTTGCGATCGAGTATTGTCTCGTGAATTCTCACTGCTCATCATCCCAGACGAATGATACGAACTGTCATATCTGAGATGTAAGAGTATCAACAGTCTCGATGATGAGTTCTATAGTAGTAGGATTGAGGTATCGTTTCGAGACTATTCTGGCTCCCAGTGTCTCCTGCTCTTGTCACTCGATATATGGAACAAAATCTGCCTTGGTCACCCCACACACAGGACATCTCCAGTCATCTGGGATACCTGAGAACTCCGTACCTGCAGCAACTCCACTATCTAGATCCCCGATAAGTGGATCATAGATATATCCACAAGGGATACAGAGCCACTTTTGCCCGATTGGATAGATTTTATTTTCACTTGTGTAGAGTTTTATACCTCGCCATTCCAATATTTTGAACGCAAAATATATACAGAGAAATATCACAGGAGCAATCTCGAAATTGCGAGAAAAACGAAGCAATACAACATGTAAGACCGTCAATATAATGATAATATAGACGACACGATGGAGTCGTTTCCAGTTTTTACCGAGCTTTGCCATCGCCCAACTCGATGATGTGAGTGTCAGTGGGATAGAGAGTAGGAGTGCTACGAATCCTACCGCCGTATATGTAATAGATCCTTTTGACCACCAAAAGCTCGTACTAGCAACCATGCTCGGATATGCAATCATAAATCCTGCACCATGGACAAATGCTAGTGTCCCCATGAGTATGCCGAGTTCTCTGCGCAGTGGGATAACTACCTGAGCTATTTTGAGTCCAAAAACTCGAGAGAAAATCGGTATCCACAGTATGATCCACAGTAGAGTTATTGCATAGCCACCACTATCTTTGGTTGAATTGGGATACAATAAAAATCCGAGAGAGACAAAAGATAGAAATATCAAAAAATAACCGATATATTTTCGATTATTTTTGATGAGATCTTCTAGAGGCAATAGATACTTGTTGATTGTGGGTACCATGGTGAGCTATTTTAATAAAAAATGATAGTATATGGATATGACCTTAAAATAAATTAAAATTATTCCAGATATTTTTGCTTGTTCGCTATATGCTCGTCATTGGTTCGTCAATAGTGGATCTGCCCATCGCTCCCATGGAGATAGTAGTAGTATGGAGATATATCAGGATGCAGGGCAGCAATCCAGGTTGATATAGTCATATTAGATATTGGAGTTGGTGGATATCCTTGTTTATTCCTCGTATTGTATGGATTTTTATCCTGGATAATAGTACCGATAAAACTCGGAGTACATTGTTTCTGAGTCTTAGCATATCCATAACACACGGTTGCATCTGCTCACATTGCAATACTTTCAGTGACTCGTTTAGATAGTATCCCTGCAACGATCGGTTGATTGGTGGGAGATCATTCTTCTCGTTCAACAATCGATGCGAGGATGAGAGTTTGATAGGCTTTTTTGGGATCAAGACTCTTGTATTCGGTACCAATTTTTCGATCAAATTCACGCAACATTACTCGGATAGCATCATCCATCGTAGCATCTTGTTTGAGACGATAGGTATCTGGATAGAGATATCACTCGATACTCGGAGCAAGAGCGAGATACGTATAGTCATGTTGATATGTAGCAAAATTGAGTCGAGCTGTCTCGAGAAAATCACCAATAGAACCAATTCCTTTTGTTGCAAGATATGCATCGATATCGTAGGAGCTCCATCCTGGGAGGATCGTGATCGTCTGATCGACATAGAGTGGAGAACGCATGGTTTTCGTGAGAAAATCTGCAATCGTCGTCGGAGTAGTTGTCTCATATGTACCAGCATTGATAACGAGATTTTCTGGTGCAAAAAACCGAACCCAGAGACGATATCTCCATGATGCCATACCGAATCAGAGTTTATCAGAAAGCGTAGAAATAGTGTATCATTTCTCGATAGAGTACTTGGAATTAGGAATATTGGTAGTTCAAACAGCTACCACAAGATAGCCTAGAAAAATAAATACTGCAATAAATAAAAAAGCAAAAAAACGGATCGATCGAGAATCCTGATGACGCCTACCCTGACGAGTAGAAATAGGTTGCTGAGAAAATGAAGACATAGATACTGGTAAATTATAGTTAGTGTAGGGTTTTATTTCCCGCTTCCTGTGAAATTCTCGATTTTATTTTTGGCATCAATAACTCCACTATACGCATTTTGGACAGCATTTGCAGCCTCTTGCACTTGATTTACTTTATTATTTATGGTTGAGTTTATATCTTCGACCGCTTTTTTGGTATCATCAATATATGGAGTTGCTGTATTTTTTATCTTATCCACGATAGAACCCGCAGAATCTCATCCAGATGCGAACTGGAGAGATACATTTTTTATATTGCGTATTTTTGCATTGAGAATTGGGTCTCAGTATTGATCTGAGATACTGGGTAGGGCAAATACTCAGAGCAAGTATGAAAATGCAACGACTGCGATGAATCAGATAAGACGAGAAAACATAAAATAGTAGGTTAATAAGGCTATAAATTAACCCATAAGATCTTCGATAGTTTTTGCATTGGCGATATCTTCACCGATTTTTTCTATATCTGCAGCATTGATACCTGTATCATGTATATTTTTCTTATTTTTCATAGTAGCTCCAGTAGTTCCACCATTTTTGATGAATTCACTGAAAAACTGTTGTCATCACTCGCTCGTGAGGAGCTCTGATGCCATCGTATTGACCTCTGCAGCAAGGTGTGAATGGAGACCACAGAGTCCACATATGAGATTGAGATCGAGTCCACGAGAACTCATCCCAGTTATAGTAATCTGTTCTGCGGCAGTCCGACTCTGACAATCAGTACATACATAGTTTGCTATGACCGATTCGAGGATGTTTTTGAGGAATATATATGGCATAGAGAGTGAATCTAGATAATAAATTTAGGCAAGATTTTTCTGTATTCGGCGAACTGACTCATCACGACCGAGGATATATGCGAGTTCGAATGCTCCAGGTGAAAATTCTTCACCTGAGAGTGCTACTCGGAGTGGCCAGAGTATCTGTCCATTTTTCTTTCCAGCGACTGCGATAGCAGCGAGAATAGGAGCCTTGAGTGATTCGAGAGAGCTATAGTCAGCTCCTTCGATAAGTGGAAGTACGAATCTGAGTGCATCGAGCCCTTGTTCTTCGGTTTCGATTTTCATCTTGGGATTGATGAGGAGATCAAGACGGATACTCGCGTCTCCATAGAGATAATTCGTGAGTGAGACAAATTCTTCAAATCGTTTCATACGAGTTTGAGTTTCTGCTATGATACGACTATTATAGATATAGTCTTTTTGACTGAATATATTTTTATAAAAAGATGTTTCATATCCTTCGAGATAACTTGCTAATCTGGTATGGAGTTCTCAGATTTCCATTTTTTTGATATATTCTCCATTCATCCAGTCGAGCTTGATGGGGTCGAGTACGGCTCCGGACTTATGTATATCACGGATCTCAAATAGGGCTATCATCTCATCCATAGTCATGATCTCGTTATCATGACCTGGGTGCCAACCGAGGAGTGCAAGAAAATTTAGAAGAGCCTCTACTAGGTATCACTTCGCTATATAGTCAGAGACAAATGCATCACCCGTTCGTTTGGAAAGTTTTTTGCTATCGTTGCCAAGTACGAGTGGGAGATGTGCATACTCTGGGAGAGTGATGCCGAGTGCACGAGCGGTAAGTATCTGAGTCGGCATAGAGCTGATCCACTCCTCGCCTCGCATCACATGAGATATCGCCATGAGATGATCATCGATGACAACAGCTCCATGATAAGTCGGGTAGATACCGTCAGATTTCAGGAGGATAGTATCATCAGTCTGGTTAGTATCGAACTCGATACGACCACGGATCATATCATTGAATATGAGGGTCTCGTTGCGAGGTACCTTGAGTCGGATAGTATAGTTGTCTCCATTGGCAATATGAGCATGAGCCTCTTCGAGAGGGAGATGTCGACAGTGTCCATCATACCCAGGAGCGAGGTGGAGCTCGATCTGTTGCTCATGTAGGAGCTCAAGACGCTCAGGAGTACAGAAACAGTAGTACGCAGTTCCCTCTTCACAGAGTCGTCTGAGTCGTGGTGCGTATTCATTGAGTCGCTCACTCTGAGTATATGGTCCGTATCCACCATCATGGTGTGGCCCCTCATCAGGCCGCATACCGACGAGTGTGAGGGTAGATATAATCTTGTCCACAGCATCCTCGACGAGACGAGTCCGATCGGTATCCTCGATCCGAACTATGAATTGTCCCTCATTGTGTCTTGCCCAGAGGTACGCATAGAGAGCGGTACGCAGGTTACCGATATGGAGATATCCAGTTGGAGATGGAGCGAGACGAGTACGGACAGATGACATCAGATAAAAATGAAAAGATAAAAATGAAAAATTCGGGAACTATGGATTAAAAAAATTATAAAATATATAAGATATAATATATGAAAAAGCAAGGAAAAAGCAAGGAGGAAGCGATCACGATAAAATCACTAAAAAGACCTTGTATGATTTGCAAAAGCTCCTATAATAACTTCCATATTTTATCTTTTATCTTTTATTTCCCATCCGTCTCTCCTATCAGATCCCTCTCATTACTGGGCTCGCTATCATCGCGACCACACTCGTGAATATTATAGCATTCCGATATTTTATGGGAACTCTTTTTGTAGAGTATACTCAAGAAATACAATCCAATGAACAAAAAGGAAGCCTATCACCTGAGAAACTCAGAGCTGTACTCGATGTGAGCACTCTCTCAACTGAGAAACAAGATGAATATAAGGCTATAGTGAGTGAACTCTCAACTATATCGACATCACTCAAAAATATCAGTGATAATCCTGAGCTCTATATCCAAAAAGGATCTCTTAATCGTAATGAGTCAGAATGAGGATATGCACTCAGAGTATCTACGCCTCCATCACAAACGAGTCCATTCGCGAATATCACAGCCATTATCACGAATCCGACATGATGGGATAAAGATACTCCAGAGTGGAATCTCATACTCTGACTCCTGACTCGCCTACTTATAACTAATATTGTATTTCTTCTATTTGTTACGAGTCTCTACTATCTTTGGATACGTCATATTTTTGCACCAATAAATCTCATCATGAGTAGACTGAGATCTTATATTGATAGCTCCAAATTTCAGACAATACGCTATCTACGAGATGATGAGTTCTCACCACTTGTCATGACGATCAATAGTCTCTACAAATCACTGAGAGTGCAAGAAAATATTCGCTCAAATTTTCTCTCAGATATCTCCCACGAGATCCGTACTCCGATAACGGCTGTGAGGTGTTATCTCGAAGCTATCGAAGATGGGATGATGACATTGGATACAAAGACTATACCACTCCTCCAAACTGAACTCACAAGGCTCACGAGTATCACTGAACAAATCATGGAATATGAGAGCCTCACACATCATGTGAGTGATGATATTTGAGTCGAGAAATTCGATATACGATCTCAGATCGAAGAGCTCATCTATGAATATAGACCTCAGTTCGATAAAATAAAACAACAAGTACAAATATATGGAAACATCGATGTATCAGTACGTATGGATAGAAATATGTTCGTACAAATTCTCCATAATATATTCTCCAACTCTATCAAATATGCAGGTAATAATACAACACTAGAGTGCCGATATTCAAGAGAAAAAGATACTATCCGAATAGAATTCTCAGATAATGGAGTTGGTATACCCACTGAGGAGATATCACTCGTGAGAGAAAAATTCTACCGTGTAGATAAGTCACGTACTCGAGATGCTAATATGAGTATGGGTATCGGACTCTCTATCATCGATCATATTGTCCGGATTCACGATGGATCACTCGATATCTCGAATAATATTCCTCATTGACTCTCGATTGCTATAACAATACCAAGGTAAAAATATAACGGTTGTAACTTTTGAAAATATCTAGAATACTATAACGAATTCCCCCTTCACTTTACCTTCTCATTTGAAATATTCTACAACTTCATGTATCGTTCCTCGTTTAAATTCTTCGAATTTTTTCGTGATCTCACGGCCGACGACGATCCGAGTATCGGCACCAAAATAGGTCTCGAACTCGGCGAGCGTCCGCTCGATACGGTGTACTGATTCATATACTACGACCGTATATTCTTTGTTTTGTAGAGATTTGAGCATTGTCTGTCTTCCCTTTTTGACTGGGAGGAATCCAAGATAGAGATACTGATGACAATCGAAACCTGATGCCACGATAGCTGATAATACCGCAGAGGCTCATGGAATCGGAGTTACGGTGATACCTGCTTCGATCGCCTTTTTGATAAGAATAAATCCTGGATCAGATATTCCGGGAGTTCCTGCATCCGATACGAGTGCAATATGTTTTCACTCGATCAAGAGCTCGATGATCTTTTCGACTTTCGAAAATCCAGAGTGTGAATGAAATGAAATGAGGCGTCCACCGTTCCCAATATCATAATGTTGGAGGAGCTGCCCTGTCATACGAGTATCCTCACAAGCTATATAGTCAGCTTCTTTGAGAATACGGAGTGCCCTCAGAGTTATATCTTCCAGATTTCCTATAGGGGTTGATACTATTGAGAGCATAATTTTATATGGTTGTTTCTTGGATTCTATTCACAATTTTTCTAAAAGAAAGTAGAATTTTTTCAGAAATAATTTTGCTTCATGATTTTGTTGAATATACCATAATCATATGTCTTGTTATCCAATCAAAGAGCATCTTTCCAACTCGCTTGTCTCAAAAAAATAGAGCTGGACATCCTAGTGCAGGAAGTCATACAAAATTGATTTTATCAATATCATCATATATGGTTGATGTACGATCTACACCCCTCGAGAGAATACTATAAATATTGAGTGCAAAACCATTTTCTACACTGAGATGCTGTCTTGCTAAAACTGTGAGTATTTTATAAGCCTCTTTACTAAATTCATCATATTCATAATCCGTATATTGTTTTCTGAGAATTTGATTCAAAAATATCACCATGATGTAGCATGCATGTGACCATCATTGGATAATTGCCTCTTCTGGTGATCAGGGGTAGAGCTTTGTTCATTTCTTTGGAGCAAATTCTATTGCTCGTTGTTTTTCTGTTTCAAAATATTTCTTAATTTGTTTTTCTCCTTTTTTTTCAAATAGGGATTTAGAATCTATCGGATAGATACCAAAGAACTCTTGTGTATCAATATCTGATTCAAAAAAAGATGGTGGAAATATTTCGGATATCAGATCGCCAAAGTCTTCATAAGATTTCGTCGCGACTGAAACATCTTCTCAAGCTCTGAGAATTTCTTTTTCTAATCTCCCACCAAGAGATACTATACTTGGTCGTAGAGAAGAATGAAATGGACACTTTTTCATTATATAAAGTATGTAATAATTTATATATACTTTATATATTTTAAAAAAATGTCAATTATATTCAGAGCTTATCTCGTATTACGTTTAGTTCATATACAACTTGTTGATTCTTTTTCATGACTTCTTCGAGTTTTTTCACACTATACATCACAGCAGTATGATTGCGACCAGAGAATATATTCCCGATACGCTCATAGGTATAGTGGAGTTTGTTCTTCAAGAGATACATTGCTACCTGTCGTGGGATCATATTTTCTTTTTTGCGATCCTCCGATAGGAGAGCTCGTATTTCGATACCGAAGTGTCCTGATACCGCCTGAATGAGATCCTCGTAGCTACAGTGTGTAGATCTGATACTCTTCGATGTGGTCATCGATGGAGTGAGCGATCGGATCGAGAGCTTCGATAGACGCATCGCGATATTCTCTATAGTGGGTGGTGTACCTCGTAGATCGTATTCTGCGATAATCTGATTGAGTATTCACTCGATTTCTCGTACATTGGTTGTGACATTCTCAGCGATGAACTCAGCAACATTCTGTGGGAGGAGGAACTCTCTGGTACGAGCCTTTTCACCGATGATCGCAAGACGAGTCTCATAGTCAGGCTCACCGACATCAACAGTGATACCCCACTCGAATCGGCTCTGGAGTCTCGCCTCGAGCTCCGTGAGCTCACGAGGTGGACGATCTCCGGAGAGGATTATCTGCTTGCCTCCCTCGTAGAGTATATTGAATATATTATAGAGCTCTTCTTGGGTTTGTTTCTTACCTGCGAGAAACTGGACATCATCGAGGACGAGTACATCGATCTGGCGATACCGCTCACGGAGCTTATCTACTGAACGACTTTTTATACTTGCAACATAGTCCGTGAGAAATTTGTCAGCAGTTGTATATACAACTCGGAGATCTTTTTGTTTGGATCGGATAGTATTGGCGATACCCTGGAGAAGATGAGTCTTGCCGAGACCAACATTACCATAGATATAGAGGGGATTGTAGGCAGATCCTGGACGACGAGCGACAGCATCACAAGCAGCATGAGCCAATTGAGTACCAGGTCCAACGATAAAGTTATCGAGCTGATACCTCTCAGATATGAGACGACTATTGACTCCTTCGACTATCTCAACTCCATGGACGGATTCATTTTTGGTTCGCTTCTCTGAGGCTCGTTGCATGTCACGACAATCGATCACCTCGTCGAGTGCACGCATCTCGATACTATCATCAACGATAAAATCCACCACCTCGATAGTAGGTACTATGCTCACAATAGCAGATTTCACTTCAGTGTAGAATTTTTTTGAGAGATTGTCCTGATGAAATGAAGAAAGTACTCCGATTGTCACACTCGTCTCGGAACTCGCCATCAGTGAGAACCGCTTGAAATAAGTCAGAAAATCTTGTTTTCTGATCTCTCTCGACATGATCTCGACTGACGCAGTAAGATGGGAAAAGCTAAAAATCATGTACCCTTTTTATTCATAAAACCCTCAAAGTCAAAAGAAAAAACCACCTTGACAGCCCCTATTGTATACAATCCTAGATCAGGAACACGAGGTAGTGTCCTGTGGATATACACACGCAAAACTGGCAAATGATATATGAATATTGAGTGAATATTTTTCTCGTGAAAAAATAGTTTTGCACATTTTCTATACGAGAGAGAATCTCATATAATTTTCTCTAAATTTTTACGAAATGGTACTAAAAAAAATCCTTCTACTTTTCGTAGAAGGATTTTTTAAAATGAAAAACTATTTGATTTCTTTGAGACGAGCAGCCTTACCAGTGAGTTCACGGATGAACTTGATATTTTTTCTACGAACTTTGAATTTGCGGAGAATATCGATCTTTGTAATAGTAGGAGCATTGACTGGTATGAGTCGTTCGATACCGATACCATCGACATCAGATCGGATAGTGAGTACACGATCGAATGCCGTCGAACCTCTCATAGCTATTATGAGTCCACGGAATTTTTGTGTACGCTCTTTTTCACCATCGCGGATTATCTGATGTACTTCTACTTCCATACCCGTCTCGTAGACGATTACAGTATCTTTTGGTTCTGCTATAGTGCTCTGTTGGATAGCCTTGACGAGTGCGACATCTGACATATTATTTATGATTTTAGGATTTAGAACTCCATTTAGATGAGCATGGCTCACGCAACGAATGGGTGGATTATATAGAAAATATATATTTTGCAAGTTTTTTGGGTATTATTTGCAAAAAAAGGTTTTTTCTCTATTATGTGTTGGTATTTTTTGGTTCGTTTCACTTTATTTTCTCGCTCCGCTTTAGTCATGGAATTCTTTTTTCTCACACAGAGCAATACCGTAGAGATACTCATACTCATACTACTCCTCCTCATGCTCATAGTCATATGGTGAGCTGATCTCTACGCATGGATAGGTAGAGTCAAGACTGCTCTCGGTACGAATCGCATCCGTATCTCGGGTCTACCACATATCGTGACGCCTAGTCATCTAGACCAAGCAGAGTCAACTCCTCATGCTCTACCAGAGAATAGAGAATCCGATTCTATATCTCCTGCAGTAGAGATAGCAACTGCAGTCACTGAAGAAAATAGAGTTCATGCATCCAATATCGAGAAACTCGCTGGACTTGTATCCAGTGTCCGCACTCTCATAGCTCGTGGGATGACAGCAGAGGCTCAAGTACTCATCGTCGAGGGACTCTCACTCGACAAGTATCACCGAGATCTCAATCTCCTCCTCGGACAGATATATGAGGGAGATGGACAGTATCCGAGTGCCGAGTATATATACAAGGATATGGCTGATCTCCATCCTGATGATATAGAGATACTCGAGAAACTGGCGAATGTACTCATCGTAGAAAAAAAATATATGATCGCAAGTGAGATATATAAAAAAATCCTGACACTAACTGGCAATACTGAGACAACTCTGTATATGCTCACACATATATCCAATACACTAGAGGATAGTCAGTCTACTCTCCAGTATGCTAAGCAGTATGTCCTCCAGTGGCCAAAAAATCCTGAGATTATTGCCCTACTCGCTACCACCCAGGCACGACTCTGACTCAGACGAGATGCTATAGAAACCTATAAGACCCTCAAAAATCTCACTCCATACTCCAGTGAAATTACAGAAATACTTCAGAAACTCCTTCTTGAAGAAGAACTCGCAGGTAATTTTGAAGTGAAGGAATCCTAATCTATAATTTCCAAGAAAATCGTGTCTAATCTCACCACTCCCCCACATAGTATCGACGCCGAGCGATGAGTCCTCGGGTCTCTCCTTATCGACAAGGATGGTATTATCCATGTTGCCAATCTCCTCGCACGAGATGACTTCTACGATCCTGCTCACTCTATCGTCTATGATGCCATCCTGGATCTCTACGCTCGCAACCGTCCGATCGACTCGATCACGGTACGAGAGGTCATCGATGATCTGAAAAAACTCGAATCCATTGGGGGTAATGTGTTCCTTGCAGAACTGATGGAATCAGTATTCACGAGTGCCAATATATTCCAGTATGCTCAGATTGTGAAGAATAAGTCGATACTCCGCAAGCTGATCCGAGCTGGTAATGAGATCATCATGAATGGCTACGATGAGGCAACTGAGACGACAGAGCTCCTTGAGAAGTCGGAAAAGTCACTATTCGGCGTGACTCAGACATTCATCCAGAACAAGCTCGTCCCTATCCGTGATATTCTCAATGCTCGATATGAAGAGTTCGCCGCGATTCATGCGGATCCTGAGCTGGTTGATCGTCATACGATCTCGACTGGGTATCCGAGTTTTGATGCGAAGCTCTGAGGATTCAAGCGTGGAGATCTCATCATCCTCGCAGCTCGTCCGAGTATGGGAAAGACTGCTATGGCTCTCAACTTTGCTCAAAATGTAGCCAAAAAGTGACGAAATGTTGCTATGTTCTCACTCGAGATGTCCAAAGAACAGATCACCGATCGCCTTATCGCAGCCGCGATGGCTGTCGACAGCTGGAAACTCCAAAAATGAAAACTCTCCGAAGATGAGTTCTCAAAGATGGGAGACGCACTCGAATCACTATCGAGATCCAAGATCTATCTCGATGACTCACCAGCTGGTGAGTGACTCCTCTCGATCAAGTCCAAGGCTCGCCGCCTCAAAATGGAATCAGGACTCGATCTCATCATCATCGACTACCTCCAGCTCATGTCATCAGGCAACTCGATGAATCGGGTACAAGAGGTCTCAGATATATCTAGAGGTCTCAAATCACTTGCTCGAGAGCTGGATGTCCCTATCGTCGCACTCTCACAGCTCTCTCGTGCCGTCGAGGCTCGTCCAGACAAGCGACCCGTGATGTCAGATCTCCGTGAGTCAGGATCAATCGAGCAAGATGCTGATATAATAGCCATGATATATCGTGATGACTACTACAACGAGTTCTCTGAGACTCCTGGCATAACCAATATCATGATCCGAAAAAACCGAAACGGACCCACTGGACAAGTTGATCTCAAATTCGAAAAGTCTCAACAAAAATTCTATGAACTGGAGAGAAAATCGGAACAGCGAGAATACGAAAGAGAACCTAATGGATGATACTAATTATAAAAATCCCACTCCGATTTAAAGCAGTGGGATTTTTGTGGATGAGATATATATTAGAATCCTGGAGGTGGAGTCGTAGCGATACGAGGATCGAGCTCGATGATGAGTGAGTAGCTATCAAGTGAGCTATCTCCAAATGATCTAGTTGTTGGCACTGTACTAGATCGAGTAGGAGGAGTCTGTCGGAAATAGTTGAGATCATATTGGATTGATCGCTCAGCAGTACATGTGGCAGCAGTCTCACCATATACACATGTTGCATTTGGGGTAGTGAATGATCCTCCGATCGTATTACGAGAGATGAGTGATCCACGGATGTAGAGTTGATTCTCTCCGAGAGTAGCCACCTCGGCTGTAGTATCGTTGTAAAGATCATATCTGTTATTCCCACTATAGAGAGACCCTTCTAGAAATATAGAGCTCTCGATTTTTTTGACAATATTGGTCACGATGATGTTGCCACCCACTCAGGCTTCATTTTTGAGTACGATGATACCCTTAGCTTTAAGATCTGTATTCATGATATTTGCATCGATGATCAGATCTCCTCCAATCAAGATGAGAGAGTCAGTATTCGATGTTGGGAATTCTCCCACCATAGAACCAGTATATATTAGAGTTGAGACGGTGGCTGATGTATTAATATATATGAGTTTATTAGCAAGTGCCTGTGGAGTTGTATCAGTGAATACATTGGCAAATCTAGATGGGATATTCCTCGTGAGAAGTGCTACATTTTTGCGAACTTTCTGGAGTGTCTCGTTCATGAGAGATGCATTGAATCTAGAACCAAGGGCCGTGAGTGTATTGAATGCACTATTGCCACCGATATTCCCAAGCACCTTGACTCGTCACTCGAATCCAGCTGAGACCGTCGTACTCGTGATAGAGTCTGGGGGAGTTACTGGCAGCTCTGTGAGAGGATCAGTAGTTAATGGAGCAATACCAAATGGAACTCTCCCAACTCAATAGTTCATCCCATATCCAATGAATGATCGAGTCACTGGGTTGTATTTGACTCCTGCGAGTTCGATAGGACCCGCGAGCGATGATGCTGTGCCAACCACTGACCAGAGATCAGTAGGTCGACCACTAGCGGGTGGCGTGATCTGAGCATCTGAGTTAAATGTGATGAGTCCGATCGTCTGAGAATAAAAAGTACCCGTGAGCTTATCTCAATCAATACCAGCTATGCCACCAGACTGGAATGATACTATACCAGCATTGCCAGTATCATCTGAGAAAAAAAGACCGGGAGAATGAGAGGTGCCAGCAGTTCCAGAGAACTGGAAGAATGCAGCAGAGACAACACCGATAGTAGAGACGACGGCGAGTGATATAATGAGTGGACGAGAGAGAGTGAGTGAGAACATAAAGAAGAATATTAAAAACACTTAAATATCATAGCATGCGTTGAGAATTATTGCAAATATTAGAAAAAAGAAAAGTCTGCATTACTCACAGAGGGTTGCCATGATGCGAGACCCGTCGCATCTGATGTGAGTACTCGTCCTGAGTGAAATCCACCATCCGCTATACTATCGTCCCTGCTATATCCAGACGAGCTCATGATGACGTTGTACCTATACCGATATTGGTACCATTATCAAAAATAGCAGAGTTACCGATAGTTACTCCTGTAGCCGTGTATTTTAGAATATAACTAGCAGTTCCTGCAGAGTTGAGATCTGTAAGGGTTCCTGTAATATTACCAATATCAAGATACTCTGGACGGATTTTTCCTTCCTTTAATCCATCAGGATAAAACATATTATCAATAATAGTTCCTCCAAATCCTCGATGATTTGGAGTACCGACTAGTACATTAGGGTCTGAGAGGCGAATTTGATTAACCGCACTTACTACATCCGACTGAGCAGCGACAGCTGAGTGAGAGAGTAATATACTAACAATTAAGAGTGTAGCAATTGCGCGCGAGAAGGTACAAATAGTCATGAGATAAGTAATCTCTCATATTGCAACATAGATTGATGCAGACTACAAGTTTTAGTTAACGATTAATTCACGTAAAATATAAAGTTAGAAATATTTACTGAGTTGAGCCTCGATAGCATCGAGACGAGATGAGAGAGCTGTATTGGCTGACTCGAGTTTTTGGTTGGCTGTTTTGAGGGTTTCATTAGATGTTTTGAGAGCTGCAATCTCACTCTCATTGGTATTTACTCGATTAGTGACACTCTCGAGAGTGTCAGCTATTTCTTGTACTCCTCGCACGATCATAGCGATGAAGTCGTTATAACGAAGCTCAAGATACCCAGTATCAGATTTGGTGAGGAAGCCTTGGTCATCATATTTGTATTTTTTGAGGGTTTGTTCAACCTCTTGAGCTATGAATCCTGTTTCTCGAGTATGCTTATCATTATTCTTGCGGATATAATCTACGGGTCGGAGATCTCGGAGAAAAGAGAGTCCATATGGGAGATCTCTAACTTGATCTTTCCAACGGATATCCGAGGTAGTCGACCAACCTACTTGAATACCTGCGTAAGTAACAGCAGTATTTCCTATTTGTACTTGATTAGACGCAGTACCACCTGAGACCTGAGCACCAAATCATATAGCCGTATTGTTGGATCCGGTGGTGTTGAATTGGAGGGCATTTACTCCATTGGCGGTGTTGTTGTATCCGCTGGTGTTACCGAAAAGAGCATTCATTCCAATGGCGGTATTGTTAGATCCATCGGTATTCAATGCCATAGCATAACCTCCCATCGCAGTGTTTTTAATTCCAGTGGTGTTGCTAAGGAGAGCACCCATTCCGTTGGCAGTGTTGTTGTTTCCGGTGGTGTTGTTGCTAAGGGCTTGTGATCCATTGGCAGTGTTCTCAAATCCTGTAGTATTATAATATAGAGCATTTATTCCATTTGCGGTATTATTATATCCGGTAGTGTTAAAAAGGAGAGTAGCAACTCCATTAGCGGTATTTTTGTATCCGGTAGTGTTGTCTCGAAGAGAATCTAATCCATTGGCGGTATTATAGTATCCGGTGGTGTTAGATCGAAGGGCTTGTGATCCATTAGCAGTGTTATAATTTCCTGTGGTATTGAGGTAAAGAGCATATAATCCATTGGCGGTATTGAAATTTCCGGTAGTGTTAAATTGAAGGGCGTGTACTCCATTGGCGGTGTTTTGACTTCCAATGGTATTGGAGTAGAGAGCAAATAGTCAATTGGCAGTATTGTAATTTCCGGTGGTGTTGCTGAAGAGGGCATTTGTTCAATTGGCTGTGTTGTAGATTCCGGTGGTATTGGAGTAAAGGGCATTTACTCCATTGGCGGTGTTGTAATATCCGGTGGTATTGGAGAGGAGGGCACCATTTCCATTGGCGGTGTTGTAGGATCCGGTGGTGTTGGAGGCGAGAGACATTAATCCATTGGCGGTATTGCCTTGTCCAGTGGTATTGTATTGGAGGGCTTGAAATCCATTGGCTGTATTTAAAAGTCCGGTGGTGTTGAATTGGAGGGCATTTACTCCATTGGCGGTGTTGTAATCTCCGGTAGTGTTGTAATAAAGTGCATTTAATCCATTTGCGGTGTTGTTAGGAATATTCCCTCCTCCTCGTCCTACAGTTATACTATTGATTTTAGCGTCTCCTCCTACTACATCCAGCTTGGCAGATGGTGCAGAGGTACCGATACCTACATTGCCTCCTGTATAAGAGATATTTGAAGCCGTTTTTTTCCAGTTTATATCTCCATACATGGGACTACCATCCGGATTGAATCCGATCATCGCCTGTCAATCTGGTGCAATACTCGAACCAAATAGAGTACCAAGGAGTGACTGCAGAGAGCTACACTGGCGTGTTCCATAGGTAGAGGATGTTGAGTCAAATCCTGTGATAACAGTATTGGAAGGGCAGCCACCTATAATACGAGTGAAGTAGTCACCGAATACACCATCATTGGTTCCGGCCTGAACAGAGAGAGAAATGAGTGATGTTGAGAGGATAGCTCCATAGAGGAAATATCTGAATTGGAGAGAGAACATAGGTAATAGAATATGAAATACCAAAATAGTATAGCATATATGATTACTCTCTGTCAAATTTTGAGACTATTTTTTATTATGGTCCTGTATTGTATACTCCATATTTGAGTGCATCATAATACTTACCCTTGTCCTCAACGAACTGGAATACCTGAGAACTCTCTCACTTGCTCGCAGTTGCCCTGAGTATGAGAGTTGGTAATGCAAACGGAGTAGTAGATGAAAATGTGATATCATGAGCCATATTATCTGCATTATAGATGATGAAATATGGATCTATTTTTGTCGAAAGAAATAGGGAAATAGACTCAGTCACATCATAGGAATATGCGACAGTCTCTCATGACTGAGAATCACTATATACTCCAGTACAATTCCCGAGACTATCCAGATCTGTGGGATGTAGACCAAGTATACCATTTTCATCATAACACTGTATCGCCTTGACCCTGATTTTTCATAGGGTAGTATCACCTATATCTCCAACTCCAGTGATCGCTATACTCTCGGATCCGCTCATAGCAGTTATAGCCCATGAGAGTCCTGATATGCCAGATATATTGAGTCCTCTCGTATTGTCTACTCCTGTTTCATAATTTGGATTTTTGGAAAATCCAGAGAGTATAGTCCCAGTGCCTACAAACAGAGGAACTATGAGATGTTGTTGTCCCGAAAGAGTAAATATCTGAGCAGTGCTCGCAGCCGATATCTGATATTGACTATGGAGTCATACGGATCTGGGTGTCGAGAGATCGAGAAGATTGCCATCGAGTTCACCTGAGAATGTTGTATCTTGGAATCCATCCCTATGATTACGTACCTTGAGCATAGCATACTCAAACTCTCCCTCAGCCGCAGTAGAGGCAATCACCTCATCATAGGAATATCGTGAGAGCCTGGACTCACGGATATAGCTGATCGCAAGAGATGTCACAAGAATCAAGAGTACTCAAGTAGTACCGATTGCCATGAGAATAGAGAATCCTGATGAGTTTATTATTTTGGTTTTCATAGATTTTTATTTTTTCCATCCCCGTTCAGAGAGAGTCGTCTGGATATGAAGTGAAGTATTGGATACGAATGTCGTAGATAAGCCACTCATCGGGATGAGTGTAAGATCCATTGAAAGCAATACTTTATGAGCCGTGCTCATTCCATCACCTGATATATAGAATTTGAGATTCGATACCTTGACTCGCTTACGACTTTCTAGAGGAGTGAAACTATCGACGAGATTATAGCTAGATAGTCCATTATCGGCATAATCGATGAGATATAGTCCACAGTGAATTCGAGGATCTGTTTTTGTTTGCTCGAGAGGTGTATCGATACATGGAATTATTCCAGTAGTATTTTTTTTTCCATATACATATCGTCCATTATTCAGATTGAGGTACTCACTCCCCGACCCGCTATAGTCATATGATCTCCAGAGGTCATAGTTGATGTCAAATGATGTGGCTGAACCAGAGAATCAGTGTTCTCGTACGTCTTCCGATATCCGCTCGACGATCTCACGGGCTGACTCAGCCAGTTGACGTTCTGCATTGAGTTTTCTCGTAGTATTCGTCGTAGAAAAATATATCGTCATAACCATAACACTCATCATACCAAAAATAGTCATAGCAATCATGAGCTCGACAAGGGTGAATCAGGATGAAGACTTGGAGAAAAATCGCATAAGAGAAATGGGGGTTTTATTTTTGCCAATCAGTGATCATACTCTTTGCATCATACTCACGATATCCTCCATTGTACTTGACGAGGACACGAGCATCAATGATCCATCATTGATTTTTCTGATCTTTTCGCACTTCAGTGAATCAGGTAGATCCAGTATATCCGAGTGGCGAGACGATGATATAGGATGCAAATTGTGTGGGAGCTCCAGTAGTTGATCCAGTATGGATATATCTTCCATGATCGTCGAGTATGAGCTGTGTCTTATTCCATTTTTCTAGATCAGTTGCGAATGAAGTAGTCGGGTCGATTTTTGTGAGTCTGATCGGACTTTTTACTATCGTCCCATCATTGAGTATTGGGTCAAAGGTGAGTCCTGAAGCGGAAAAACTATTCTCTATAGTATAGACAGCTCCCATGAGGATAGTAGAACTCATAGATCAATTCGATGCAGATATGAGCACAGAATCCCATGGAATATAGTTCCGCAGGTTGGTATCTCGGATATTGTTGACGAGATCCATCTGTTCTCGGAGGAGTCCTGATACGATGATCTCATCTTGTGAGTATCTCACGCTCGACATCGTCGTTTGGAGGAGTGCATAGATCCCTGCGAGCCCGATCGAGAATATCGTCATACCGACGATGAGCTCGATGAGAGTGAATCCTGATGTAGTAGGGCGGATGATCATATGGTCAGTATAGTTGAAAAAGGGAGAAGTCAAAACCAAATCCAACTACCTCAGATATGTCCGCAATAGTACCTCTCTGGCTCTACCTGTAGTGGTATCAGCACCTGGATATCAAACAATAATACGAGCATCAGAGAAATATCACGATGCAGTCGATGTAAAAAATACTCCATCTCCATATGGAGGTGATATCATATATCAGACTCGGTCCCCACTCCCCGAAAGAGAACCCGTAAAACCAAGAATCTCTACTCCATCATCGAGTATGAGGGTTTTGTATTTTTGTACGAGATTAGTATCAGTAGATATATTTGCGATATCAGGCAGAGTAGATCCTGAGAGGAGATAACTCTCGACAGTAGATGATCCAGTCTGGAATACAAAAAACAAACGAGCGTGGCGACCTACAATCGGATCAAACTCGAGTCCTCATCTGATTGTCCTATGTGCAAGTACCCACTCTTGAGCAATCCCATCGGCTGCTCGCTCTGTATAACCTCTCTGCATATAGTACCTGTACGGGAACATAGCAATACCGAGGAGGATAACGATGATAGAGATTACTATCATCATCTCAACGAGAGTGAATCCTGATGTAGTATTTTTGAAAATCATAGTATGGTTAGTTCCCTGCCACTCCGACTACCTGCATGATTGATGAGAATATAGCAATCGCAAACCACATCACGAATACTCAGGCCATGAGGAGTGCGATCGGCTCAATCAGCTTCACCATCACGGCGAGTGATGCATCAACCTCGCGGCGATATTGCTCGGCTATTTTTTTGGAGATCTGATGTACGGTCGACGTCTTCTCTGCACTCTCGATCATCTGGATGATATCCGATGAAAATACATATCCCTCCTTATCTACCTCGAACATGGCTTCACTGATTTTCTTTCATTTTGATACCTCGTCGGCGATATAGGAGTACATATCAGCTATCGTTGAGTTACCAGCTGATGCACCAGTGAGACGCAGAGCCTTCACGATCGAGACTCCAGAGGATGATAGGAGGTGAAATGTTGACATCACCTGCACAACGATATAGTTCTTGTAGATTGTACCTGTGATAGGCGTATAGAGCTTGACTCTATCGAGCCACCTCTTGCCAATATCTGTGACTGTATAGCCACGAAAAATCAAAACAAGAGCAATGAGAACAATGATAATAAATACGATATTGTGTCTGAGAAAGTTGCTCACCCATATGAGTGACCGTGTAGAGAGTGATATCTCAGTTGTCATTTCAGCGATGATCGGCATAATCTGTGGAACAACATACATCATCACGACCGTGAGTGCGAGCACGAGAAAAAACATAATCACTAGTGGATATGTGAGTGCCCCAATCACCTTACGTCTGAGGTCTTCTTGCATACGGAGCTCCGATGCGATCGCCATAAATGCATCCTTGAGCATACCAGTTTGTTCTCCACTCTCGACTATTGCGATTTCTTTTTGCGTATAGAAGTCTGGGAACTTTCTCATCGCAATATTGAGGCTATCTCCACTCTCAATAAAAAATATCGTATTCTCAAGGGTATCATGGAGGGCACCTGGATGAGTCCGAGAAAGGAGTCACTTGAAACTCGCAAGGAGCGTAATACCTCATTCGAGAAGATTTGATATAGACTCATAGAAGAGTATCTTATCAGCGAGTGATATCGATGAATTGAGAGATGGGAACATAGATTTATTTTTTATTCATAGTAATATACACCGAGTGTGATCGAGAGCGATATACCCGTAGTCGTAGGAGCGATACTCGCTGTATCAAGAGGGAGAGCTATACTATCGATGGTGAATGCAAAACGAGACTCTGTTGTCAGATAGGTGAGATAATCAATAATCTGATCAGGAGTATCGGCCGAGAGTGAGAGTGTTACATTTCCGAGAGAGAGTCCACTTGGTAACTTGCGACCTGTATCGATATTGATACTGGCTATATTGATAGATGCAGGAGTGAGCGGGCTATTTTTGGTATAGTTATTCACCATAACTGTCTCCATGATATCACTGGTATTGAATTTATTTTTATACTTATCAACTCGAGCCTTGATATCGCTTGATCCTGTTCCAGCAAAGAGAGCTTGCATCCTTTTGATAGCATCGATTTTTGCTGTTTTTTCAGCTCTTATCTTTGTGAGGCTAGCGAGTTCGACACTCCCATCGACATAGTTCGTATAGAGTGGATAGAGACCAAATATGATGATGAGGAGTGAGAGACCTATGATGATAGGTGCATAGACTCGATTTTTTTGACTGGTCGTATTATTTGATTGCATGAGTAGCAGAGTTAGTAGGTAGGATACGCAGTAATATGCCCGTAGTACGTTCAGTATTGGAGCCTTGGACAGAGCGAATTGGTTGGAGTGCGAGTCCTGATGTGGTACTATCTGATCGCATCATAGCGATGATAGTCTCCACAGGATCTATCATACTCGTCACATCACGACTCGCGATGAGCGATGATGATATCACGTCGTCATGTACTGAAAATCACTGGAATCTGACTCCAGCCTGGGTTGCCGCTACACGAAAAGATCTCACAAGGGCTTTGAGGTCGATAGATGGTCTGATCTGAGCAGATGCAAGAATATCAGCGATGATGATATCTCTATCCTTGGTGGATGTAGCGATATCAGCATCGATCGCTTGAGTCTCTACCGTGAGAGTAACAAGGCGAGAAGCAGTGACAAAATGATATCCCCAGAGTGCGAGGCAGGATACGAGAGTCAGAGTGAGCAATGAGAGGGACGCGAACCAAGCAAATTGGCTCGGCTCTCGGATAATAGATGTAGGAGTCTCTTGCATATGATAGAATTATAGATACAGTATCGAGCATATCATATCAGCGAGCAAAATGCAAAAATCCATAATCGAATACATCGTAACAAATGAAAAAGAACTTGACGATATCGTATTCGATCTCACTCCTGGTGATCGTATATGCTTCTCTGGCGACCTCGGAGCTGGCAAGAGTACCTATATCAGATATATTCTCAGGAAGTATCTGGATGATCCGACTCTCATAGTACGCTCCCCAACATATACCTATTATCAGCAGTACTGAGCAAATATCTATCATATGGATCTCTATCGTCTGGAAGATTATGATACTTTTGTCTCTATATGAGGTACGGAAATCCTCGAAGACAACAATACGATATCCCTCATCGAATGGCCAGAGATACTTGGGGAAAGCATAAAACCGACCAAAAAAATCTCCATCGAGTTGATGGAGGATGGGAAACGGAAAATTATTATCACTAAACTATAGATTTTTCTTGTAATAATAGTCTCGTCACTACGACATATCCCACTATCATATATACAAAGAGTCCTATCATACTCCCCTCTCTGAGTATCATATTGTAACCAAGATGTATGAGAATGGCAATGATGAATCAGATAGTGAATATGCTAATATAGCGAAGAGAGTATGGCTCATATGAGAGAGCTCGCCACCATCCATATACACAGATAGCACTCGCGAGGAGATGAGCGGTGAGTGAGAAAAGTGAGCGAAAAATCCAAGTAGAAAGTCCAGTATCTGAGATAAAAAAATAGAGCAAGTTCTCGGAAAATACAAACCCGAGGACGACGAAGAGTGTGAATATGATGATATCTCGACGAGAAAATGCGAAGTCCTGACTCATGAGTCAGATACTCATAAGATGTTTCGATGATTCCTCGATAACTGAGGAAATAAGGAGAGGAGCTATACTGAGAGCAAGAACAACTCATCATGGAATGATACTCGATATACTCACTACTGTGATAAGAAGTAGAGATATGATACAAATATTCACTGTTGCGAGTTGTCAGAGCAATATTCTCGCATAGACTGATCCTGACCGTATGAGTATATAGAGACTGATTGCGAGTATCAGTACAAATAGACTGATTGCCGATATGGTATAGACACTATGAGTTCCAACATATGAAAATATCCAAACGATAGCCACTGATATAGCTCAAATCGACATCCCGAGGAGGAATCTACGACGATTCCATGGAGTATCGAGCAAGTATGATACTCCATATCCCCACAAATATATTGGGAAGAGAGTGATTAGGAAGGCTAAGAATGCGAGCAATATTTGAGACAAAGGTTATGTTTTAAGGCTACTTCTTATTCTTGAGTATCTCATATCATCCAACTTTCCATGATTGCTGAGAAGTAGATGGATTCCCCTTGCGAAACAGGGTCGATACCAGGAGGATATTGACTCCCAATATGAGGAAAAAGAAACCAATCAGATAGGCGAGAAACTCAGGAAATGCGATGATGACAAGTCCGAAAATCAAAGCCGAAAATCAAAAGAATTGCATAAAAATAAAATTAGAAAAATCTCAAAATATCGAGCCCCGAGACGTACAGCATAAAAGCGAGGAGGAGCATAAATCCGATAGCATGGATAGCTCCCTCGACTCGAGAGAAATACTGCTTGCCATGAGGGAAATATGATGATATCGAGTAGAGTGTTGTGGTCACGATCCGTCCCCCATCGAGTGCTGGGAATGGGAGGATATTGATGACTCAGAGATTGATCGAGAGGAGAGCGATCATCACGAGGATAGTCGCGAGTGGGACATGATCCTCGACGATCTGGACAAAAGTGGAACCAAGACCAATAGGTCCTGCGAGCATATTTTTTGCCTCGGTGTGCTCTACCTCACTCCGAGCTGCGAAGAGTCCAACTACCATCTGCGAGAGGAATGCGAGAGTGATGCGAGTTGTCGCGACGGTCTCACGAGCTCACATCGATAGAGCCTCGAATCCACTATACTGGATCTGTTTATTTGTGTTGATATGGAGATCTCGGTATCCGATCTGCATTCCGACTTTTCCATTTTTCGGATTCATATGCACGACTCGGGTATTGGGAGGCACACTCGGTGTTCAGAGAGTCAGGGTTATAATTTCATTTTTGGTGATGATATCGATGATATCCTGAGCCGTCTGTGGGTGAATAGAGTTGATATCCACTACATATTCTCCGGATCCTACTCCAGCTCGCTCTGCTATACTCCCTGATATACTCGTCACGATGAGTCCGTTATGCGTGAGATAGCTACTCGCGATAGCTTCATGAGCGGATGGGAGTATCTGAGACTGATATCACTCAAGCGGGATGATTGCCATAGGGGTCATTCAGTAGAGGAATAGTCCGGTGAATACGACGAATGCGAGAACAAAATTCATCGTCACACCCGCTGCGAGGACGATCACACGAGATATCCATGGTTTGATGATGAATGATCACTTCGCGGTATTATTCCCATCTTGTGGATTCTCCCCGAGGATCCGGACAAATCCACCGATCGGTAACCAGTTGAGTGTATACTCAGTTCCTTTTTTGTCAGTCCATAGTGATCTCGCTCGTGGTGGTATCCCGATACCGAACTCCTCTACTCGCATACCGGTGAGACGAGCTGTGACGAAGTGTCCGAGTTCATGGATCATCACGACGATGAGGAGGACGATGAGGGTGAGGAGGATGCCGAGGAAGATGGACATGTATTTTTGGGATTAAAAATGGAAAGTATAAAATTATTTCCCCATCTGTTCCTTGATATGAATGAAGAGATGATTGATGAGATCATCGAGCTTCGCATAGTTCTCGCGAGATGAGCGATACGCGTGCCCTGGGAATGATATCTCCAGTTTGCCCGTACTCCCGAGTTTGTCACGAGTGAGTGTGAGCTCTGCTCTGATTTTATCATCTTCTTTTGCCATTTTGCGGATATAGGCATCGAGCTTGCCCGAGAGATTGTTTCCAACTTCGGTATTGATATATTCGGATTCATTAGTGAATTGTGGAGCATGGATGATGATTTCGTGTGTCATAATATGGAGTAGTAAGGGAGTAAAAACTAAATTAGTGGTTATTGTCATGTCATTCTTCGTGTTCATCACTTTCTTTTTTCTCATATTTGGATTTCCAATTCTCAATGACGATCTTCTCTGTCTGTGTCCGTAGATCGATCGGCTTGCCCGAGTGAAGTGTCTCATCCAGCTTCTCGATATAGTCTCTAGTGATATACTGTTTGCCACCTGTTACGAGGTGTCACTTGACGACATCGGAGAGAGTATCAACAAGGATATCAAATGGTTCCTTATCGGCATCATCGTATCATTTTTTATGAGGCTTTACTGCTTCTTGGAGTGCATGGATGACATCTGTTGGTTCACTCGCATTGCGGAGTATGAGTGACTCATTACCAAGGAGCTTCACCACGATATCAGAGATACCGAGAACTGAGTAGATCCATGAGTAGGTCCTGACCTCCATGCCTTCGATCTTCTCGAACGGGATGATGACGAGATTCGAGGTGAAAAACTGCCACCGCAGATCGATCAATGTCTCACCCGTAAGGATCCATACATCTGTGTACCAGTCAAATATCTTGTATATAAGAATAAAATATATCGTAAAAAGATATGCGTAGATATGCCATAGAGTGAGTATATCCTGAATATGTGCGAAGTTGAGATAGTAGAGAAATCCTGGGATAAAAAGTGCAAAAAATATCCAGAGGATAATATCCTCGATAATCACGAAAAAATGTCGATGAAATATATGCTGTATCGACTCTTCTGGGGCAATATATGATGAGAAAAAGAGTGTCTGAAATCGATTCATAGTTCAAATGGAGAGAGAAAATGGAATTTGTTCAAATTTTTGAGCGGAATGCAGAACTAAGAGGCAAGGCCTCATAATTTGATGAAGTTTTGAGTTATTTGGCTCTTTTTTATATATCTAGTCTCCGCAGTATCCTATGGCTCCTGAGCGTGATGATTGGCGAATATAGCTACGAAAAATGCTATGAAAACAAGAATAAATCAAGCTCCAGTAAGAGCAAGCATATAGAGCGACTGATTGTAAATAGAACCAAATGTATCATAGATCCAAAAAATACCACCACTATAGAGTATCAGCTCTATAAGAGCAGTACCCCAGAAAATGCGACGATGGATATGGTAGAGAATAACCAAAAATGCAAAGTTGATGAGTGGAAAGGCAAACATACCCCCAGTATATAGACTGGGCTCCTATTTGCAAGTCGATGTTCTACTTTGCCTCTGCCCAGTTATCCCCTGTTGATATATCCACAATGATCGGGAGTGATACTCAGCTACTATGCAATACTCACTCCATCACCTCTCATACCATCACCTCGAATATTTCCTTCTCGTCAACTGGTATATCAAACACGAGCTCATCGTGTACCTGGAGTATCATCTTGCCCTGGAGTCACTCACTAGTGATACGACGATCGAGCTCTACCATGGCGATTTTGATCATATCTGCTGCCGTTCCCTGTACTGGCATATTCATCGCCTCTCGTTCTGCGATAGACCGCATTGTTTTGTTCGCATCACCCACTCCTGGGATGTATCTACGCCTCCCAAAATAGGTCTCGACATAGCCGTTTGTCCGAGCATCTGCGAGGAGTCTATCATAGTAGGTACGAACTCCAGGATAGCGAGTATAGAACGCATCAACATATTGCTGAGCCTCAGTGACGCTACAATCGAGTGTCTTCGCCAGACCAAAACCCGTGATTCCATAGATCACTCCGAAATTCACCGTCTTGGCGATACGTCTCATATGACTCGTGATTATTTGGTTTTCTCAAAATAAGAACTTGGCAGTCCGCATATGGATATCCTCTCCGCTCTGGAACGCATCGATCAGGCTCTGATCCTGCGATAGGAATGCCAGTACACGGATCTCCACCTGTGAATAATCCGCCACGAGGAGGATATTATCCATTGATGGGATAAAACACTCCTTAATCTCCCTAGCATAGCCATCTCCGGTTGGAATGTTCTGCAGATTGGGATCGTTGGACGACATACGGCCAGTCGCAGCCCCGAGTGAATCATAGGTCGTATGTATCCGCCCATCTGCTCAGGCTGCCCGCATGAGTCCATCGACATAGGTACCAGACAATTTGCTGAGTCCACGATATTCGAGGATCAGTCTCGCGATATCATGCGTCTTGGCGATCTCCTCCAGGACATCAACATCGACGGAGTATCCTGTTTTATTTTTTTTGAGTGGCCGTATCCCGAGTGTCTCGAAAAAAAGAGTCTGGAGCTGTTTCGGCGAACTGATATTGATCGGTCAGACGAGTTCATATATCTCTATTTCCAGCTTGCGGATATCTGTTCTGATCCTCTGCCCGATATCTTCGAGTTTTTTGCGATCAAAAGCGACTCCGACAGTCTCCATCCGAACGAGTACTCCGATGAGATCTGATTCGAGAGTGAGGATATAGAATGATTCGATTTCATTGTTGCCTACCACTTGAGAGAGTGCCCATACTCGATTCTCTGGAGTATCCTCGAGTATCAGCTCTAGCTCAGCATCCGCCCACGAGACCCAGTCTTTTTTTCCTCGTTTACCAGAGAGTCCTGAGATGATGGAGTAGTCAGTATATTTGAATTGCCCCCCTGTCAAGGGGGGGTGGCGATAGCCAAAGGGATTTTTCTCTATTCTTTGCATACTCAGAGTATAGAGAAAAGGTGAAAAAAGCAAAAAAAACTCACTGAAGTCTAGTTTTACTTTACCCAATATTCCCATATACTCCTCATCTATATGCCCACCAAAAAAATCTACACCAATACCATCGCTCAGATCGCTGGCAAGATCATCACCGCTCTGATCTCAATATTCCTCATCAAGGTACTCACGAGCTACCTCGATGTCGCAGGATATTGACTCTACTCCAAGATATACAACTATCTCTCCATATTCGCCGTCATCGCGGATCTCGGGCTCTATACGATCACAGTACGAGAGCTAACCAGATATCAGGATGATAGAGCCATGATCGCAAAAATCAGCGGAAATATCCTCTCACTCCGTACACTCTCGGGGATACTCATCATCTTACTCTCACTCTCGATTGCTCCACTACTCACGGGATACAACTCTTTCACGGCACTTATAGGAATTGCTATTGTATCTCTTTTTACCTTGGTAGGACTCATCAATAGTTCTCTGATGAGCTACCTCCAGGCAACTCTGCATACGGAGTTCTCACTGGTGGCCAATACTTGTGGCAAGCTCCTGACATTTGGTATGATACTGATGTTCTCGATGTTACTATTTCCTCGCTCGACTACTCCAGATACAACTGTATTCACTGTCGTGATGCTCGCAGGTCTCGCAGGCAATATCGTGATGATGGGACTGACCTGGTGGTATGCGAGCAAGTGGCAAAAAGTAGTATTCGCATGGGATAGCGAGTATATCAGACATATATTGCGGATATCACTCCCCTATTGACTCGCTCTGTTTCTGTGAGTGATATTCTTCAAGGTGGATATCATCCTCCTCTCGGTCCTCGAGCCTGCAGATATCGCAGATACGAGTATCGCCCTCTACGCACTCCCGATGAAGATCGTCGAAGTCGGGATGATGTATGGGACAATATTTCTCAACTCACTCCTCCCAGTCCTGACAACAGCTATAGAAAAAAAAGATAACGAAAAAGTTGCCAAACTCACTCATCATGCATTCATGCTCCTATTTGCTGGAGGTATCACTGCCAGTGGGTTCCTCGCACTATTTGCTCCGTGGGTCATCACTCTCATATCGACACCCGAGTTCGCGAGTGAGACAGTCATGGGATATGGATCAGTGGATGCACTCAGGATCGTAGGGTGGATATTTCTTGTCTACTTTGTCTCGTCACTCTACACCTATATCTTGATCGCTCGTGGCCAACAAAAAAGAATGATGTATATCAATGCTGGTATAGCCATCCTCAATATAGTCGGTAATATCATATTCATCCCGATATATAGTTTCATCGGATCTGCATGGGTGACGCTCGCAACACAGATCCTCCTACTCATACTGACATATATCGCAGTACAGAGAAAGTAGGAGAGATTTTTGCCTTATTTCACATTTTCTGCTATGATGAGTACAATATAACTCTCTCCATATGCCCGATATCTCTATTCGGATCAACGCACTCATCGCCTACCTCTTCCTCGGGCCGATCATGCTCCTCGCAAAAAGTAGTACTCCACTCGCAGATCCATATGTCCGTGGACATGCCAGACGAGCGAGTCTCATCATAACAATCGGAGCTATCATATTTTCCCTCTATCGTCTCGTACATCCGTATTTGGGATTCGGGATTTTTGGTATATCTATCGACATCATCATCGTCACGAGTATCGTGAGTATCACATTGCTTGCTCTCATCGCCTGAGCCTACCAGGCATATCATGGGATATCTGCGAATGAAACATCATGGAGATCCATCGCACTCCCAGCGAGTACTCTCACTGAGTGAGCCTATAGTGACGAAGACGGGATCCGTATCATCGCATCGTTTATCCCGTGGATCGGGATCATCATAGCGAGCAAGTATCCGAGACGAGAGACACTCATCGGTCGCAAGGTCGGGAGCCTCTTCGCACTCCTCGTACTCACGAGTATCGTATTCCTCTCAGGATCGACCACAACCCTCACTCTCATCGTCACACTCGCCTATATCGGACTCATCGTGGCGACAGCAGTACAGCTCTTCGGAGCATCTCGGTTTCTGGATTTTTCTTTTTATCGATTGATCCCTACCTACGCAGAGCTCGAGTCACATATCCAGACAAGTCTGATGTCGATATATGACTTCTGTCGGATAGCATTCGGCGGAGTGAAATGAGTAGACTACCAGACACGATACACCCAAATCCTCTCGAATAATACAGTTATAAAATCCTCTACAGTCCCATATTTTGCACCGATCTGGATCGTCTGACTCCCAGTGGCCAATATCATCACACTCCCCTCTCTCTGGCAATCCCAATATCGAGAATATACTCCATTCATACTCCAGTGACTCGCACTCACACTCATCACGATCCTCATCGTATGGACCAGAGGACTCGCGTCTCAGATGGGACTCTATCTCCTATTCCCTATTCTCACACTCATAGTAGAGTCCAGAACCAATACCAATACACGAGCACCGATCACGAGTATTGCTGTAGATCTGTATTCTCTCTTCACACTATGAAAACAAAAAATAACAGAGATCAAAACAAATGGAGAGGAAAAGGTGGGATATAGCTATGAGGTAAACGAGTAAAATATGCCATTATCATTCAATGATGCATTCATATATGATGACTCAACTCCATTTCCTGGATTTGAGCAACAACCCATCTACCAGAGTGATCTCAGAGTGTGAAAATTCTCTGACCTCTGAACAAGTCAATATTGGCATCTAGAGAAACTGCTCAATAATATTAAACTCTATTTCCCGAATTGACCTGATAGACATGAATGGATAGATGAAATATTATTAGAAATATCAGATGAAGGTTACTGATTTAATTTTATGTGACTCAAAGATATTCTGAATACTTATAAAAAAATCAACCAATCTATTCTATATGCCAGTATAGAAAAAACAGCAAGGGAACTCTGCCCAGATGACTTTGATCGTTTAAGAATAATTTTTTATTGAGATTTTGATTCTTTTAGTTTTCTTGGGTATTATCCATGAGCAAAATGATCAGATATTCTTAGTAAGAGTCTATCTCTACTCACAAAACCAAATCCTAGTGATGAGTGCAAAATAGTAGTAGATTGAGTCAAAGAAGATATAATCTGCATCTGAGATGAAGTCAGATTTCATAGGTGAATCCAAGCTATTAATGAAAAATGAGTATATATTGATAATTCCACATCTATAGCTTCTTCACTTATTACAGGTCGAGTACATCTCCTTGTGCCTATTTGTAATAGAGAAGATAAATCCAGTCAAGGACAATTTTCAAAAAACTATAAACTCACACGCAATGATGATTTAGATGAGATACCATTTTAAATAAAAAACTCCATCTTTGCAGATGAAGTGTTTTATAATCCCTCTTTACCGTTTTAGGTCTTATTTTATCCCTGAAGGCAACAGTCAGATATATATACCAACTCATCAAAGAGCAAACATACATATCCGTGTAGCGAGTCGAACACCATAGGTGGCTATGGCACCCGCTCTTGGATGCGGTAAATTGTAGAGAAAAATACCGACCAGATGCACGAGAGAAGAGAGAACTGATACGAGTATAGTCCGAGACTATGAGAAATCAAGTCAATTTGTATTGACTTCGGCGTGTATTATATCACTCCTGTGAGAAATCTCCTGAGCAGAGCAAGCGGTATGATCCCTCAGAGGAGAGCTATCGTCGTATATGGGATATCATCTTCTGAGATTTGCTCCGTCTCTGGAAGTGATACAAGAGTTGGTTTTATCTCTTTTTTTATCTCAGTTTTCGGAGCTTTCTTGGTTTTTATTTTTTTGGATTTTTTTGCTTTTTTGATCTTATCCACTTCGACTGATAATATGCGAGTCCAGAGTATATCAGTGGATCCACTATAGGCTGCGGCGACGGTGATCTCATGAAAACCGATAGAGAGTTTTTTCGATTTTGGATTCTTCGACGAGATCACTTCACCATCATCATATGTCCAGATATAGATGATCCCCTTTTCAGTACCCGAGAGAGTGAGGTTGAGTGAGCAGGTTTTTGTTGTTGTCTTACAGATATAGCGATCGTCCGAGAATATGAATTTGGACTTCTGGAGAGCGATCATCGGTGGATCGAAGAAGTCCATTTTCTTTGGTTTTTTCTTCTTCGGCTTTTTACTGGATTCTTTCGTTTTTGTAATTGACGGATCTTTTATTTTCTTCGTTTTTACCTGTTCCTCCTTGTCTCTCGGGCCGAGGACATGAATCCGATATCTGATCTCAGCGACGTTGCCCGCTATATCGATCACACGCAGCCAGATCTCATGATCTCAGATAGCATATTTGCGACCACCTGGATCACGAGTGATCCGTATATCATTGGGTCCATAGTACCAGAGGAATCTGACCTTGCCTCACTCAGGATCATAGGAACGATCTGCACTCAGATTCACCGAGCAAGTGAGCGTATAGCAGTTGAACTCGTAAGTATCGATTTGCTCATAGTATGAGTGCATCTTGCCATCGAATTCGGGTATAGCGATCGGAGGATTGGTATCCGGAAGACTTGGAGTTATTCATACCACTCACGAGGTTGGACTAATGGGTACTGGAAAGGATTGGATTACTTCGATTGTTTTGCTTTCTTTTTGTCAGGATGCCCGATGAGTCAATACGATCTCAATCGACCCAGTTCCGATCGGATAGAGCTGAGCTGGATTGCACGAGTCATATACGAGAGTTCCGTAGCGGATCTCGCAACTGTAGTTTTTTGCCAAAAAAGAACCTGTAAAGATCGGATCGAGAGTGAAGTTCACACGACACGGACTCGTCGTACAGGTGAGTATATCTCCAGATTGAGTCGTATTAGTATAGTTTTGGAAAGTAGGGACAATTTCAGGAAAAGTAATACCAGAAGAGGACGAAGTAGTGCCAGTATTTGTAACTCCTGTGTCTATTACTCCTCCTGTAGAACTTATACTTCCTGTCAAACTGTTATCTTGTCTTGCTATAAAACTGATACCCCAAGTCACCGTCCTCGATTGACTCGGATCTGACTTATTCACGAGTCGGAAGGAGAATGATGAATCAGTAGAAAAGTAAAGTATGTTCGGATTGCAAGTCGTGAGCGTGCCTGTCGCCGTGATCACTTCACAAAGATAGTTCTTCGCGAGCAATCCTCCAGTAAAAATCGGATCAAATGTCACATTGACTCGACAGGGTTGATTCATGCCACAGTCCCAGATATTTCAGGAAAGTATTGCATTGGTCGGTTCCTGGCGAGTTGGAAATATATTAGGAAAGACGATTCAGGTATTTGAATGATCAATTGAAGAAATATTCGGATCTTGGATTGATCCAATACTCATACTTCCTGTATCCGTTGTTCCAGTGCTTATCGCTCCTGGATATACTGCTCCAGTACCCATGGATCCCGTACCTGTTATCGCTCCTGTCGAACTCGTCCCGGTATTTGTACTCCCTGAATCTGTTGTTCCTGTATTTGTTATTCCTGTATTCGTGGTTCATATATCTGTTGTTCCAGTTCCCTGTCTTCCTGAGGTTTCTGGAGCTCAGGATCCAGTATATATTGTTCCTGTATTTGTCCCTCCTGTAGAACTATTATCCTGTGATCCTGTCGAACTCATTCCTGTATTCGTCATACCAGTATTGCTCTCTACTGGAAGAGGTATATTACAATCCTCATCTACTGGAGTCAGATATATCACAACATTGTCTCGTTGTGTACCAGAATAGGTCTCACTATCCACAATCGATCCCGTAGTACTCGTGAGTGTGATTGTCTCGATACCACTATTGTTGAGAGATATCTTTGTCTCCGAGTATGGAAATGATCTATCACTATGTGATCATATACTGGTTCCAATTGGGATCGTATAATTCTTCAGTGATGCATCATAGAGATGATATCCTCAGATATCCACCGTCTGACACCCTGTATTGCGGATCTTGATATATTCTCAGAGGGTATCATCTCAGGCAGGATTTGGGAGGAGTGCAAAAAACTCTACACTTGCAAAGGTCACAAGTGGGAGTCATAATAATATTAAAAATATCCAGATTTTCTGCATAAATATGGAGCTCACATATACTCATGAGAGAGTATAAGAGTGGTTGATTTTTGCAAGTTTTTTTATATACTCACTATTCTTTTTTTGAAGTTATGAATATCGCTATCATCACCTGAGGGATCTCCACCGAACGAGCTGTCGCACTCCGGAGCGGGGCCAATATGCAAGATTGGGTCACGACTGCAGGACACACGAGTGATATCTACGACTTCCCTACTGATATACCTGATTTTCTTTCAAAATACGATACCTACGATCTCGTGATCCCAGTACTCCACGGGATCTATGGTGAAGACGGACAAATAACTGCATTTCTCGCGACTCTCGGTTGCTGATATGCCTCCTCAGATGCAACCGTACATGCTCTCTGTATCGACAAGCATCTGACCAACCAAGTCGTTGTCAATCTCGGAGTCAAGGTACCCAGATCTCTCTACCTCCAGAGAGGTCAGCGTATCCAGATACTCGAGTCTCCTCTCGTATGCTATCCAGTGATCACCAAACCGAATAAGTGAGGGAGCTCGATCGGGGCGACCAAGGTAGATGATCGCAGTGAGCTGATCGGAACTCAAGCAACGATCTCGGATGATGATATCCTGATCCAAGAGTGCATCGAGTGACGCGAGTTCACTGTGGGAGTTTATCGAGACAGAACTGGATATCACACCCTGCCTATCATGGAGATCATGAGTCTAAAAAATGACTTCTTTGACTACGAGGAAAAATATGAAACTGATGGCTCTAACGAGGTCTGGATGGAGTGAGAAGATGATCTCCAAAAAAGACTCTCAAGTGAGAGTCTCCTAATATGTAAATATATCGGAACTCGGTGAGTTGTACGTATAGACTGGCGATATGATGGACGAGAGTTCTATTTTCTCGAGGTCAATACGATTCCAGGATTCACGAGTGGATCATTCATCCCGAAGATGTGGAAAAAGGCAGGGAAAAGTGAAGGGGAGATTATAGAGATGCTCTCTATCTAATACAGAGAACCCATTCCTTGCTTTTTGCAAGTTTTTTTCTATACTCACGCAAATTCATATAATTCATTTTTATGTTCGCTTTTTCTGCTATCAATCTCGGATGTTCCAAAAATATGGTCGATCTCGAATTCGCCATCGGTGAGATACTCAAGTACTCGGATCGTGCACCAATCGAGTATATCGAGGATCCTGAGTCAAGTGAGACCGAGTATGTCATCGTCAATACGTGTGGATTCCTCTCATCAGCTCGCCAAGAGAGTGAGAATACGCTCAGCTACTACGATGATCTCGGGAAAAAGCTCATACTCATGGGGTGTTATGTGAGTGTGAAAGATGATGCTTTTTTATCTTCTTTGAAAAATCTCGTATCAATTGTACCATTTATGTCGTATTCGGTCATCGAGGAGCTCGTACTCGGGAAAAAATCCAAGTTCAACCTCTCGGCTATTGTGAAAGCAAAACAAGCACACAAGCAATCCAAAGAAAAAACTCTCTCGAACTATCTCGCATCGATCACAGCACCAGGAAAATGAAAAAAAGCATTCGTCTGGAGAGGAGATGAGGTACGGGCATATATGCATGCTCCGTTCGGATATGAGTATCTGAAAGTGGCTGAGGGGTGTGATAATAATTGTACATTCTGTATTATACCTACAATCCGTGGCCGCCAGACAAGTCGTCCGATCGAGTCCATCGTGGCGGAGGTCAAGATGATGCTCGATCAAGGGATCCGTGAGATCCAGATCATCTCTCAGGATACAACTCGCTATGGGACAGATATCTATGATGAGCCTCGACTGATCGAGATGCTCCAGGCGATCGACGAGACGATCACAGCGTCAGCTACAGGAGCCAAGTATCGAGTCTACTATCTCTATCCAGATATCCTCACACTCGACCATCTATCGAAGCTCACCGAGTTGAAACATTTTCTCCCCTATTTCGACATACCATTCCAACATGCGAGTGAGAATATCCTCAAACTCATGGGTCGCCATTATGATCGGGCCCATATCGATAGTTTCATCGAGTATATCCGAGCTCATTTTCCACAGTCATTCGTTCGTACAAGCTTCATCATCGGATTCCCTGGTGAGACGGATACTGATTTTCAGGTACTTCTCGACTTCGTAGCCAAATACCAATTCGAATCAGTAGGTATATTCGAGTACCATGATGAGCCACTCGCTGCGAGTAGCAAGCTCCCGAACAAGGTGGATGAATCTATCGCAAAAAATCGCATCAAAGAAATCACACCAATCCTGAACTCTGTCTATGATGCAAAGTTCGCTGCGAGAAAATGAAACAAACAAGCAGGATATATCATGGATATCAAGGATACAACCGTGATCATCCGACCAGAGATGGCAGCACCAGAAATTGATGACTACGACGAGGTACTCATATCGGATATCATAGGGACGATAGAGATCGGATCCAAGATCACATATACTTTGAGAGAGGATGCATCTCCACATCGAGATGAGACGATCAATCGACACGACTAAATCTCTTCATATACCTCGGAAACCAATAAAGTCACTCTCATTTCTGAGAGTGACTTTATTTTTTTGTGGTGGTGCTTGGTCGAGAAAGTACGATAGTATACTAATATTACTATCATTTATTGTGGCATATTAGAAAATAGTGTGTGGCTAAAATAATGAGTATTTAGCATAATAGAGCCAAATACTCCTTATTTTTTAGAGAGATGAATAAAAGTTATAGAAAACGATGTAAAAAATGCTCTGGTTATCAGATCAAAAGAGATGGATTCATGCGATGAAAACAAAGGTATAAATGCAAGGATTGTGG